>JBQNBN010000005.1:0-46618 GCA_052169915.1 Treponema sp.
TCAAAACATAAACTCAATGACTTTGATGGAGGAAATAATATGAAAAAACTAAGTCTCTGTGTTGCAGCATCGGTATTTTTATTTTCGAGTTGCGTCAGTTTTGTAGAAGAAGGAAAGATGCAATTAGCAGTAAAATCGCATACGCCTTTAATTCTCAATTTAAAGTATTATGGAAATAATGATATTGATCAGTTTAAACAATCGGAAGGGTTAATTAAGGGGACATTAATCAATCCCTCCGGTGAAGAATTTGGATATTATAAACTTAAATTTTACGATGATTATTACGAAGATATAACGTTTACTCTACTTGCCAGCGGTCTTTTTCCGCTTATTCCACTGGGGTTTCCAACACATTCAGCTGATATGCATTTGCATGAAAAATTATATATTTTTGATTCAGAGGGCGATTTAGTTAAAGAATATTATGAATCTGATAAATTTACGCAAGTTGCCGGTTTATATTATGGGCATTCTCCCACACGCCGTGCCGCTAAAAAGTTTTCTAAAATGAGTGAAAAAATATTTGAAATGGCGGCTGTGCAAAGTAATGAAATAAATCAAGCATTAAAGAAAAAAGGCCCCGTAAATGAAAAAAATAAAGACGCAGCACTCAAAAAAATAGAAGAATTTCTTGATAAAAAAAATGATGTTGGTACATACACTTATGACGTTATTTCAACTTCAGAACCTTTATCGACTAAATCATCTAATTCTTATTCGTCGGCCGGTCAAAATTCAAACAATGCAGCAAATGAATATAAATTGAAAGATGGAAAATACGCCTGTTCCGGAACAAATGTAAAAATGTCCTTAAACTATGGTCTTATGACATTTTATGAAGGATATAGTGTAGTTGCGACGGGTAATTATAGAATTTCCGGCAATCAATTAGTCGTAACACTTTCTACTGCCAGTGGAAAGTGGGAAGATTATCGAGGAATGACATTTTCATACACTATTACTGATTCACAAAACTTTTACCTCGGAGATGAACGATGGAGTTATGTCGGATATTTTTAATATCAACTACGGCGTTTTATTCCATCTTATTTCAACATAATAATTGAGCGCATAAAATAAGACGCCGTTAAGCAAATGCAGTTTGCCGCAAACCAATTTGCAGCAAACTGTGGCTCCTTTCTGTCTGGCAAACACTTTTTTCCCGTTAGCCGCCTCTGCAAAACAACATTTTCATACAAGTTTGCTTCCAGCAAAGTCGGATGGGCGGAACTCAGTTAAATCTTTCAAACTCCTTTCTCTGCCATCCGCAGCCACCTCTGCCCCCATACAAAAATAATTTTTTGACACATCGCGTAATGAGGTACATAATAAACCACAACGGCTCGGTTTTCCGGCGGCGGATTTGCGGCATTGCTTTTCCGCAGGGAAAGTCCGCGCCCAACTACTATTCAAAACATTTCCAATCGAGAAAATGTAAGGAGTTATTATGAAACGGACGCTGAAGGTTTTATGTCTGCTTGCGGCGGGCATCGCCTTTGTCGGGTGCGCGGGAAAAGCGAATAAAGATGAAAACAAAGCGGTAAAAGACATCATCGCGCAGGCGGAAAGCATGACTTTTCAAGAACTTTTAGAAAAAGCCTATGCCGAGTCGAACGGGAAAGAAGTTTCAGGCATCGGGAATTCCAGCCGCGGAAAGACGGCGGGCGAAAAATTCGTCGAAGAAATGCAAAAAGTCCATCCCGACTACACCGGTTCAATCAAATGGAGCCAGCCTAAGAACAATTCGATTTTTGAAGCGCTCGCTAAAGACACCGAATCGGCGCATCCCGTGCAGGCGGTTACGCTTATTCAGGACGCTGCGCAGATTAAAAACAAGATGATTTCAACCGGCATTCTCTACAATTTCGTTCCCAAAGAATGGCGTGAAGCGTCCGGCGTAAACGCCGCTGCCGACGGCAATCCGCTTACCTTGCAGACGCTGAGCAAGGTTTTTATGTACAACGCAGGCGACGGCGCCAAAATGTACATGAACGTGTGGGACTTTGTAAAAGAGGGCGAAAAGCCGATGTTCATGGGGCTTGACTCGGAGCCGGTCGGCAAAAACTTTTTATATATGCTTACGGAAGCAAAATACGTCAAATATGTAAAAGACGCCTACGACGCGCTTTCCGATGAAGACAAAGCGTATTTCGATCCGGCAATCGCCGAACTCAAGCCCAAAGTAAAGGAATTAAATCTCTCCGACGGCGCGGAATATTCGCTTGCATGGATAAAACTTTTCGTAACGCAGTTCAACAAAATGACGGACGACGGCCCCATCAGCACGGAAATCGTCAAAAAATCGGCGGCGGGGCAGACGGCGCTCATCGTCTATTCAAAACTCCGTTCAATCAACGAGTCGGAAGAAACCTCGGTCAACAACATCGTCGTTGCCGCCTATCAAGACGGTTATCGGGGCTTCGGCGGCTACGCGTACAAGCACTATCTGCAAATCCCCAAAAACACGCCGTACCCGTGGACTGCCTGCGCATTCATTTCCTACATGGTTACGAACAAAGACGGCTTCCAGCCGTGGGGAAAGGACATGGGCGGCTATTCGGCAAACCCCGCAGTCAATCAAGACCACAGCCGCGACGGCTACCTCGATGACGTCAACGCCTTCCCCGCAAAGAACGACAGGGGCTACGAATGGTGGGTGTCGCCGGACTTCGGACGTCTCGTCATTGAAGAAACCGACTACTGCGCAGGCGCTCAATTTACAGTCGGACTGTGGATCGACAGTTTAAGAAAGTAAAACATAAAACTTGTTCGGAAACTCCCGTTTTGAGAACAGGTCGATTTTTAGTCCGTCTGAAAGCGCCGCGTAATTGCCGCGGCGTTTGCAGCCGATTCCGCTTTGCGCGTGCTGCGTCAAGGCGGTTCGTACAGACTGTTCGGACGGACTTTATTTCAACCGGCGGCATATGCGCTCTTCTTTGCATTCATCGCGCCGGTTAGGAGCCTACGGTGGAAAAAGTTTACACAACCAAAATCTTTTTTAATAAAATTCGAGATGCGCTGCAAAAACCGCAGAACGTCATTCTGCTCATATTCGGCATAGTCCTTTCGTTTTCAACGATTGCGCCGATTGCAACAATCCTTGCCGACACTGTTTCCGTGCATTCCGGGACGATTGACCAGCATTTGTCCGGCAAGGCGGCGGGATTTACGCTTGTAAACTGGATTGACCTTTTGACCAGTCCCCTTGCGCGCAAAAATCTTTTGACTCCGCTTGCAAACAGCGTAATTCTTGCAGTTTTTTCATGCGCAGGGGCGATTCTTGCAGGCGGCGCGCTCGCGTTCCTCGTTACGCGGACAAATATGAAATGCAAAAAATATTTGAGCGCGATTTTTATTTTTCCGTACATCATGCCGCAGTGGACGCTTGCGCTCGTGTGGCGCAATATGTTTCGTAATACGCAGGCGGTCGGCGGGGCGGACGGACTTTTAGCCTCGCTTTTTCACATTTATATGCCGGCGTGGTGGATTGAAGGCATGTTTCCTTCGATTGTCGTGCTCGCGCTTCACTATTCGGCGTTTGCGTACATCCTCATCGGCGGCATTTTTAAAAACATGGACTCAAACCTTGAAGAAGCCGCAACTATCTTGAACACGAAAAAGTCGAAAATCTTTTTTAGAATTACGCTGCCGCTGCTGACGCCCGCAATCCTTTCAACGATTTTGCTCGTTTTCGGAAGTTCGATGGGAAGTTATCCCGTGCCGCACTATCTCAAACTGACGACGCTCTCCACAAAATACGTCGACTTAAAAGTCAATTACGCCGGAGAAGCGAGCATTATCGGCGTTTTAATGATGATTTTCGGCGCGCTGATTCTTTTGGCAAACCAAGCGAGTACAAAGTCGCGCAAAAGTTATACGACCGTTACCGGAAAAAGCGGACAGGTGAGCAAGGTGAACCTCGGACGGGTCGGCAAATACGCAATTCCCGCCGTTTTGATTGCGCTTACCTTTTTTACAAGCATTTACCCGATCATCTCATTCGCGTTTGAAACCTTCCTTCCAAACCCCGGCGACTATAGTTTTTTTACGACAGGAAACGCTGCAAACCTCACCGCAAAATGGTGGCTGCACCGAGGAACGGCGGACGTCGGCTTATACGGTCAGCACGGAATGCTTTTCAATTCGGGAATATGGAACAGTTTTAAAGGAACGATAATCGTCGCCGTGTTCTGTTCTCTGCTTGCCGGAACAATCGGGCTTTTAATCGGGTACGCGGTCAGCAAAACCCGCCGCAGCCGCTTTGCAAACTACGTAAACGACGTCGCATTCCTGCCGTATCTTTTGCCGTCCATTGCAGTCGGCATTGCGTTTTTTATCTTCGGCTCGCTGTTCGGACTGTACGACACATTCCTGCTTGCGATAATCGCGGCGACGGTAAAATACATTCCCTTCGCGTCGCGCAGTTCGCTCAATTCGATGCTGCAGATAAGCGGAGAAATCGAAGAGTCCGCCCTCATTGCAGGCACGCCGTGGCACAAACGTATGCTGCGTATCATCATTCCTATTCAAAAGTCTGCGGTCATCAGCGGATTTTTGCTTCCCTTTATGACGTGCATCCGCGAACTGCCGCTTTTTATGCTTTTGGTAAACCAAGACCGTCTTATGACGACAAAAATGGATTATTATGATGAGATGGGATTGTTCGCATTTTCAAGCGGCATGAACTTAATCATCATCGTGTTCATTCTGCTTTTGAATTTCATCGTGAATAAACTGACCGACTCGGGAATCGACAAGGGACTAGGAGGAAAATAGAATGCCGGAAATCGTATTAAAAAATTTAACAAAACGGTGGGGAAAGTTTTACGGAACGGACAACCTCAACTTGACTATAGAAGACTCATCGTTCGTAACGCTTTTGGGGCCGTCCGGCTGCGGAAAGACGACGACGCTCAGAATGATTGCGGGACTTGAAACGCCGACAAGCGGAAAAATTACCATCGGCGGCGAGACTGTTTTTGACAGCGAAAAAGGAATAAACGTTCCGCCGAACAAGCGAAAAGTCGGCTTTTTGTTCCAGAATTACGCGCTTTGGCCGAACATGACCGTCTACCAAAACATTGCGTTCGGTTTAAAAAACATAAACGAGGAAATGCCCGTTTACAGCCGCGAAATGCAGACGTTCGACGCATTGATACGCATTCTTTCAAAGCCGGAGGAATTGCGCGTCATTTTGACCGAACACAACGCGGCGGCTGACAAAAAAGAAAGCGCCGCCAAAACGCTTATTCGCCTCATCGACAAATACGAAATATCGCAGTTTACGGCGAAAAAACTGCTCGCCTATTCCTTTGAGGCGCACGTTTCAGAAGGCGCGGACGGACTGAAAACTACGGCTGAAAACGCGGTAAAGGAATTGAAAGCAAAAAAAGACGACTTGATCGCGTCCTACAAGGCGAAAGGCATTACGCTCGATGCCGAATGCGCGCTCTGCAAGGACGGAAAGCGCGTAACAAAGACGCGCGGGTTGACTGCGGAAGAAATCGATTTGATTGTGCGGCGCGTTTCCCGCATCGTAAAAATCGGTATGTTTATGGATCGCTATCCGAACGAACTTTCAGGCGGTCAGCAGCAGCGCGTCGCCATTGCGCGAACCCTTGCGCCGAAGCCGCAGGTTATCTTTATGGACGAGCCGCTTTCAAACCTTGACGCAAAACTCCGCCTTGAAATGCGCAGCGAACTTCAGCGTCTCCACCTCGATATGGGCTCGACTTTTATCTATATCACGCACGACCAGCTTGAGGCGATGACGCTTTCGTCAAAAATCTGCCTCATGGACAACGGAATCATTCACCAATATGAAACGCCGCTTGCCATGTACGAAAAACCCGCCAATCTTTTTGCGGCGGACTTTCTCGGAAATCCGTCGATAAACTTTGTGGAAGCGCGCGGCGCGCAGAACGCCGGGGACTTTGACTTAACAGTTTTTGACGGCGGCGTTTCGTTAAAATTCATTCCGAATAAAAAAATCGACTATCAAAACTGGCTCAAAGAGACGGAAGCGGCGATAGCGCAAGAACAGAGCGATGAAGCGGAGCGCACCAAGCACAACGAAAAACTCAACAAGATGACGCCCTTTCATTACGTTATTCAGAAAACCGCAGACGGCACGAGCGCGGACGGAGAGGCGGATGAATCCGCTGCAGTTGAAGCGGACTTCGTGCTGGGACTGCACCCCGAGTTCATCAAAATAAAAGACGACGGAAACTTAAGCGGCACAATTTACAGTTCCATGCCGACGGGAATGGAAACGACCGTCAAAATCGACGTAAACGGCTATCTTTTAACCGGCGTCGTCTTCGGCAATACCAATTTCCGGATCGGACAAGAAGTCTGCTTTGACATCGAAACGGAAAAAGCCATGCTTTTTTCCAAAGCGAATCAGCGTTTTGTCGCGTTGGGAAAAGTGGAAGCGGCAGGCGGTAAAAACGGAGTTTAAAAGATTTTACTCAGTTTCCGCCTGCTTCGAGTTTTGCCCTACGGCAAAACTCGCGAAAACGGCGTTAGGGGAGCGGCGGCAGAATCGTGGAGCGGAGGCAATGCCTGAGAGAAACTAGTTTTTCATGCCGGCGATGCGGTGTTTGAATGATAAAACTCAGTTCAGAGGACGGCGTTAGGGGCGGCATTTTAGGGATGGGCGGGCGGTAAAAACATATTCGACGGATTGAAGCGGACTTGCCGCCCGCTGCCGGTTTTGTAACTACAACACCGGCGGAAAGCATAGTCTCATAACGGCGGCAATTTTGAGAGGTGGAGGATTTCAATACAGGCGCGAAAACTTAATTTTGGAGCAAAAACAAGGCTCACGAGAAACTAAGTTTGCGAGTTTTAAAATGGCGCAAAACTATCTGCAAACACTATATTATCCGCGAGTTTTCGCCGGAAAACTCGTGCGGGCGGCACACCGCTCAATCTTTCAAACTTCGTTCTCTGCCGCTCGCCGCCTCACCAATCTGCGCGCCGTACATCTATGAAAGTTTACCGTCCGTCATCGTGTAGGTTTTTTCGCCGCCGCCTAAGATTTCGTTGTCGTGGGTTACGATGACGACTGCCGTTCCTTCTTTGTTGACTTCGTTGAGCGCGGACATCACCGCTTGCGTCGTTGCGGCGTCAAGGTCTGAAGTCGGCTCATCGGCAATAAAAACGGAAGGCGCGTTCATCAGCGCGCGGGCGATGAGCATTCGTTTTGTTTCACCGCCGGAAAGATTTTTCGGAAGTTCGTCTTTTAAGTGCGCAATGCCCATCATTTCCAAAAGGAGCATCGCCCGCCCCTCTCCGTCGCCGTCCCGCCGGAATAAAAAGTGCGGAAGGCGCACGTTATCCAAAATCGATAAATTGGGAAGACTGCCGATTGTCTGCGGAACAAAGCCGATGGATTCGTTGCGGTACAAACTTTTTTCACTGTCGGAAAAATCAAAAATATTTTTGCCGCCGTAACGCACAGTCCCTGAGTCGGCATTTAAAAGTCCTGCAAGGAGATTGAGAAAAGTCGTCTTACCACTTCCCGAACGCCCGCAGATAAAAACGAATTCCCCCTTGTCGAGGGAAAAATTGACGTCTTGAACCGCGAAAAAATCGTCTCCGCGGCGTTTAAAACTTTTTGAAAGTCCCTGCGCTTCTAAAAGCATAGTTATCTTTTTTTCGCGGAAAGGAGGACGTATATCGCGTTGACGGCGATAAAAAGTCCTACGAGAAGAAAAACGGAGGGTTTGGTATGCGTATTGCACGACATCATCGGACTCTTGCACGTGCCGATTAAAACCGTCTGCACGGCGACGGCGTAAAGCGCAATCAAAATATTGGAAATAACGATACCGCTTTGTCCCGATCTCATAATGCAGAAAAATACGTTGAGCACCGCAAGCAAAATACCCGTTCCAAGCAGCGCGCGCGCCGTCCAAAAGCACTTCATCATTTTTTCCGCGTGGCAGACGGGAGCGATTTTATACGGCATGAGCGCAAGCAGCACGCCGAACAGTATAAAAATAACACCGAAAATATATTTTTTCTTCATTTTGTGCCTCCAAGCACGGCGCGTATCCTAGTGGAATGGTCTTTTGCTGTCAACGAAAGACATTCTTTATGAGAATTATTAGCCCTGTCAGATAAATTGCCGGCTGACAGGACTGCGAGTTCAAAATTGCACCGACGGCATGATTTTGGACGCGGTATTTTAAGGAATACCGATTTAGAAACGGAAGTTTCAGAATAGGTTACTTCTATTGAATAAAATAACTGAAAATTATATCATCTTGTTATGGCAATAGCGCAAAAGATAAAAATGTTGCTCGTGGAATTTATAGACTCCCCCACCGTTCAAGCGGTTGAAGACTTTGCAGATATGCCGACAGCCGCCCCCGAAACAGTCAATTTGCTTGCAAAAATGTTCGGGTACGAAGGAGATTTTTCCACTTTTATACGCGGCAGCGAAGAACAGCGGCTTTTAACCAGTTTTAAACACAATCTTACGCTTTTAATTCAAAAAACGTGGGTTGAAAAATCCGACATTGCGCTCAAAGAACAGATTTTATATCAACTTGAAAGTTTTTATTCCGCCTCCGACGACTGGAAAACGACGTATACGATCTTTTTAGACATAATTTCCAATGCAGTGTATCTCATGTTCGGACGGCAGACGAAATCCGACGACTTTACCGAATATTCTCTGCGGATAGATCCCGAATTCGGGATTTTTTGGAATTACATACAAAGTCTTCCGGCGGATGCGGACTGGAATGAAGACAAGTGCCGCAACGCGGTGCTTTTGGGAATGTTTTTTCTTGCAAACTATTAAAAGGACTTTCCAGCCGCGTCTCCGTTCGGGAGCGCTTTTGCAGTCAGTCGTCTTGTTCATACCGGCGGGACTGCATATATACCGCGCAAAGTTGATGGAACCGCGTTAAATCATGCGCGGCATGACGCTTTCCTTTCGCAATTCAATTCAAAATACGCGTGATAAAATAAAAATCCGGATAATTTCAACAATGATAAAAAGTTCGCCGCGAAATCGAACGCGGCAGAGTCCGGCTTGACGATCGTTCAAGTCAAACTTGAGATATTTTAAAACACTGATAAGGAGGTGTTATGAAAAAGCGGGGATTGATTACGGCGTCCGCTCTGTTTTTAGCGGTTTCTGCGGCCGCGATTGTGTTCGGCGTTGCAAAAACGCGCGCGGATTCGGCGCCCATCGCGTTTACCGACGGCGAATGGGAAGGAACGGGCGCGGGCTTAAACGGCCCGATAACGATTTCGCTCACCGTAAAAGGCGGCAGCGTCGTTGAAGGCGCAGTGCTTTCGGAAAGCGAAACGGATTTTGCAAAACCTGCAATTCAGGATTCTATCGCGCAGTTGATAAAAACCGGCAATGTGAGAAAAGTCGACACGGTTTCCGGCGCGACATTCACGTCAAAAGGAACGATTGAAGCGATGAAAAACGCGCTCGCTCTTGCAGGCGGCGAAAAAGCGGAGCCGAAAAAGGCGTACAAAAACGCGGCTTGCGACATTGCCGTTATCGGAGCGGGGGGCGCGGGGCTTTCCGCCGCCGTTGAAGCGTCTTTACGCGGCGCAAACGTCATCGTTTTGGAAAAGCGCGCGCTTGCAGGCGGCAACACGAACTACGCGACCGGCGGCTTAAACGCGTCGGAAACGAGCGTTCAGCAAAAACTCGGCATACAGGACGCGAACGAACAGTATTACGAAGACACGATGAAAGGCGGAAAAAACGTAAACGATCCCGTACTCGTGCGGAATATGGTAGACCTTTCTGCGGAAACGGTGGACTGGCTCATATCGCTCGGCGCGGATTTGTCCGACGTGGGCAAAATGGCAGGCTCGACGAATCCGCGGACGCATCGCCCTAAAGGAGGGGGAGCCGTCGGCGGGCACCTCGTTGACGTTTTGAGAAAGGCCGCTGAGGATTCCGGCGTAGAAATCCGCTATGACAGCACGGTTACCGATCTCATCGTCAAAAACGGCGGCGTTCAAGGCGTCAAAGTCGAATCGAACGGCAAAACCTACACGGTGAAAGCAAAAGCCGTCGTCATCGCATCAGGCGGCTTCGGCGCGAATATCGCGATGGTCGCTCAGTACCGTCCCGAATTCAAAGATTTCGGCACCACAAACCAAAGCGGCGCGACGGGGGATGCGTTCACGTGGGCAAAACAACTCGACATCGCGCTGACGCAGATGGATCAAATTCAGACGCATCCCACAGTCGTCCCCGGTAAAGGCGTTATGATAACCGAAGCCGTGCGCGGAAACGGCGCGATTATGGTCAACCGCGAGGGCAGACGCTTCAACAACGAGATGGCGACGCGCGACGTTCTGTCATCGGCGATTTTAGAGCAGACGGGAAAGACTGCGTTCCTTCTTTTTGACCAAAGCGTGCGGGATTCTCTAAAGGCGATTGAAGGCTATGCGCGAAATGGACTTTTGACTGAAGGCGACACGCTTTCCGAACTTGCCGAAAAACTTGCAATTCCTGCTGCGGAACTTGAAGACGCCGTCAAACGGTACAACGTTTTTCAGGCGGCGGGAAAAGACGAGGAATTTGACCGCGCGGCAAGCGATATGACGCGATCGATTGCAAAAGCGCCGTTTTACGCGGTGGAAGTTGCTCCGGCAGTTCACCACACGATGGGCGGCATTAAAATCAATACGAAGTCGGAAGTCTTGAACAACTCAGGCGACGTTATTCCGGGACTGTTTGCCGCGGGCGAAGTTACCGGCGGCATTCACGGCGCGAACCGGCTCGGCGGAAACGCGGTCGCCGACATCTGCATTTACGGACGGACGGCGGGAGATTCCGCAACGGATTTTATCAAGCGGTAATAAGATAATTGGGAATGTTTGATTAGGAATGCGTAATTGACGGGCGGCGGAGAACGGAGTACGAACGATAAAACAAAGTTCCCGCCCTGCCAAGTTTGCTTACGCAACCCTGCGGTAATGTGAGCAGAGGACGGCGGCAAACGGTGTCTGCGGATTGAAGTCGACTGCAAAGCATGGTATTTGACAGACGTAAAAAAGTTCCCGTCGCGGCACTCGTTTACTGATGAAAAACAGCGGTAAACGAGGTTTCGGGAGCGGTTGCAGGCAGCATAGAATAAAGCGAGAAAGACTTAACGTAATTGCTGCCTGTAACAAGTTTGTCGGGCGGCAGATATGTTGTTTAATGATTTAAGGATGTTCCGCCTTTCCCGCATTTGCTATAGGCAGACTTGTAAGAAATGAAGTTTCGACGGGAGCGTGTGAACTTCGCAATAAAATAGATTGTGCGGCAGGCAATAACACCGTTAGATTTTTCTCCCTTCGTTTTTACCGTCCGCTGCGGGAATATCCGGTTTTGGCGGAGGTTTTGTTTTCAAGTCTATTATTATAGAAAGAAGTTGACGTAAATCAGCGAGGGAATTACACGCGGTGCATCGCGCTAAAAACCCGCTCGTTCATGACATTGATTTCAACGGCAAGTTCTTGGGCTTTTTGCGTAAGAGACGTTCTCAATTCCTCAATGGAAACCGCAGCGCCGTCAAGATTGACCATCATCATCATGACAAAGTTTCCGGAAAGGATTGTCTGCGTAATGTCGATGATATTGACCCGCTGCTCGGCAAGATAAGATGTAACGTTCGCTATAATCCCGACTTTATCGCTTCCCACGACTGTAATAATTGCGTTCATGGCGGCATATTAGCGGATTTTGAGGCGAACAACAAGTCGAGAAAGTGTTAATGAGGAATTAGGGATGCGTAATTCGTAATTCCTCATTACAAATCGCCGCCTCCTCCTGCTGCCATAAGAACGAAAAAAGCCGCGCCAGCAAATACCAGACACGTTTCCTCTCCGCACACACAAAGCCACGTCAACAAATACAAGACATAATTCCCCCTAGTTTTGCGCAGCAAAACTAGAGAGGGCGGAGCACCGTTAAATCTGTCAAAGAACGTAGTAACCGCCCTACTTATACCGCTTTTTCCGCGCGTACGTGTCCGCCGAGCGATTGCAGCCGCTCCACGAGGCGCTCATACCCGCGCTCGATTTGGTAGACGTTGCTGATTCGGCTTTCCCCGTGCGCCGCCATCGCGGCAATCACCATCGCCATACCCGCGCGCACGTCAGGGGAAACGAGGTGTTCGCCGTGCAGGGCGGACGGGCCGGAAACGACGGCGCGGTGCGGGTCGCAAAGCGTAATTTGCGCGCCCATGCTGATCAGTTTATCTACAAAAAACATTCTCGACTCGAACATTTTTTCAAAAATGAGCGAGGTGCCGTTCACCTGCGTCGCGACGACCGTCATAATGCTCGTTAAATCCGGCGGGAAGCCGGGCCACGGCGCGTCGTCGATTTTCGGAATTGCCGTTCCAACGTCGGCGTTCGTTTTCAAGTCCTGTATTTCCGGAACAAAAATCGAATCGTCTTCAACGTTCCACGAAATTCCAAGTTTATTAAAGCCGACTTTCAGCGGGCGTAAGTCGAGATTGCCGACTCCTTCAATGCGGACGCTGCCCTTTGTCGCCGCGGCAAGTCCGATGTACGAGCCGATTTCCATATAGTCGGCTCCGATCGTAAAGTCGCAGCCTTTGAGACTTTGCACTCCTTGAATTTTTAGAATATTGCTGCCGATTCCGGTAATTTTCGCGCCCATTTCGTTGAGCATTCGGCACAAATCCTGAATATGCGGCTCGCCCGCAGCGTTCGTGATGACCGTTTCGCCTTCCGCAAGGGCTGCCGCCATCAGCGTGTTTTCCGTCGCCGTAACGGAGGCTTCGTCAAGAAAAATGTCCGCCCCGATAAGTTTGTTCGCCGTAAACGTAAAGCGCGTCCCCGTTTCCACCCGCGCGCCGAGTTGCGTGAGCGCAAGAAAATGCGTATCAAGGCGGCGTCGGCCGATAACGTCGCCGCCGGGAGGAAGCATTTCAGCCTTTCCGCAGCGGGCTATCATGGGACCGGCAAACAAAATGGAAGCGCGTATTTTTTTTGAAAGTTCGGCGGGAATGCAGACGCCCTGCACCGTCTTCGCTTCGATTTTCCATGCGCCGCTGCCGATTTTTTCCGCCGTCGCTCCGAACGAACGGAGTATATTCAGCATGATTGCCGTGTCTTCAATGTCGGGAATGTTGCGCAAAATCACCGGATGTTCGGTCAGCAGAGAGGCCGCAATGCACGGAAGCGCCGCGTTTTTGTTGCCGCTCGCCCGTATAGTCCCCTTGATTGGAAAACCGCCTTCGATCACGTACTCATGCATCGCTTTCTCCCGCGACTGCACGGGCAAGATTTACCAGCACGTCCGCCGCCGCGCACATTTGAGAAAGGGACGCCCACTCGCTTCTGGAATGGTAATTGTGTCCGCCGGTAAAAATATTCGGCGTGGGAATGCCCATTTCCGTAAGCCGCGTGCCGTCCGTTCCGCCGCGTATAGGCTTTTTGACGATTGCAACTTCCGACTGCACATACGCTTTTTCAAGATAGCGCACCACGTGGGGAGCGGCATCCAGCACGGCCTTCATATTTTTATACTGTTCGTTCAAGCGGACTTCAGCCTTTCCGCCGAAGGACTCCGCCGCAATGTCCGCAAGCCGTTTTACCAAGTCAATTCTCCGCTGCATTCCGCTTTCGGAAAAATCGCGGAGAATGAGATAGACGCGCGCCGTTTCAATATTCGCTTGGATTTCCATCAAACCGAAAAATCCTTCGTAGCCGTCAGTCGTCTCGGGGCGTTCGGCAATAGGCAGACTTTCTGCAAAGCGGGAAGCGATGGACGCCGCGTTGACCAAAGCGTTTTTACGCGCGTCTCCCGTGTGCGTCGATTTTCCGGTAAACACGACTTCCGCCCCGTATGCGTTAAAACACTCGGTTTCAAGTTCTCCGATATGCCCGCCGTCGACCGTGTACGCAAACTTTGACTTAAGCAGATGGAGCGGCACTTTATCCATTCCGTGCCCCGTCTCTTCATCGGGAGAAAAGACGACTTCAATCGCGCCGTGTTTTAATTCAGGGTGCGCGGAAAGATAGGAAAGCGCCGTCATAATCTCAGCGACTCCGGCTTTGTCGTCCGCGCCGAGCAGCGTCGTTCCGTCCGTCGTAATAATCGTGTCGCGCTCAAGCGCCGCCTGCGCAAGATACGCGTCGTTTTTGCAGTTAAGCGTAACGCCGCATTGAAGCGCAATCGGCGCGCCGTCGTAGTTTTCGTGCACGAGCGGATTGACGTTCTTTCCCGTTACTTCTTCCACCGTGTCGACATGCGCAAGCAGACAAAACGGCGGCGCGTTTTCAAAGCCGCTCGAAGCGGGAAGCGCGCCGTAGGTATAGCACTCGTCCGTAATGCAAACGTTCTGCATTCCAATCGCCTTCATTTCCTCGGCAAGAATCCGCGCCAAGTCCCGCTCGCGCTCTTCGCTTGGAATAAGGCCCGCATCCGCTTTTTCAGACGAACTTTCCGTCCACACCCGCACATATTTCAAAAAGCGCTCAAGCAGCGCCGTCCTCAATTCGCCATTTTCCGATATGTATTTCATTGCCGTAGAATACGGTATTTTTTTCCATTTAACAATGACGGGAGAGGGAGTGTTTAATTCGGAATGGACGGGCGGCAAAAAAAGACGCATGACTGCTTTATAGCTCTGTACCGCCCTCCCGAGTTTTCTGAAGAAAACTCTCATAAAATAACTCGTGCAGGAACGTTTAGCAGAGGGAATGTACAAGTCATTGTTGAAAAGGGTGATTCTTTTTCCGGCGTCGGCGAAAATGCTTGGCGCTGCTCGTGATGGCTGTAACGCGTCTTCCCCAGCGGACGGTTGTTATATCGTTAGAATGATGAAACGGCGTGCCGTCCGCATAAGATTTTGCTTATTGCAAAATCTTGCAGAAAACGATATTCAGCGGGCGTAACGCCATTGTGTCCGTCATGCAGCGTAATAACCGCCCGCGTATAGCCCTCGTCCCGACTGGAAAAGATTTTTTTTTGCTGTTGACACGTTCCGATAAAATCTATATAGTGCGGGAACATCGTTAAGATGAGGTTGGGCAATTAGCTCAGTAGGTAGAGCAACGCCCTTTTAAGGCGTGGGTCTGCAGTTCGAATCTGCAATTGCTCACAAAAAGCGCCGTTTGTACGGCGCTTTTTTTATTTAACTCCGCTGCATTCCGCACGGCGAAAGACGCTTATGCGCCGCCGCCAGTTCGCAGGAGAAAACAGCGGCGGACAGCGCCCGCACAAAACGCCTTTTCAAAGAATGCAGATAAGACAAGCAGCGGCTCAGAGCCGTCTTCCGCAGCAAATGCGCCGCTTCTCCAGTCGAAAAACGGCTTTGGTAGACAGCGTTTCTCAATTATATTAAAATGCGCACCCATGACATTGTCCGAGTTCAATCTTTATTTTAAAAATACATACAAAAACAGAACAAGTTCTTTTTTATCGGGGCTTATGCTCGCCCTATCCGACGCGCTTGCGTTGTTTATATACATAGGATTGTCATTTTTAATCGTAAATCTTATCAACACATCGCTTATCAACTTCCGCTCGTTTATCTATTACAGTTTTTATTTTCCGCTGATTTTAATTGTGTACTACGCCGCAGGGCTCTACCCCGGCATTATGGTCTCGCCGTCCGACGAAGTGCGGAAACTTTCCATTTCGTCCGCATTCTGCTTTATCGGAATCTGTATCAGCATCGTCTTCCAGTCGGGAGAAACGGGGAATTCCATCATCGCGATAACGCGGCAAATCGTGCAGGACAGTCCCAAAATCGGCGTTGCCGCAGCGTTTATGCTCGCAGTGCCCTTCGCCTCGTTCGGAATGCCCGCCTCGCGCGAAATGGCGCGGCATTTATTCGGACGGTTCGACTGGTGGGGCGTTCCCGCCGTCATTTATTGCACCGGCAAAAGCGCGGACGAAGTCATAGACCGCCTTTCAAAACGCCCGCACCTCGGATACAAACCCGCCGTCATCATCGACAGCCAAGCCTCAGAGTGTTCCATACGCGGCGCAATTCCCGTGTTTCCCGACACGCAGGAAATTGCAAATACGATACGCAACCTCAAAATCAAAGTCGCAATCCTCTGCGACTATTGCGGAGAAACGCGCGCGATAATGACCGGCTACCGTTACACGGTTACGGTGTCGAAAAACCAAGATTTTTTTACCAGTACGCTCAGCCTCCGCGATATCGGCGGCATCATCGGCTTTTCATCCACGCACAACCTCACGCGCGAAAGCAACCTGTTTTTAAAACGCGCGCTTGATTTATTCCTCATCGTCTTGTCATCCCCGCTCATGCTGCCGCTCATGCTTTTCATCTCGCTCGCAGTCAAATCGACTTCAAAAGGCCCCGTTTTTTACGGACACAAGCGCGTCGGCAAAAACGGCAAAGAAATCAAATGCTGGAAATTCCGGTCAATGTATGTGAATTCACAAGAAATGCTTGAGAAAATTCTTGCGACAAATCCCGCAATGAAAAAAGAATGGGAAGAAAACCGCAAATTCGTAAACGACCCGCGCGTAACGCCCTTCGGAAAGTTTTTGCGCAAAACCAGCCTCGACGAACTGCCGCAGTTGTTCAATATTCTTGCCGGAAGCATGAGTTTTGTAGGTCCGCGCCCCGTTACAAAAGAGGAATTGGAAAAATACGGCGACATCGCTGACTTCATTCTGTCCGTAACGCCCGGACTTTCCGGCATGTGGCAGATTTCCGGACGCTCCGACACGGGCTACGAGGAGCGAATCAATCTTGACACGTATTATATTCAAAATTGGTCTACATGGTTCGACATGTGGATTATCGTAAAAACGGTGTGGGTCGTGCTCAACGGCAAAGGTGCGTACTAATGAATGGAAAAACTTTTTTTTTGACGGCGGCGGCAATTCTCGCCGGAGCAGCAGCCTCAGCCGCGTCATACCGGATTGTACAAGTCGACTACCGCATTACGGGAAGCACGCGGAAATACGCGCTTGAACGGAAAGTCGACATCGATAAAAAAAAGATTTTTGCCGATGAAGACGAACTTGTCGCCTACATAAACGACTTAACGCAGCGCATAGAAAACACGCGCGTTTTTGACGAAACGCACGTCGATTTTTCAATCGGCGGAACGGAGGCGGAAGAAACGCCGTCTGAAAACGCCGCTGCCGATACCGATACAGTCGACGGAATCGATGAAAATCCCGAAGCGGAAGCCGAGCCTGCCGCGCGCGCGCCTGCAATCCGCGCGATTGTGCAAGAGCCGCGTCCGGTAACGATTATCGTAACGGCAAAAGACTCGCTTCACTTGCTCATCGCGCCCTACCCCAAGTACGACTCGAACAACGGCTTTAAAATGCAGGTTAAAATCAAGGATACGAACTTTTTAGGTTCGCTTGAAACGCTGACCGGAGACGTGAATTTTGCTGTCGTACAGGATTCAAGCGATGAAAGCAAAGCGGCGCGCTACAAATTCGGCTTAGGAGTCGACTTCGGTCTGCCGTTCAAGATGGGCAAAGTCGATTCAAAATGGAACAACGAAATCGCAATGTCCTACACAATCGGCAACAAAACTCCCGAATGGAAATTGAAAACGGGACTTGAATGGTCGCTGCCGTACAAAAAATTCCCGCTCAATTTTGAATTCTATCAATCTTTTATCCGCGATTTGGATTACGAAGACACGACCATAAACGGAAAGCCCGTCCACTACGGCGACGGCACGTATTTTGTAGAAGCGGCGAAAGTTTCGTTGCCCATCCTCATCCACAGCATTCAAGGCTGGGGGAATGTGTATTACACGCCGTACGTCGAAGCGTCGTTCAACTGGGATCACAACGGCATATCGGACTTAAATACGGATTTACAGGGGCCGGAAATGGGCATCGGGCAAACGCTGTCTACTGCCCGCGTCAACTGGATTGAAAACTTCCGCAACGGCGTCAATGCGTCGCTGACGCAAAGCTATTCGTACAATTTTAAAACGCATGTCGTTTCGCCGGGCTTAAGTGGAGAAGTAAAATTGTACAAGGCGTTCAAGTACGCAGGCATTACGGCGGATTTGTATGGATTTGCATACATGAATTCGAATAAAAACATCGGCCCCCGCTTGCGTGGAATTCGAGACGATCAGTATTTTGCCTCCGGCAGCGGCGCGGAAGACAAAAAAGCCGGATCTACGCCTGCCGCGCTCGTACTCAACATGGACGTACCGATACGCATTTTCCGCGCGCGCTGGCAGGAAGTGCCGGGCATACGGAAAATTCCCTTTGCAAAATACTTTGACATGGAGCTTCAGCTTGCTCCGTTTGTAGACATCGCGCTCATAAAAAACCGCGCGACCGGCACCGCTTTTTCGTATAAAGACGGATTTTTGTCCGGCGGACTGGAAATGATTATCTATCCTTTGCGCTGGAAAGGAATTCAGGTGCGCGGCAGCTTCGGCGTCGATTTAGGGCGCAAAATGCCCGGCATAAAAGGCAAAATGAATCAAGAATGGAGAAAAGACGTCAGCGCCTACGAGATTTCAGTCGGTATCGGACTGCATTATTAAACTAAGCGGAGAGGAAATCGCCGTGCTCCTACCGAAAACGGGACTATGATTTGCATTGCGTCGCGTTTTATAAGCTTTACGAGAGGGAATATGTGCCGACTGACCGGAAGGGGAGCATTTTTAGCGGCACGACTTGCGTTATATCCGCTCTGAAAAATGAGATTTTCGCTTCGCCAACTATTTTTTATTCTCTAAACGTTATACAACGGGAGCAACGTTTATTTACGCTGCAAAATAAAAACGGAGAGACGCAAACCGTAAGTCAAGTCTCTCCGCTTCCTCAATTCGCTTTCGTTTTTACTCGTCCACGGAAATAGCGGCAAGCCGCACCGCCGCTTCTTCTTTCCAATAACTTTCAGGCGAGTAATCTTTAAGCACGGAATACAATTTGACTGCAAAGACGGGGCAGCCGTTCTTAAAACATTCTTCGGCAAAAAAATTAAAGCCCTTCCAGACGTTGTTGTCCACGCCCCAGTCGACGATGTCGTCGTAAGAAGCGGCTTCTTTCAGCAGCGCCCGAATGTCCGTAAACACAAATTGTGGATTTCTCATCTGCACAATGCTGTACACCTTTGAAAAACCCGTCAAACTGCACAAAGCGGCGGTGCGCAGCGTTTTCAACCGATCCCCCGCCCTGCTGTAATATTCGGCAAGTTCGTAATACGCCTTCAAAAGACGGAAATTGTCCGCCCGATACAGCATAAAAAATTTGTCCATGCAATCCGCCCGCGGACTTTGAATCGTATTTACCATCGCTTCCAGAAGCGTATTGTTTTTGTAGTCGTCGCCAAGTCCTACCGCCAAAAGCAAATATTTTTCATAGTCTTCGTACTTTTTCTGCACCCGCGCATTGTCGGCAAGCGCGTACAAAATATCGTATTTTTCATCCGGCACATCCAACACCGCCGCATCCTTGTACGCCTGACTGTAAAATTTATGCGCGAACGCATACTCGCCCTCAAGCCGGTAAATCCGCCCCGCCATAAAATCCGCCTCAGGATACGGATACTGCGTTTCAATGAACGCAAGCAGTTTCCGCGCAGAATCCTCAAACCGCTCCGTTCCGTAGAAACGCAGGTACGAGTCGATTATGTTGATGGCATCGTAATCCTGCTTTCCCCACAGCACGGACTTAATCGTAACAAGCGAATCTCCTGCATACTTCACTTCCGCAGGCTTAAACGAGTTTTTAAGCGTCATCAATTCCCAGTCAACTCGTTCTTTCCGCGCCTTTTTCGACAGTTCAATCAGTTTAAGCGCCTGCCCAAAATCCTGCGCGTCAAATGCAATCTGCGCTTCAAAATACAACTTCTGAAAATCCCGAAATTTTCCGGACGCCTGCACGGACACTTCCGCCGACAAAAACAAGCATAAACTCAAAACAAAAATTTTCTTCATAGCATTCCAAGCGGACAATCGCGTTATACCGACTGTCGAATTCCTATTTCAATGTTTTCAGGGCGGCTTTTTGCAGTAAACCGCAAAAACCGGGCTTTTCGGGGTTCCGCCTCTCGGCTTGGAGGTATTCAAAAACTTCAGTTTTTGAATACCATCCTTTATTTTATTTGCGATGTTTCATATTAAGTCAGTGCATTACAAAACTTAATATGAAACTCGACGGACTGTCGAAAAAGTAACCAACTTTTGAGACAGTCCCGAACGGCTTTGCCGCCCCTGCAATCCCTGCCGCGTTAAAATAAAAAATTGAACCTACAAAGATTCAAGCTCTTCTTTGAATACTTTATCGGCATCTTCGGCATCAATCGTTCGGACAATCTTTCCTTTTTTAAAGATAATCGCTTTCTTTCCGGCGCCGGCAATTCCCAAATCCGCGTGCTTCCCCTCGCCCGGCCCGTTGACTGCACAGCCCATGACTGCAACCGTAACATCTTTTTTCATCGCGGCAAGTTCGTTCTGCCAGCGATCGACAAACGCATGAACGTCAAAACCGAGACGCCCGCAGCGCGGACACGACACCAGCGTAACGCCGCCTTTGCGTTTCCCGCACTCGCGTAAAATCTCGTTCGCGGTCAAAATCTCGTTTTCCGGCGTTGAAGACAAACTTACGCGGATTGTACTGCCGATGCCTTCGTTCAAAAGCGTCGTAAACGCCAGCGTGGATTTTACAACGCCTGCGATAAGCGGTCCCGCCTCCGTAACGCCGATATGCAGCGGAATATCGAATTTTGCGGCAAAGGTTTCGTTTGCCTTTACCGTCTCCCACACGCTTGAAGCTTTCATGCTCACAACGACTTGTTCAAATTGCAGTTCGTCAAAAACAGCCACTTCGCGGGCGGCGGTTTCGGCAAGCGCTTCATACCGCTGCATGGCACCTTTTTCGACGGCTTCCTGCAAATCCTTCGGAAAGCTCCCGCTGTTCACGCCGATTCTGATTGCGGCGTTTTTTTCTCGGCACGCGGCAACGACTTTTTCAACTTTGTCGCGGCTGCCGATGTTGCCGGGATTTATACGAATCACCGCAACATTGCCTTTTAAGCACTCGAGCGCAAGCCGGTAGTCAAAATGAATATCGGCAACAAGCGGCATATCGGTGCGCGATTGGATTTTGACAAGCGCGGCGGCGCTTGTCATGTCGGGAACGGCAAAGCGGAGAATGTCGCAGCCGAGCGATTTCAGAACGTTGATTTTTTTTATCAGTTCGGTAAGCGCATTGTCATCGCCGTCAAGACTTGCAATTTCTTCTTTCCACATCGTCTGCACGGTTACGGGCGCGTCCCCGCCGATTGCGATGCGCCGAACATTCCCCTCTCCGCCGATAAAAACGGTGCGCGGGGTTTTGAATTTTGTCTGCATACGAATAGTATACATAATTCGACTGCAAAAAAAAAGCCGCCGGAAAAGCAAACTCGCTTTTCCGGCGGCGTTGTATTTTTCTTCTATTAAATTAGCAAACAATCATGGAGAAGACCATCGCGAACAAGGCAACGGTTTCGCAAAGACCAACGACCATAATGTACTGCGCAAAGCCCTTGCCCGTTTCACCGAGCGCGTCGGAACCGGCGGCGCCCGCTTTTCCCTGCGCAACAGCGGAGAACATCATCGCAAAACCGCTTGCAATTCCCAAACCGAGCAAAAATCCGCCCGCCTTTTGAGAAGCAATCATTTGTTGCATCAAAAGGAAGCCGTAGATGGTCTGCGTCAGCGGAGCGCCGGCAAAAACTGTCAAAATGAACGGAGCGGGCTTGTTATTTACATAACAACGTTTCCATGCGCCGACCGCGCCCTGACCCGCAATTCCGATTCCTATTGCGGAACCGACAGCCGCAATTCCCATTACAACAGCAGCGCCAAGCATACCGAAATCAAAATTCATAACTAACTCCTTAAAGTTACCGTTTATACTTTCAGGATCTCAATTTTAAGATCCCGTTATTGCATGAAGACGCAACGCGTTCCATTTTACCTGCGACGCAGGCTTATTTTTCACTGAACGGACTGTATTTAAAGCCCGACCATGACATTCCAAGATGAGTTGAAAACTCAAGCGTATTCAGACGGACGCCGTGAACGATGACCGAAAGCAGGTTCAAAATCATATTGAGCCCGTGTCCGAACACCAAAAGCAGCAATGCCGCACCGAATAAAACCGCGTGTCCCAAAATCGGTCCCGCCATCGCGTTGACCGTATTGGAAATCGCCGCACCCGCAAGTCCGACCGCCCATAATCGAATGTAGGAAACGATGTCGGAAAAAATGTTTACGACGCCGAGCAGGACGGAAATTATTCCTTTTACGCTTGCCATAATCGACTCAATCAAATTCCCGTCGTAATTTGCAAAGACAAAACTTAAAGCAAAGCCTGCCGCAATCATCAAAACGGAAACTTTCCCGATTGGAACGCCGTAAATCACTTCGTCAAAAGCAAATACGGAAGAACTGACAACCATCGACAAAACGAGGTAAAACATTCCCCACAACTGCATAAGCGCGCCGAACTCGCCGAAAAACTTAGGCGATTTTATATATCTGCCCATGCCTTTGAAGTGCGCAACAGAAAGCTGCACAAACGCCAGCGTAAAACAGAAAATCTGCATATTCTGCGCGCTTGTAAGCGTTCCTTTCGACGTATCGCCCGCCCAGAAAGGAAGCCACGCGGTATCGGCGTAAGCATTGGAAATCTGCGGAACGCTCAGCGACGTAAGCCACACAGGAAGCTGCTCCGGCGTAAGCCCGAACCACGTGCACGTAACAAGCCCCCACGCAACAGTTGCAAGTCCAAGCAGCAGCGCCAAACCTGCCGCCGGAGAAACGGGCTTTTTGCTTGCCGCGCCTTTTATCAGCATTATCACTGCCGCCGCCGTAACAAGCAGTCCGTATCCGCCGTCCCCGAAAATCATTCCGAAGAATACGGTGAAGAACAGCAAAAACCAGCCTGAAATATCGTACTCGCGATAGCCGGGCACGGTGCCCAAAAAATCCGTCAACGGATAAATCAAACTGACGAAAGCATTGTTTTTCAATTTCGTCGGAACTTCATCATCATCGGCAGGGTCGGAATACGCAAGCGCCCACGCATTTTTTGCCGCGACGGACTTCAATTCGTCAAGTCCGTCAACGGGAACAAAGCCTGAAAGCCACGCAAGATCGGTTTCTTTACCGTCCTTCTCCTGCCCCATACCGGAATACACGTTTTCAAACAGAATATCGTTTTCAAGTTTTTTCTTAAACGCTTCAATCTGTTTTATATACGCGGCATTTGCGGCAAGTTCCGCTTCAATCTTTCCGATTGCCTGCAAGTCGTTTGCAATGCGCTCGGAAATAACCGCCGTTGAAGATGCGGGCATCGAAACTTCAAACGCTTCCGGCGGAAGCCCTGCAGGGCGTTCATCGCTGTCGTCAAGCGCAAGAAAACGCGCCGTTTTTTTAGAACGGTTTACGCAAATCGTCTCAATCCCGTCTTCAATAAGATTGTATTTGTCTTCCGGAATCTCAAACATTCTGAAAGCGACGCCCTTTTCCCGAAGATACGCAAAATCGTCGGGATTAAGTTCGCCCCAATACGTAAAACGTTCAAGTTCGGACGTGTCGGACGCAATATTTTCCTGCAACTTTTTCTTTTGCTCGGAAAGCGCAATCACGTCCGCGCATTTTTTCGCAATCTCATCGTTAGAAAAATTGACTGCGTTTTGCTTTTTGCCGGAAAGTTTAATTTCTCCCAATATCGAAGAAGCGGAAATCGCATTTGCCGCACTCTCTTTGTACGCAGAAAGTTTTTCTCCGGAGCCTTCAAGCGTTTCAAGGTGCACGACGCCGCATTTTTTCAGCTGAACAAGAGCCTCTTTACGCTCCTTATTCAACACGACTATGGAGACTTTTTTCATCGGTACAATCATTCATCAGCCTCCTTCATGCCGTTTGCAGCGCTTTGCAGTTTCTTTTTGGAAATTTTACTGCGGACGACAGCCGCAACCTGCTCATCGCCGAGGTAAACGGAAATCTTCTTTATATTCGCTTTGGTTTCAGGAATCTTAACCTTTTCGAACAGATTTACGCGCTGCGTCGTAACGCGCAGTTCCTTTGAAAGGAGCCGCACCTGCTCATCCAAAACTTCCGCTTCCAAATCAAGCGACAGCGCTTTTTCCATTCTGTCGGCAGCCATATCGATCCACAGAGGCGTTTCGTACAAATCGTAATCGCCGCGCGCAAAATCCGCGCCCTCATACAAAGGAATCGTAACGCCCGCGATATTGCCGAAGCCTTTTTTAATATTGCTTACGGTTACCATACCGGGCGTAAACGCATCCGCCTCGCCGAAAACGGAAATCCACTCATCAAATTCCTTTTCCAACTCAACACGGCGCGCGCGCACTTCCTTTGCTTTTGCGTCAATCGTACGAATTTCTGTCTGGAGTTGCTGCTTTTTGAGCGTCAAAGTCGGAAGATAACGCCGAAACATTTTCAGCGCATCTTTTTGAACTTTTAACTCGTTTTTAGTCAGCTTAATTTTCGCCATTCAAAAACCCTCTAGAAACCCTAGTTTTTCTTAGGCCAATATTTTTCGACCAAAGCCGACTTAATGCCCGTTTCGTTCGGAGCAAAACAGTCCGAAAGAATTTTCCATCCCAAATCCAGCGCGCTTTCAAGCGGAATATTTTTGGAAAGATCCATCATTTCGGATTCAAACTCTTTTCCGTACGCAAGCAGTTTTTCATCCCACGCGCTCATCATAAAGCCCATCGCCTTTTTTTCAAGCGTGTCTTTATAATTCGCATACAGACGAATCATTCCGTCCATGAGAGCGCGGTGATCGTCGCGCGTGCTGTCGTTGACATTCTGCTTCAAGCGGGAAAGAGAGCCGAACGGTTCAATGCGTCCGCCCTTCAAGTAATACTGCCCTTCCGTAATGTAGCCCGTGTTATCGGGAACGGGGTGTGTAACGTCGTCGCCCGGCATCGTCGTAACCGCAAGAACGGTAACGGATCCCGCGCCTTCAAAATCGACCGCTTTTTCGTAGCGGGCGGCAAGCTGCGAATACAAATCGCCGGGATAACCGCGGTTTGACGGAACCTGTTCCTGCGTAATCGCAATTTCTTTCATCGAATCCGCGTAGTTCGTCATATCGGTAAGGAGGACAAGCACGTCCCTTCCCTGCAGCGCGAACTGTTCGGCAACCGCAAGACTCAAGTCGGGGATTTTCTGACATTCAACCGTCGGATCCGCCGCGGTATGAACGAACATAACCGTTCTCGAAAGCGCGCCGCCGTTTTCAAGCGTATTTTTAAAGTAGAGATAATCGTCGTACTTCAAGCCCATGCCGCCGAGAACGATAACGTCGACCTCCGCCTGCATCGCAATGCGTGCAAGGAGTTGGTTATACGGTTCGCCTGAAATACTGAAAATCGGAAGTTTTTGCGAAACGACAAGCGTATTGAACATATCAATCATCGGGATTCCGGTGCGAATCATACGCTTTGCCATAATGCGGCGCGCCGGGTTTACGGACGGACCTCCGATTGTAACAAGATTATCCGCCAATGACGGACCGTTGTCGCGTGGATCTGCGGAACCGTTGAAAATTCTTCCCAAAAGATTGTCGCTGAAGCTGACTTCCATACTATGTCCAAGGAATTTTATATGGTCGCCGGTTGAAACACCGCGTCCGCCTGCAAAAACCTGCAAGGAAACGATGTTTCCGTCGATTTTGTTTACTTCCGCAAGCGATTTTCCGTAGCGCGTTTCAATTTCAGCAAGTTCGCCGTAACTGACGTTATCCGCTTTTACGGTAATTACGCTTCCGGTGATCGATTCAATTCTGCTGTAAACCTTATTCATCATTCACCGTCCTTAAAAAGTTCGGCAGCGTCGGAATTGACCTTGCCTTTTTTCGACGCATACAAAGCATCTATATCACTTTCGATTTTCTTAAAATCATCCGTATCCTGCCGCACGTAGTTCCAGTCGATGAATTTCTGGCGGAGCGCATTAAAGAATTCGCGCGCTTCATCCTTTTCATCGATTTCGAATTCGGAAGCAAGGACTGTCAGCACTTTTTTGAACGTATACGTCTGCCGCTCAACGGAAACCGCCGCGTCAACCTCGTCAAAAGAGTTCTGCTGGAAGTAAACCGCATCAAGGAATTCGCTTTTCATATAAAGAACAAAGTCGTCCGTCGTCGTTCCTTCTTCGCCGATAACTTTCATCATCTGGTTGACTTCAACGCCGCGTTTGAACACCGCGCGCGCATGATTTACCCAGTCCTCACGGATAACGCTCTTGTACTTCGACCACGAATTGATCGGGTCAATCGCCGGGAATTTGCGGGCGTCGGAACGCTCGCGCGTAAGACCGTGAAATGCTCCGACAACTTTAAGCGTCGCCTGCGTAACCGGCTCTTCAAAGTTACCGCCTGCCGGAGAAACCGTACCGCCGATAGTAACGGAACCGGTAGAACCGTTGCGGAGACGCACATAGCCTGCGCGCTCGTAGAATGCCGCAATATAGGACTCAAGATAGGCAGGAAATGCTTCTTCTCCCGGTATTTCTTCAAGGCGACCGGACATTTCTCGGAGCGCCTGCGCCCATCTGGACGTAGAATCGGCAAGCAGGAGGACATTCAAACCCATCTGCCGGTAATATTCGGCAAGCGTTACCGACGTGTATACCGACGCTTCGCGGGAAGCGACAGGCATGGAAGACGTATTACAGATGATGACGGTGCGCCGCATGAGGGATTCGCCGGTGCGCGGATCCGTAAGTTCGGGGAATTCCTTAATCGTTTCTACAACTTCGCCGGCGCGCTCGCCGCACGCAGCGATAATAACGATGTCAACATCGGCATAGCGGCTCGTCGTATGCTGAATAACGGTTTTGCCAGCGCCGAACGGCCCCGGAATACAATACGTTCCGCCTTTTGCAACGGGAAAAAACGTATCGATAAGGCGCGTTTTCGTAACCATCGTTTCAGTCGGCGCAAGACGCTCGGCGTAACAATCGACGGCGCGCTTTACCGGCCATTCAAAACACATTGAAAGATTGTGATCGGCGCCTTTTTCATCGGTAACGACGACCATCGTATCTTTTATATAGTAAGAACCTGCGGGAGTTACCGACTTAACCTTGTACGCGCCCAAAAGTCCGAACGGCACAAGGATTTTATGAGAAAACGGCCCCTCAGGGACTTCGCCGATTATGTCTCCGCGAAATACCGTATCGCCCACGTTGACGGACGGAGTCCAATCCCACTGTACGCGGAACGGCAACGGGTCGGCATACACTCCGCGCTCAAGAAAAAATCCTGCCTGCTCGGCGACAAGGGGAAGCGGGTTTTGCAGTCCGTCGTAAACCTGTCCCAAAAGTCCCGGTCCCAGCAATGCGGAAAGCAAATTGCCTGTAAATTCAACAGTATCGCCCGTTTTAATTCCCTGCGTCATTTCATAAATTTGCATTTGGGCGGTATTGCCGCGAATACGGATAACTTCGCCTTTGAGCTTCGTTTCTCCGACATTGACGTAGCCGACTTCGTTCATGGCAATGTTTCCGTCAAACTCTACGGAAACCATATTGCCGTTAATGCCGACTACTTTACCTTTCGTATCCGTCATATTGTTTCTCCAAGTATAGTATCATAGATTTTATGATAAGAATCCGTGCCGTTCTCTTTGTCAAATTTCTTCATGCGCTGAACGAGCATAAGCCGAATGCCGTACGCATACACCGAATCGATTGAAAAACCGTCGACCGGCTGCATCGCGTTTAAAACGCTCAATCGGTATTCATAAAGGAAGGATTCCGCTTCAAGCGGACTGTTCATGCCGACTGCTGTGCGCGCCGCCTGCGTAATATCCGCCGTGCACGAAACCGGTATCAAACCGGATTCTTTTTTGAGTTTTTGCGCCCGTATCTGCGACAGCGCGTACCGTAAGCACCGCTCGTTTTCATACCAGCCGTCAAGAAACGCGGAACCGGTTTTGACAACAGTTTTCGGCGGCACCAGCGCAAGTTGACTCAGCACCGACAACGACGCATCGTCCAAGAAGCGCGAACAAAGATCCCGGTAATATTTTTCAGTAATCGGCAGAGCGGACTTTTCTCCGACGGAAGAAATATCCGGCAGCTGCGACATCAAATAATACTGTTCTTTCACTCGCCGGATCCTTTTGCAGCGTTTTTCATAATAGCGGCGACGCGCGGATTAAGATAAGACGCAAAAAGTTCTGCGACCGCTTCCGCCGAATAATCGTAGTAAGCCTCTCCGTTATTGACTCCAATTCTAAAGCCCGCGCTCAAAGTCTTATCGGACTTAACTTCAAGTCCCTTTTCAATCTCCGAAGAAAGAGCCGCTTTTAAAGAAGATTCGAGAGCGGTTAAGTCTTTTTCGCTCAAAAGAACGGACAGTTCCGATGAGTCGGTATTTTTGCTCCACGTCTTTACCGTTTCGGGAATGAGATTTTTAAGCATATCGGAAGAATATGTTTTTTCAGTTTCGGAGCTTATTAAAGCGTTCAATTCGGCAATAAGCGAATCGCGGAAACTTATCAGCATATTTCTGCTTGCCTGCGTTATCGCGTCTTCGCTTGCCTTTTCAAGCCTCGCAATCTCCGACTTTGCATTACTTATCATATCATCCGATTTTTTCGCTGCGTCAGCAAGCATTTGAGTCGCTTTCTTTTCCGCATCAGAGAGAATTACGGCAGCCTGCTCTTCCGAAGCCGCAACGCCGTCCCTTTTAATCCTGTCAATCAATTCTTGCAATTGGATATCCATTTAAACCCCACTAAGAATGCAATAATATGAATTCATCATACCCTCTAAAATATTTTTTTTCAATAAAAATAATTATTCTTTATCTCAATAAACGACTGCAAAAAGCCGACATATTTTTTCGATTTATTCAAACTCAGAGTGAACGCAGTCTCGAGAGCATTTGCAATGAATTTTTCTTCTATAGAAATGGGACTGATTTTTAGTGGAATTGACTGCATACGCAGCAGTTGAAGCGGATTGACGGTTGGAAGATACGATTGTGCACTACAAAAAAAATCCCCAAAAAAATTTTCACAGCGTGAAAAAGTGTTCAGTGTACACTGAACAGAGGATTGAAAGGATCCTCTGTTGCGAAACTTCGCTTGCGCTCGTTTCGCAACAAAAAGAATGATATAGAAGGAGAATAAAAATTGGAAAACCTGTTAAGTGAAGATTATATTCAAATGGAGCAAGAGTTAGATTCAATTGCTGAGTCTGAACTTTTAAAAATTGAAGTTGACAATGAATTGGAAAATGCTATTACAGAATTAAACAACCTAAAAAATCAGTATACACAAAAAGATTCTGCAACATTACTGGAACTTTGTAAAAACAATGTTATAGATACTATAACCTCTCAATTTGGACTTGCAAGCTTATTCATCAATTCTCAAGATGGAGGTAATGTTACAACTATTCATAATGCAAAACAAAAAATCTACGCCGATAAGCGTGATGAATATGACAGAACTGTTTACGAAAACGGTCGCTATACACCTGGAAAAAATGGTCATAAAGGGACATGGAGCGGAAATTCCGAAGGAAAAAAATTTTCTGGCGATGGGAAAAATTCCGTTGGCTCCGAATTCACAAAATCACAAATGAATAAAGACGGCTTTCTTACAGATGCTTATACAAACAGGGCAGTAAAAGCTGATACAACAAGTCCTGATCATATTTATTCATTAAGCGAATTCCACAAAAATGGCGGCTATATGCTTTCTGATAAAGAGAAGTGTGACTTTGCAACAGATAAGAATAATCTTGCCTCTATCGACAGAGGTATAAATAGCTCCTTACGTGATAAAGATAAGTTCGAATGGGCAAATTCAAAATCAAACGGAAGAGATATTACTAACAAAGAATTTTATGAAATTGATAAAAAAGCATTATCTAAAGCGGTGGGAAGAGGAAAAGAAACGGCAAATGCGCATTTACCAACAAATAAACAAAAAACTTTATATTACGGAAAAGAATTAGCAAAATCCGGCGGGAAAGATGCTGCGATGATGGCAGCTTACTCTGCATTGGGCGTTGTACTAAGAGACTTGGCTCAAGGTATTATGACAGAAGTCCGACTAACGTTTGAACGAAAAGGTCAGGAATCATTTAAAGAAATATTCATCAGATTCAAAAATAGACTTCAAGAAATTCTTGCAGGCTTAAAAAGTAAATGGAAAGATATTTTCAAGGGCTCATTAGAAGCAGCTATAACGGCATTCTTGTCAAATATTGTTGTATTTGTAATCAACTTATTCTTTACAACGCTAAAAAAAATCGTGAGTATGATAAGGGCAGGATTTGTATCGTTATGCCAAGCTATAAAATTGCTTACTAACCCGCCTGCTGATATGCCCAAAGAAGAAGTTCATTTTCAGGTATTAAAAATACTTACAGCAGGAATAATTGGTGCGGCCTCATTAGGTTTAAGTGCAGCCATAGAAAAAGGATTACAAGCAATACCTGGTCTACAGCCGTTAATGATGTTTCCAATTCCATCTTTGGGAAAAGAGCAACGAACGGTAAGCGATGTAATAGCTTTAACCCTTTCTGCTCTTGCAGGCGGATTGCTGACAACTATTGTATTGTACTTTATGGATAAATGCCGTGGTTCGGGAAAACACGATAAATTACAAATACAGTTGATTGCACAGAGCGGCGTTGTTATACAATGTGAGATTTCAAAAACTTGGTGCACTTTGGATGACGCATATAACCTGTTTAAGAGAAAAGTTGTTGAAACCGCTCAAATTTTTATAGAAACGGAACAAGAACTTAATAAGTCTTTTGAAATTGTAAAACAAGTTACAGCTTCACGAGAAGATGCAATGTCAAAATTACGGGCTGCTTTTAATAGATAAGAGGTAAATCATGTCAGAGAAAAAAACATCAAACGAATTACAAATAACTTCATCAAAACTTGAAAATATGTCTACAGAACAATTGGAAAATTTTGCGGAAGAAAAATCCAAGTTCATTTTGGAAAAAATTGAATTTTCAGTACAAAAAATTTCAGAAGCAAAAGAGGCTGCAGAAGCTGCAAGTAATATGAGAAGTGGATGGTTTGGCAAAACCGGAAAAAAAGCCGATGCCACAGCCAATGCGGTTATAACAACAAATGAAGCTGTCGCAGAAATGAACGAATTATTACAGGAAAGTATCCGCTTTACTTGTTTAACTTTCGGTTTTGCACAAACGATGTCAAAGCATATGTCTGCATTAATTCTTAATGGATTTAAGAATCATAACGGAGAATTCATAAAGCTCAGTGCTGATTCTGAAAAGCAGGCTTTATATATTGTGCAGCAAGCAGAATCTTTTGCAAAAAATCAATTAGAACTTGAAATAAAACAAGCCGCACAGGATTCTAAAATCAATGATTTTACAAATAAAGTTTCAAACAATGAAAGTCGTCTTGATAAAAAAGATTTATTAGATAAGGAACAAACCGAAAAAATCGCTTCATTAAGTAATGAGAATAAGGAGCAAAACAAAAAATTGTCAGAGATTCGTCTCTCTCTTTCTGAAAAGGAAAAAATAGATGAAGAGCAATCGCAGAGGTTGGAAGAACTTGGAACATTACTAAGCAACAAAGACTTAGTTGACCAAAAACAGGAAGAAGCAATTACAAAAAATTCCGAGGCTATAAAAGTTTTGGTTGAATATGCAAAACAAAAAGATATTCTTGATAAAGAACAATCAGAAGAGATAGAAAAAATAAAAAAGTTTTCTTTAAAAAAACTGTGTATTGCAGCGATTATAATTTCTGTTTGCGCTCTGACTTGCAGCATAGTAAGCATTGTATTGAAATTTATAATGTAAGAAATGACGGCTAACAACGGCTTTGGGGCTGAGGGGGCAGCAGGTGCGTTTCCGTATGCCATTTCAATCAAATACAGGTTTCGTTTCCCATCATTTACGGTATCTCCACTTTGCTATCGAGTAACCGCATTATTTATCGTGCTGCCGTTGTGCGTCGGCAGAGTACGAAAACGCTTCTCGCCAACACGTAGCGATGACTCCTCTCCGCAGTGCAAGTCCGCACATCCAAACGCTCGCAGCCCATTTTCAGTCTATCCTTTCCCATCAACTTATCTTTTCGCTTTTTTCCCCTTCATATAATGCGCTTTTATGAATTCCGTAACCGCGTTTTCCTCTTCCGCCGACGTAAAACAATGCCGTGGAATGAGGATCGCCTTTTGCGTCGAAACGTAAACCGCGATTATCTTTTTCCCGAATCCGACGCGGTAAAAGTCCTCAAGCGTGTAACTTATGTGCGCGCTCGCCGTCGTGAGTTCTATACCGGCCTCTTTTAAGCGCATGGTCTGCTCTTCCTGCGCAATCCGATCTGACTTGTAAGCGCGCATATAAAGAAGCGGTATAAGAAGATAGAGATAGGCAAAATAAAAAGCGATAAACAGCGCACTCGGAAAAAAACTCTGCGCAATCGCCGCCGGAGGCTGCCGCAGGTAAATCGCCGAGCCTACGTGTACGGTCAAAATAAGCAGAATGGCTATGGCGAGTACTTTATTGATTTTTCTCCGCAGAATCGCCTCACGCGCAAACGCCGCGTAATCCTTTTTTGTAAGGTTTATTTTCAATTCGAATTCCATATTATCCTCCGCATGGCTTCGCGTATTCAGACAGATAATAGCACAAAATGCCGACTTATAACTGCTCTTCGCTACTGTTTTACGGAAGTTTTATCGACAACGCATTTTGCCGCGGCAAAACTCGAATGGAAAAGCGGAGTTGACGCACTGCCGCATTGTCTCCCTTACCTCACCTCTTCTTCTCCGCGTCTTTTGCCTCGCCGCTCCATTATACACAGCAGCCTCCCCTGACGAACCTCATTCCCCCGCGCGATTATTACATTGCCGCTACAAACTTCCACATCCTCTCTGCACTGTACGTCTCCCTACAATGCCGTTCCACTGTGCATAGCCCCTCCCCAAAAACGCATTCCCCCGCGCGATTGCCTCAGGCAATCGCGGGCAGGCGGAACCCCGTTAATCTCCCCACTTCTCAGTAACAACCGCCTGCCGGTATACTGGGACGCGGAGGTCTCCCCTATGAACCTATACGACATCATCGCGGACGACTACGACCGCATTTTCCCGCTGGACGAAGAACTCGTTGCATTCGTCGAGCGCATTTTTCCCGACAAAAACGGCGTTTTAATCGACGCGGGCTGCGCGACGGGCGCACTGGCAATTGCGCTTGCCGAGGACGGATACTCGGTTACGGGTCTCGACTCCGACGCGCGCATGATTGCAAAAGCAAAGGAAAAAATGCGCGCAGGGCTTAAAGCGGAGTTCAAGCAGGCGGACATGGCTGAAATCGGCGCGTTTACCGGAGCGGCAGGCGTTTTGTGTTTCGGAAACACGCTTCCGCACCTGCCGGACGAAGCGGCGGTATTTGATTTTTTCAAGTCCGTGCACGGCGCGCTGGCGGACAACGGCACATTCGTCTTTGAACTCTTGAATTACGACGCAATTCTTTCTATTAAAGACTTCGCGTTCAAGGACATTCCCGTCGGGCGTTTCGTGTTCAAACGTTCGTACGACTGCAAGGACGAAAACCGCATTACGTTTACAGCGGGACTTTTCGACACGGTAAACGGGGAAAGCGATTTTTCTTCCGTGCCGTTACTGCCGCTTCGGAAAAACGTTTTGCTTCGCTTACTCAAAGACGCGGACCTCAATCCACGTGCGTTCGAGAATTTCAACGGCACGCAGTGCGAAGGCGGCGAGTTTGCAACAACATATATTTGTTCGCGCCTCTAAACTCCGCTTTTCCAGTCGCCCCGCGAAGACAAAAACGGAGGACAACGCGTTTCCAGTCGGCTTTTCGTTTTCTTGTTTTTTGCGCCGAATGCGGCTATAATGCGCCAATCTTTGACTGGAGTTGGCAATGGAACAAACTCTTCCCAAAATGTTAAGAAAGACTGCGGCGGATTTTCCTGAAGTCGCCGCGCAAATGTCCCGCACGGAAAACGGGGAATTTGAAACCGTAACGTACCGGGAACTTTATGAGCGCGCGCTTGACTTCGGCGCGGGGCTTTTAAGCTGCGGCATCAAACGCGGAGACCTTATCGGGCTTATCGCCGACAACCGCAAAGAATGGCAGCAGGCGGACATGGGAATTATGGCGATTGGAGCCGTCGATATTCCGCGCGGGTGCGACGCTACGCTCATGGACTTGGAAACGATTTTTTCCCTGACCGAATGCGCTTTTGTCATCGCGGAAAACTCCGCGCAAGTCAAAAAAATCCTTTCCGTAAAAGACAAACTGCCTGCGCTTAAAACGATCGTTTCATTCGACGAACTTTCAGAAGACGTCAAAAAAGAAGCCTCCGCGCTCACGCTCTTCACGTTTGAGAGCATTATCAAAGACGGGCAAAAATATCGAATCGAACATAAAGACGAAGTTGAAAACGAACTTGAAAAAGGCAAAGCCGACGATCTTGCCTGCATTATTTTTACGTCCGGCACAACGGGAACGCCCAAAGGCGTCGAACTGACGCACGGAAACTTTCTTGCCCAACTTGATGAAATCCCCGAACGCATTATGCTCAATCCCGGAGACCGCGCGCTGTCGGTGCTTCCCGTCTGGCACGCGTTCGAACGCTCCGTCGAATACGTTATCATCATTCAAGCGGGGACTGTCTGCTATTCCAAACCGATCGGAAGCGTGCTTTTGGCGGACTTTCTCAAACTCAATCCCGCGCTTTTACCTGCCGTTCCGCGCGTATTTGAAGCGATTTACGACGGCATATCGCGGAAAATGCGCAAAACCGGCGGCATTGTATACGCGATGTATAAGTTTTTCGTGGCGGCGGCAATCGTTCACAGCCGAATGCAGCGGCAGATGTTCGGGCAAAATCCGTGCTTTACGCGCTATTACACCGTCGCGTGGTGGTTCGCCTGTCTCATTCCGTGGACGCTGCTGTGGCCGCTCAAGTTTTTAGGGAATTTAATCGTATTCCGCAAAATCAAAGCGATGCTCGGCACGAAATTCCGCGCAGGAGTGGCAGGCGGCGGCTCGTATCCGCGCTTAATCGACGAGTTTTTCTGGGCAATCGGCATTAAAATCGTCGAAGGTTACGGGCTTACCGAAACCGCGCCGATAATTTCCGTCCGTCCGATTGCGTCTCCCGTTTTCGGAAACGTCGGCTCGCCGATCCGCGGACTTAAAGCGCGTATCGTAGACCCCGAAGACGGCTACGTTTTGGGACGCGGCAAGTTCGGCGCAATTCAAGTGAAGGGCGGCACCGTCATGCGCGGTTATTACAAACGCCCCGACCTCACGGCAAAAGTTATGACCGTCGATGGCTGGTTTGACACGGGCGACCTCGGTATGCTGACAATCCACGACGAAATCGTCATCAAGGGACGCAAAAAAGACACCATTGTGCTCCGCGGAGGAGAGAATGTAGAGCCGGTTCCCATCGAACAAAAACTTGAACAGTCGCGCTTTATAAAAAACGCCGTCGTCGTGGGACAAGACCAGCGTTATCTTGCCGCGCTGATTCTCGTCGATGAAGAAGAAGTGAAAAATTACGCGGCGGAAAACGGAATTCAATACGACACCTACGAAAGTCTGCTTGAGTCGGACAATATTCAAAGTCTTTTTGACAACGAAATCAATTCTCTCGTCAATGCAAAGACGGGATTTAAGATGTACGAACGCGTCAGCCGCTTTTGCCTTATCACCAAGCCCTTTGAAGTGGGCGTAGAACTTTCGGCAAAGCAGGAAATTATGCGCTACCGTTTGAATTCGATTTACGAAAAGCAGATAAAAACGCTGTTCAACGAAAAAGAAAAGGGCGTTTGACGCCGGGCGCGCATTCCATGTACACGATCGGCGAAGTTGAAGAAATTACGGGCGTCAAGGCGCACATTTTGCGCTATTGGGAAGAGGTTATTCCCGGTTTTGCGCCGCAAAAAGACCTCGGCGGCAGGCGCAGTTACAATCGGCGGGAACTGGAACTTGCGATGCGCCTGAATTATCTCATCGGAAAGAAAAAATACACGATTGAAGGCGCGCGGAACCAGATTATTGCCGAAGCGGACGCGGTAAACGACGCGGCGGAGGCGGTTAAAGCGATTCACGATTTACGCACCGAACTGACCGACTTGTATTTCAGCATAAAAAAGACCAAGCGTTAGCGGACAAAACGGACGCCGCGTACGGACTTGAAGCCGCATTTTTAAGGAAACGTCATGCCGAAATTCTATGAAAAATTTGTAAAGACGCAAAAGCCGTCATCCTCGTCCGGTACGGCAAAATCCCGCGCAGACAATTCGAAATCCGAAAGCAGAACGAAGAATGCAAAACGCGGACGCAAGATAAAAGACGCGGCGCAGACAGCGAAAGACTGCATTTCATCACTTGAGCGGAACGGTAAACCGGATGCGCGATTCATTTCCCATTCCCCGATGTTCGATGGGAATAAAGTGCCGCAAGAAAGCCGCGCGCTTTTGGAAGACTTTGACAAAATCATACAGGAAGCGCGGCCGCTCAACAGCCGGCAACTTTTAAATCTCCCCAAGGACATACGAGTGCTCTCGCACGAGTTGACCGACGAGCGCGACGAGCGGCGGCTGGGCTACATGAACAACCGTGAGCAGCTTTCCGCGTACGCGCGCTACTTTTTGTGGTGGAACCTTGTGCGCCTTACGCGCGTGTTTGCGAACATCGGGCACAAGGAGTTTGCTCTTCCGGACGGCGCGGTCTGCCTCGACATCGGAAGCGGGCCTTTGACGCTGCCGATTGCGCTTTGGCTTTCGCTGCCGGAACTGCGAAACAGTCGCCTTACGTGGTACTGCATGGACATCTCGCAAGGCGCGCTGACTTTGGGAGAGGACTTGTACCTTTCCGTCGCGGCAAAACTCCGCCCGTCAAATCCGGATTCGCCGCCGCATTGGAACATTATCCGCGTAAAGGGCGTTTTGGGAACGCCGCTGAAGGAAAAGGCTGACTTTATATTTTCTGCGAATACCTTTAACGAAGTTCTGCAGGGCTCGCGGCAAAACGCGGAAGAAGAAGCGCAGCAGCAGGTTCAAAATTTGCTTTCGTATGCAAAAAGAGACGCGGCATTTTTCTTTGCGGAGCCCGGAACCCCGACTGCCGCAAACTTTATCAGTCTTTTACGGAAAAACTTTATTGCGCGCAATTACCTCGCCGTCTTGCCGTGCCCCCATCAAACGGCGTGCCCCATGCAGGGAACGCATGCGCACCGCGGCGGACGCGAAAAATGGTGCAACTTTGCATTCGGGACGGATGACGCGTCCCGCCGCCTCTTAAAGTTGTCGGACGCGGCAGGCATTCCCAAAGAGCGCGCCGTTTTGAGTTGGCTTTTTTTGAAAAAAAATACTGCGCCGGAAACTGCCGTAAAAACTCCGCCCGCCGCCGACAATGCGCATCATCTTGAATTGCGCATTACCTCAGACGAAATAAAACTTCCGGCGGGAAGGGCTGGATTTTACGCATGCTCGGAACACGGACTCGTACTTGCCATTGACAACGCCCATAAAGGATTTACAAACGGCGGAAAACTATGTGTTGACTTGCTGACGAAACCTGAAAACCTTGAGCGCGATAAAAAGTCCGGCGCGCTGAAAATCACGGTGGACTAGGCGACGCGGAAGCAAAACCCATTTTTCAAGCCGGAGAATGTTCCCTGCCACAAAACACCGTCCGCCGCTGACAACGCGCGCTTTCTTGAATTGCGCATTATCTCCGACGAAATAAAACTTCCGGCGGAAAGGACGGGATTTTACGCATGCTCGGAGTACGGACTTGCGCTTGCTGTTGACTGCGTCCATAAAGGATTTGCAAACGGCTGTAAATTATGTGTTGCATTGCTGACGGAGCCGCAGAATCTTGAGCGCGATAAAAAATCCGGCGCACTGCAAATCACGGTAGACTAGACGGCGCGAAAGCAAAACCTGCTTCTCAAGACGGAGAATGCGCCCCGCCTCGAAACACCGTACGCCGCCGACAATACGCGCTTTCTTGAATTGCGCATTATCTCCGACGAAATAAAACTTCCGGCGGGGAGGACGGGATTTTACGCATGTTCGGAGTACGGACTTGCGCTTACCGTTGACTGCGCGCATAAAAGATTTGCAAACGGCGGAAAACTATGTGTTGACTTGCTGACGGAGCCGGAAAATCTTGAACGCGATAAAAAATCCGGGGCGCTGGAAATCACCGTGGACTAGACGGCGCGAAAGCAAAAACCGCTTCTCAAGACGGAGAATGCTCCTCGCCTCAAAACACCGTCCGCCGCTGACAACGCGCGACTTCTTGAATTGCGCATTATCTCCGACGAAATAAAACTTCCGGCGGAAAGAACGGGATTTTACGCATGCTCGGAGTACGGACTTGCGCTTGCCGTTGACTGTGCCCATAAAGGATTTGCAAACGGCGGTAAACTAAGTATTGCATTGCTGACGAAACCTGAAAACCTTGAGCGCGATAAAAAGTCCGGAGCGCTGAAAATCACGGTGGACTAAGCAGCAAGGAAATAAAACCCATTTCTCAAGCCGGAGAATGTTCCCCGCCATAAAACACCGTCCGCAGCCGACGATGTGCACCTTCTTGAAATGCGCATTATCTCCGACGAAATAAAACTTCCGGCGGGGAGGACTGGATTTTACGCCTGCTCGGAGTACGGACTTGCTCTTGCCATTGACCGTTACAGAAAGGATTTACAAACGGCGGTAAATTATGCGTCGCCTTGCTGACGGAGCCGCAGAATCTTGAGCGTGATAAAAAATCGGGCGCGCTGAAAATCACGGTGGACTAAGCGGGATGGACACAAAACTCGCTCTTCAAGCAGGAGAATGCGCCCCGCCTCAAAAACATCGCCCTACTTCGAGAATACGCGCCTTGTTGAAATGGCGTTACCTCCGACGAAATAAAACTTCCAGCAGGAAGGACGGGATTTTGCTCTGATTCAGAACACGGGCTTGTGCTTGCCATTACCTGCGTCCATGAAGGATTTGCAAACGGCGGGAAACTATGTATTGACTTGCTGACGGAGCCGCAGAATCTTGAGCGCGATAAAAAATCCGGGGCGCTGCAAATCACGGTGGACTAAGCGGGATGGAAACAAAACCCATTTCTCAAGCCGGAGAATGTTCCCCGCCACAAAACACCGTCCGCCGCTGACAACGCGCGCCTTCTTGAATTGCGCATTACCTCAGACGAAATTAAACTTCCGGCGGGAATAACCGGATTTTACGCATGCTCAGAGTACGGACTTACTCTTGTTATTGACTGTGCCCATAAGGGATTTGTAAACGGCAGTAAACTCAACGTCGCATTGCTAAAAATCTTGAGCGTGATAAAAAGTCCGGCGCGTTGCAAATCACGGTAGACTAGGCAGGATGAAAACAAAACCCATTTCTCAAGCCGGAAAATGCGCCCCGCCTCAAAATACCGCACGCCGCCGACAACGTGCACCTTCTTGAATTGCGCATTATCTCAGACGAAATAAAACTTTAGGCAGGAAAGACGGAATTTTACGCATGCTCGGAGTACGGACTTGCGCTTGCCATTGACTACGCCCATAAGGGATTTACAAACGGCAGAAAACTATGCGTTGCATTGCTGACGAAGCCGGAAAATCTTGAGCGTGATAAAAAGTCCGGCGCGTTAGAAATCACGGTGGACTAAGTGGAAACAAAACTCACTTCTCAAGCCGGAGGATGTTCTCCGCCTCAAAACACCGCACGCCGCTGACAACGTACACCGTCTTGAAATATGCATTATCTCCGACGAAATTAAACTTTCAGAGGGAATAACCGGATTTTATGCATGCTCGGAGTACGGACTTGCGCTTGCCGTTGACTGCGATCACAAAGGATTTGCAAACGACGGAAAACTTAGTATTACATTGCTGACAGAGTTGGAAGATCTTGAGCGAAATAAAAAGTTCGGCTCTCTGAAAATCACGATGGACTAGACAGAGCGAAAGCAAAAGCCGCTTCTCAAGACGGAGAATGCGCCTCGCCATAAAACACCGCACACCGACAACGCGCGTCTTCTTGAGATGCACATTACCTCCGACGAAATTAAACTTTCGGCGAGAAGGGCAGAATTTTACACATGCTCGGAACACGGACTTGCTCTTGCCGTTGACTGCGCCCATAAAGGATTTACAAACGGCGGAAAACTGAGCGTTGCATTGCTGACGGAGCCCGAAAATCTTGAGCGCGATAAAAAGTCCGGCGCGTTGGAAATCACGATGGACTAGACGACGCGAAAGCAAAATCCGCTCTTCAAACCGGAGAATGCGCCCCGCCTCAAAAACTCCGCCCGCCGCCGACAATGCGCATCATCTTGAAATGCGCATTACTTCCGACAAAGTAAAACTTCCAGAGGGAAGGACGGGATTTACGCCTGCTCGGAGTACGAAGTTGCGCTTGCCGTTGAGCACACTCATAAAGGATTTGCAAACGGCGGTAAATTATGTGTTGACTTGCTGACGGAGCAGAAAAATCTTGAGCGTGATAAAAAGTCCGGCGCGCTGAAAATCACAGTAGACTAGACGGCACGAAAGCAAAAACCGCTCTTCAAACCAGAGAATGCGCCCCGTCTCAAAACACCGTCCGCAGCCGACAATGTGCACCTTCTTGAATTGCGCATTACCTCCGACGAAATAAAACTTCTGGCGGAGAGGAGTTTTTTTTTACGCATGCTCGGAACACGGACTTGCTCTTGTTATTGACTGCGCCCATAAGGGATTTGCAAACGGCGGTAAACTCTGCGTTGCATTGCTGAGGAAGCCGGAAAATCATGAACGCGATAAAAAATCCGGTGCGTTGAAAATCACGGTGGACTAGACGGCGCGAAAGCAAAACCCGTTTTGCAAACAGGAGAATGTTTCCAGCCTCAGAAACACCGCACGCCGCGACCGACAACGCGCGTCTTCTTGAAATGCGCATTACCTCAGCCGAAATAAAACTTTCAGCGGGAAGAACGGGATTTTACGCCTGTTCGGAGTACGAGCTTGCGCTTGCCATTGACTGCTCTCATAAGAGATTTGCAAACGGCGGTAAATTATGCGTCGAATTGCTGACGGAGCCGGAGAACCTTGAGAGCGATAAAAAGTCCGGCGCGCTGAAAATCACGATGGACTAGACGGCGCGAAAGCAAAAACCGCTTTTCAAGCCGGAAAATGCAGTTCACCGCCTCAAAAACACCGTCCGCCGACAACACGTGTCTTCTTGAAATACGCATTATCTCCGACGAAATTAAACTTTCAGCGGGAAGAACGGGATTTTACGCATACTCGGAACACGGACTTGCTCTTGTTATTGACTGCGCTTATAAAGGATTTGCAAACGGCGGTAAACTAAGTATTGCATTGCTGACGAAACCCGAAAATCTTGAGCGCGATAAAAAATTCGGAGCACTGGAAATCACGGTAGACCAGACGGCGCGAAAGCAAAACCCGCTCTTCAAGCCGGAGAATGCGCCTCTCCATAAAACACCGTCCACAGCCGACAACGTGCGCCTCCTTGAAATACGCATTATCTCCGACGAAATTAAACTTCCGGCGGGAAGGACGGGATTTACGCATGCTCGGAGTACGAAGTTGCGCTTGCCGTTGACCACGCCCATAAAAGATTTGCAAACGGAGGAAAACTAAACGTTGCATTACGCACAGCCGCAAACCCAGTTCCCCCTGAGAGTTTGCCGATAGGCAAAACCTAAGCAGACAAAATTACGCATCACGCATTCCCAATTCCAAATTATCCTTCCCTCTCCCATCCAATCGACATATGTGGAAAATCACGCCTTTCCAGTCAGCCTATAAAAAGAATCCGCTCACGTGCGATTAAACACCGAGCAGACTTTTGTATTTTCGTATGGTTTTCGGTTTACTTTGCGTCGAGAGCCGCCATCGTTATGTAGTTATACGGCTGATTGAAGTATTCACAAAAGATGTATTGTACTCTATCCAAATAAGAAACAAAGTTTCCTTTAAGGTTCAAATAACACTCCAAGTTTTTCCCTCCGTAGGTGCATGGGATCGTAATAATCGGCATTTGTCAAATTATAATTGGATGGATCAAATGAGCCAAAAATACGGACACTGTCGTATTGCTTAACGAAATTGAGAATGTCCTCAAATAGCCGGGTTGAGCTAGTCTCCTTTATTCTTTTCCAAAGCGCCGGCGGTAACGGAGAAATAAATAAATCAACCATAACACCCTGTGACTGCAAATCTAAAATCGTTTTATTAAATACGTCTTTACTTTCCATATCTATAGACTCATTAATGCCGAGTCTATCCTGTATATCAAACTCATTACAGGCACGGATTACTTCAGCCTCTGTTATATCTCGACGCTTCTTTTCATATATCCAACTTCCGTCCGGCATATAAGCATTTCGAGTATTTTCTTCTGTCCATATACCACATCTTTCTCTGATCCGAAAGCACTTATTCTTTCTGATATAATCCAGATTAGTTTGAAAATATGAAATTGATAACAGATTTTTTAAATCCCTAAAAACAGAATGTATTTTATGTGCGGGGGGGGGGGGGCTAGTTAAATAATATTTTCCGTACAAATCGAAAGGTTTATGTCTTTCATCTGTAGAGAAAAGTGCTCGAACAAAATATTTTGTATTCACGGAGAGAAGAAGTCGTTCCGGTTTAATACCGTAAAATTTCAGCATCCCCAAAGTATTAAGATCATCATATGCCGTTGAACCTGAAGTTGCTAAATTATAAAAAACCTCCGTTTCTAATACATCTTTATTGACTCCCATAATAAAAGAAGGACCTAAGGCAAGAGTAAGTCCCGTTTTAGGTAAATACTTTATCATTTCAAACTTCAGCATTCGTTCGTCAAGATCACCGGTTTCAATAAAGACCGGCTTTCCCTCCATGATCAAACTTGCCATCTGAGGATAAATATTATGTAACCGATTCGCACGGTCTACCACGTAGTTTACGGGATTGATAACTGCAAGTAGGGTAAGGAAAAATAAAATAATATATAAAAAAGCCTTAAGTTTGTCTTTCATAATGAGCTGACCTAAAATCGAAATAAATAAACGGTAGAGCCGTTAGTAAAGTAAAAGCGCCTCATCTTAGTAATGTTTAAATAATACTCCTAATTTTTCCCTCCTTATATGCAGAGGATCGTAGTAATCGGCATTTGTCAAATCATAGTTAGACGGATCGAATGAACCAAAAATACGAACGCCGTCATATTGCCCAACAAAATTAAGAATATTCTCAAATAAAGTCGAATTAGACTCTGTAATTTTTTTCCAAAGAGCTGGCGGCAACGGAGAAATAAATAAATCGACCATAATCCCCTGTGCCTGCAAATCTAAAATCGTTTTATTAAATATATCTTTACTTTCCGAATCCATAGATTCATGACTTCCAAGTTTATCAACTACATTAAAATGTCTACAAGCGTTAACAATATCTGTTTCCATTACATCTCGACGTTTCTTTTCATATACCCAACTTCCGTCCGGCATATAAGCGTTACGAGTATCTGCTTTTGTCCATATACCATATCTTTCACCGATATAAAAACGGCGATTCTTTTTAACATAGTCCAAATTACTTTGGAAATATGCAATGGATAAAAGATTTTTAATATCGGTAAAAAATGTATGCTCGTCATGAGGTTCGGAGTTGATATGCTCGCCTCGATAATACTTTCCATACAAATGGAAAGGCTTGTATTGTTCATCCGTGCCGAAGATCGCCCGTACAAAATATTTTGCATTCACAGAGAGAAGAAGTCGTTCCGGTTTAATACCGTAAAATTTCAGCATTCCTAAAGTATTAAGATCATCATATGCCGTTGAACCTGAAGTTGCTAAATTATAAAAAGCATTTGTTTTCACTACATCTTTATTGACACTCATAATAAACGACGGTCCCAGTGCGAGAGTGAGCCCTGTCTTTGGTAACCGTTTTATGATTTCCAACTTCAACATTCTTTCATCAAGGTCGCCGGTTTCAATAAAAACCGGATTCCCATCCATAATCAAATTAGCCATATCTGCATAAATATCGTGTAATCGGTTCGCACGGTCTACCGTATAATTTACGGGACCGATAACTACAAGCAGAATAATAGAAAATAAAACGATATATAAAAAAGCTTTGATTTTTTCTTTCATGTCTGACTCCTAAAAGCCAAAGTAAATGAATGAACCGCTGTTAGCGGATGCAAACAAAAATATTCCCATCACCAGAAGCCACGATGCGACAAAGCAAAAGATTTTATTATTATACAACTTGTACGCTTTCTCCTTATTTTGTCTATAGACCGAAACACAGAAAAGCAAAACAATTGAAACAGCAAGAACAAATAATCTCAATTTTGAAAGTCTGGTATCTGCTAAAAATTGCGGAAGCGTTATATTCGGTCGCCCAACAAAACAATATTTAAATTTTTGAAGAGCATCAGGAACATCTGCACTTCTGAAAAATACAAATCCCGTTAATACCATAAAAAATGTTCTGAGCCTCTGAAATATTTTCCAGAACACCGACTCCGTAGGAATGTGCATCAAAACTGTTATTTTCTTTAAACGATTTTCAAAAATTTGACCGGTTACGATATAAAAACAGTGCAGCAATCCCGAACCGATTATATATTTCCATACGCCGCCGTGCCAAAAGCCGACGGAAAACCATAGTACGGCAAGCGCCAAGTACACGGGAATTTTTTTACCGGTTTTCTTTCCAAATACTTTTTTTGTGTGTTCTCCAACAGCAATAAACGCGTTTGATTTCAGTAGCGGATACAGCAGATAGTCCTTAAACCAAAGCCCAAGCGTAATATGCCATCTCCGCCAGTATTCGGAAAGAGAGCGCGAAAAAAACGGCGTATCGAAATTTTCCGGCAGTTTTATATCCAAAAGTTTGGAACATCCCAATGCAATATCCATATATCCGCAAAAATCGGTATACAGTTGGATTGCAAAGCAAACTGTTCCTATGAATATATAAATTCCTGAATATGTTAGATGATCCGAATACACAATTTTGACAAACGAAGCAATAGTATCCGATATAACAGTCTTTTCAAAAAATCCCCAGCATATTCGCAAGATTCCTTGTGATGTGTTTTCAAGATTTAATGTTCGTTTTTTCAGAAGTTCCCTGCTCATTTCTGGATATCTCACAATCGGACCGGAAAATAAAACAGGAAAATATCCGGCAAAAATAGAATAATTGATAAAGTTTCTTTCCGACTTATAACTTCCCCAATATATGTCTATCAAATAACCGAGTACGGATAAAGTGTAAAAACTGATACCAAGCGGCACAAAAAGTGACAAATGCTCAAATCGCCTTTCCAATCCCACCAGCCGGTTAAAATCATTGGCAAAGTTTATAAAAAATGCGGAATATTTTAAAACAAATAAAAGAGCGATATTCAGTAGCAAGGCAAGTAAAAAATATAATTTTTTTATCTTTGCATCAGCAGTTTTTTCTATACCTAACGCTGCAAAAAACGTTGTTCCTGCCGCTAAGAGTAAAAAAGCGGTTGTTATTATTCCGCCTGCCAAATATGAAAAGACAAGGCTGAATATCGCAATGGAACCGTTTTTTAACTTCTGCGGAACGAAAGATACACATATAAGTGCGACTGCAAAAAAAATAATAAAGTTTAACGATTGGAAAGACATAATAATCATGTTACGCCTCCAATAACTCTATAATGCCGCAGTGAGCACTCACCAAAAAAGCAACGTTCTTATTTTGGATACAGGGGGCTTTTTGCGGCGGAGTTATTAGCGCGTACCCCCCCCCCCCCCCCCGAGTTTGGTTAAATATTCAATATCACTATACAAGTTTTTACTTATATAACAAAAATGATACGGTGTATTTTTATAGCGTTTCAACAGCGGATACATCGGAGAATCCTTATCGACAGGTTCAATAAGTTCTATACGATAATCGCCGTTTACAATGAATTCAATATTTATTTTTCTAATGGAATCATATTGCACAGTTTGTTCAATATTGAACCCTAAATTAAGAAATTCTTTTTCACTCTTTTTAATATTCTTTGTTAAAAAGCCGACGTGATGAATTGTCATTTATCTGTCCTTTGCAGAATTATATCAACCATCTCGCCGACATTCTTAAGATGAGTCGTTTCTCCCATGCTAAATTTAATACCAAACATATTTTCAACTGCAACAATTAAATTGATGTGCGACAAAGAATCCCAATCCTCGATATCGCTTGAAGTTGTCCCGTTGTTTACGGTTATCGTTTCATCATCAAAAACGTCACGAAAAACTTCATTCAACCGTGAAAAAATCTCTTCTCTTTTATCCATAAAAAACTCCTTAAAATGTTTTTAGTTTACATGTATGACTTTATTCCGGTTTTCATAATCTTCAATCTTTCGTTCCCAGACAGCATTTCCGTCAGCATCTTCGGAAAGTTTTTCAAAACCATGAAGACCGTAAAAATCTTTTACCATTTTATTTTTCGCAGTCGGATAATAATAGCCCCGCAATGCGGTAATCCCCCGAGCTTTACATTCTTTTACAAGCGCATCCATCATCGCAAATTCCATATCGCGCT
>JBQNBN010000006.1:0-46614 GCA_052169915.1 Treponema sp.
TTCAACTGTCGCTGTCCGATATTGAAATCTTTATCAGACTGCCGGTTTCTTTGAGTTTTGCGGCAAGAATTCCTAAGTCGAAGCGGCAGGACGCTTTGACGGAAAAGCGTACGGCAGTTCTGTTTTTTTCTATCGACGCGGACATATTGATGTCGCGGAAAAGTAACCCTGAGTCCGTGATGTACTGCTGGATTTTTCCGATGTCGATTTTGCTGCCGGAATAGACGACGGTCAGGTATTTTGTTTTTTCGGCGGGAAAGTATTTGATTTCGAGGCGCTCGAAGACGATAAGCGAAAGAATGCTGACTGAAAGCGTCAGTGCCGCCGCAAAAAATTCCCCGATGCCGCAGGCGATGCCGAGCGCCGCTGCAGTCCAAATGATTGCTGCGGAGGTGAGCCCGCGGATATTCAGTCCTTCGCGTAAAATTGCGCCGCCGCCCAAAAATCCTATCCCTGTGATAACGCCTGCCGCGATGCGCGTGGGATCTCCGCCTTTTACGCCGGGGATTTGCGTGATGAACACCGAAATCATCGACATGAGCGCGGACGAAATGCTGATTAAAATCAACGTCCGAAAGCCGACGGTGTGCTGGCGGAGTTTCCGCTCTATGCCGAGTACGACGCCGCAAAAAAGTCCTGCCGCAATGCGGATCGTGCAGTCGATGTAGAGGTTTCCAAAGGTCATAGTGTCTCCGGTATGATTTTGCCGCGTCTACAAGCGGAAAAGGGAAAAGGTTCCCGGCATTTTGGCGCCCGCTTTTATCCACGTGCACGAACTTTTTGCATTTTGCCGGCTTTTTGCGGAGTCGAGCGCGTTTAAGTATTCGGAAAGCCACAAAGCAAGACTTGAATCGGCAGTCATCGCCGCGTTTTGGCGTTCCACACCGACAAGCAGGACTTGCGCCGCGCCTTTTTGCGCAACGAGGGCGGCGGTATTTTCCGCAAACGCTGTAAACGCCGCCTCCGCAGCCGCCACCAGCGGACTTGCCGTCAGCGCAAAGTCGTCTTTAATAGAAGAAAAAACTGCATCCTTGGGTAAAAGCCCGTTTCTGACGATGAAGACGAGGCGCGCCGCTTTTTTATGCTGCTCTATTCTATTTAATGTTTCTATCGCAAGATATTGAAAGCCCGCCGTCAATTCCTCGAGGACTTTGGAGCAGGCCGACGCCGACAACTCAGGATATAGGAGAGCGAAATGGGGCGCGTCAAAATAAAAAATCGTGTTGGCAGTGTTTTTAAGCGCGGTTTCCGCTTGGATAACGAGCGAGCGCGCAGAAATTGCAGAGGCTTTGTTCCATTTTATGAGCGCCGTCTGCGTTTCTTGGGCAGGGTCAGGCTCCCCGGTAACGGCGATTTTAAAGCCCGTCTGCATTAAAGCGTCCGCAAACTCCAAAACGTCTGGCGCGTCTTTTCCTGCAATCAATGCATTTTTTTCCATGCGCCCAGTATAGCATAATCGAGCGCGGTTGCAAAATATCGGCGTTCCCGTTAAACTTGCTCACATGGGTCTTATTCAAGCGATTACGGAGTTTTTGGAGTCAATATTTAATAGAAATTCTCCCGAAGTACAAAAACGTCTCAAATTAAAGAAAATTGATGCCGAATTGCGCGCCTACAATCCCCCGATTTTTAAAAACGGACTGGTTTTGCCGAATTTTGCCGAAGCGGTGCGCATTCTCTACGATAATACAAAACCTATCGGCGAACTGCTCGCCTGTACGCTCGGCAGCCCCGACGCTCAGCAGGCCGCGCGCTTTGAGTCTCAGTTGGTTATCACGGGATTTCCTGCGCCGGAGCAAAAAATGCTTTCGGGACTTACCTATGCAGGCAGAATGGAGGAATTCGACAATACGAGCTTAACGACGTCGCAGATTTTTGACGGACAGCAGCGAAGGCTCGATAAAATCATCAACGAACTGCACGCCGATACGTTTAAGACGATTGACGCGCAGATCCTTACCGCACGCCAACTTGCCGACTTTTGCAAATTCAGTTTTATAACCGTATTGCAGATTTTCGATCCCAATTTCGTTTCGACCGGCGAGAGCGCGCATAATCCGTCGTTTACGTCCGTTCCCGTCGGGAAAATCGTCAATATTTTGGAAGATTTGTACTTTGTTACAAAAGGTCTTTCGATAAGTACGGCGTCGGTCAATATTTTGACAGCGCTTGCAAGTCTCCGCGGTAATCTTGCGGCGGAAAAATACACGGAAAGCGTCATCACCGACAGCCTTAAAAATATCGCCTACGTCATCAATCACATTCTTACCGCAGAAAAAATCCGTATGCTCATCTGCTACGCAAAAGTCAACATCAATTACACGCCCAAGTCGGCGGACTATAAGGGAGCGGCGACCCTTACGTTTTCTGAAATGCTGCAAGGCAGGTTTAAGTCGGAAGGTCAGCGCATAAAAACCGAAATGAAAGACAATAAAATTTCGCACGAAATTTCAGGGCTGTTCGGCGCGCAATCGCTTCTTACGCTTGAAGGCTATAATGATCAAGTAAACGCCCGTCTTATTCAAAACTCTGCGCCTGCGTTCGCGTGGGTACTGCCCATGCGCATTCTCAAAACTTTTGTGCAGGTGTACGTCAACGGACAGGTGCGTTCGCTGCTGAATGACATTGTTGTCGAAGGATTTTTTACCAATCCGTCGTACAAAAGCGATTTTTCCGAAGACGTGTTCGCCGTCATGGAAAGCGAAGACCATATACGCGCCTTTGAAAGCAAGTTTTTATCCGGCAAACCTTACGCAGTTTCCAATATTGAAGGCTATTTAAAAGACATTCATAAAGAGCCGAGTTTTATGAAAAAACTTGAGCAGTTCGTAAACGGAATCAATTCCGAAGCGGGAAAGATAATTACGCGGGAAGTAAACGTAATCAATCAAGTTTCAAAGCATATTGCAGGCATTCTTCAGGATTCAAAAAAATCGACGAGCGAAAATATCGAAAATTTAAAAGTCCTCATGATGTCTCCGCGGAACAAAGACAATACGTATCAACTTGAGTCGCAGTATCCGAGCTGGCAGATATTTTTCGAAATCATGCGGAATTATGCTGTAATCCAGTCATAATCCCGAACGGGGGACCGGTATGTCAAAAGCGAACGTAAAACTGCAAGAATTGACGGCGAATTATGAAAAGCGAATCTACGATTTGGAGCAGATGCTTGATATTGCCCGGTCATTTTATTCTACGCTGGATGCAAAAAAACTGCGGGAATCGATTATTTTTTCGTGTATGGCGCAAATGCACGTTATCGATGCGGGAATGTTCGTTTTGGATACGCTGACATCCGATTTTTTTGCGCTTGAAACCAGTCAAATAATTCTTGAAGCGGGCGCTTGTTCAAAATACACGATTGCATTCACCGATCCTATCGTAAAAATTCTTACCGATGAAAAAAAGCCCGTTACGCTTGAATATATAGAAGAATTTTGTCCTGAAGATTCTGAAACGGTCGAATTGCTGAGAACGCTGCACGCATCCCTTATTGTTCCTCTCATTTTGAAAAATCATATCAACGGCATTCTTTTTTTGGGAGATCGACTTGTTTTCGATTCGGATTCCGATGCCGAATATACCGACTATGAAAAAACGCAGATTTTGACAATCGCATCTCTTGCTGCAGTCGCAATAAATAACACGATTTTGCTTGAGCGCTCCTCAACCGATATGATGACAAAACTGAAACTTCGGTACTTTTTTTTCAATGAATTGGGCGAGCGGCTGGACGCGGCGCGGGCGCAAAGAAATCCGCTTGCCATTCTCATGCTCGATATAGATTTTTTTAAACGGTTTAACGATACCTACGGGCATGACTGCGGCGATTTTGTCTTAAAGCAAGTCGCTTTTCTCATTAAGTCGAATCTTCGTGAAAGCGATCTTGCCTGCCGCTACGGGGGCGAGGAATTTACGGTCATGCTCGATAAAACGAAAAAAGACGACGCGCTTGCTATTGCCGAGCGCATTCGGCTTGCGGTGGAGCAGTGCGATTTTGTATTCAACGACCGGACGATGAAAGTTACGATTTCGTGCGGGATTTCCGTTTTCGATTACAAAAAAAATCCGATAAGCATTCCGCAGCAGTTGGTAAAGCAGGCGGATCAGGGATTGTATATGTCGAAGCACAACGGCAGAACCCGCGTAACGTATGCGCCGCCGTCGCTTTTGTCGGATTTCGACTGCGTTGAATGAAGCGGAATGCGGACTTTTGGCTAAACCGCCTCTTTTCCGGCAATACGAGGCGGCAGCAAAACTTGTGCGCTTATGTTCTGGACATGAGAAAACGCGGAAACGGGCTTTGCCGCAAGATACAGGATTTGTCATGATAAAACGAACGTTTTTTCTTTCCGCACTTTTATTTGCTTTAGCAGCCGCTGCATTCGCTCAGGAGGCGGATTTTTCTAAAAAAATTCGAATTGCGCTGTGGGCGGAACTTGATGCGTATCCGGATTCTGAGGACGCGGAAGCCGCCGCCGGCAGCGATTCCAGTCCTTTCGCTTATTCTATCAGCCGCCTTAAAATGACGGCGCCGTTTTTAATTGACGGGATGGTTTACGGCTGGAATTTTACGTATACGCCTTACGACAGGCTCCGCGGCGTGCAGGAACGCTTTGAAATTACGGCAATCGGGAGCGTCGGCGGTCAAAACGGAAGCGGTATTGTGTATTCAAAACCGTGGATTGCGGATAACAAAGTGAATGTTTGGATCGAACTTGAACGGACGCCTGAGATGATTTTTACCTATAATATGTGGCGCGGCATTCAGTCTCAAAAGGCGCGCGGAAAGGGCAGCGGGAAAATCTCCGACGGCTTTGAAGGCATTACGGAGGCGGCAAAGGACGCGCTTAAAAACGCGCTTCGGGCGCACTACCGTCCCATTTTGAAAAATAAGCCCAAAGAAATACGCGGACGGGTTCTTATCCGGCGCGCGCCGCTGCTTGGGATTGACGCGGGGTGTTACGCTCTTGACCTTGATTTTTTTTTAGAAACCGATAAAATAACAACATATACACAGTTTTAACCATAAAACTATCAGGAGGACTTTATGAAAAAATTAGCAATCGCTTTTTTTTCGTTGTTTTTTGTAATCGGAGGTGTTTTTGCGCAGGCGGAAGCATCAGAAATGCCGGAAGATACGGCGAACAAGCCGGATCTGTCAACAAAAATTATTGTTCCGGAAAATCAGCACGTAACGGATAAGACTGCAAAAGTCAGAATTGAATACACACCCTTGTCCGATGAAGCGAGAATCTACTATACCAGCATGTATGTTACCTATCAGAAAGGCGAAGCGATGAATACCGTTCTTGCCTGTCTTCAGGATTTTACAAAAGAAAATAAATACTACCACTACAAGTATTTGGAACGAGATCGGGAACGATACTTCAAAGATGAGCGCGGTATCAGCTGGGCGGAATACAGTTCACACCTAAAATTCGACCGCTAGAGTTCCGAATTAAAAATATACGATGGATATTTTAAACATTGTAAAAAATCTGCACCCTTTGGAAATAAGGGTGCTGTTGAGTTTTTCCGGTAAAGATGAACTATCTCCGGAAAAACTTATTAACGAGTTAAATTATAAAGAAGGCCATGCAAACCAATCGTTTTCCTGGCTTTGCGGAAAAGGTCTTTTGGAAGAAACCGGCAGAATTCCCCGCACGTATTATGAAATTACGGATACGGGGAAAGAACTTGCAAAATCCGGTTTAGTTGAACTCCGCTTTATCGAATTATTGAAAAAAAACGGCGCTATGACGCTGCCGGACGCTGCCACCGCGCTCAATATTGAAAACAAAGATATCGGAAGCGCTTTCGGGCAGCTTTCCAAAGAGGGCGTTCTTAAAATGAACGCTGAAAAAAAAGCGGAATATAATCCGTCCGCAAAAATCCCCGAACACATAGAAATTGCATCCGCCCTCATAAAACAGGCTTTTGAAAAGTCCGACGGTCTTTTGGATAAAAACGCGCTTTCCGAGCGGGAGCAGACCGTTATAGCGGGGTTTTCCAAAAAACGCGGGGCTGCAGGAAGTCCTTTTAAGATTATTGAGCGGGAAATCGTTACCTACCGGCTCTGCGGCGAATACGAGGCTGTTGCAAACGCCTTGAAGCAGTCGGGTATTACGGGGAATGAAATCGGTGAAATCACTCCGAAAATGCTTGAAACCGGAGAATGGAAAAGCGGCGCTTTCCGGAGTTATAACATTTCCGTTCCGCCTGCGCGCATTATTCCCGGCAGAACAAATCCTTACGTTCAGTTTTTAGAATCCGTAAAAGACAAGTTGTGTTCGCTCGGTTTTCAGGAGTTTGACGGGCCGCTTGTGGAAACGGAGTTTTGGAACGGGGACGCGTTGTTTATGCCGCAATTTCATGCGGCGCGCGATATTCACGATGTTTACCGCTTAAAAAATCCCACTCATGCGAAGAATATTGAAGAGCCGTATCTTTCGAATATCGCTGCCGTCCACAAAAACGGTGGAGACTCAGGCAGCCGCGGCTGGAACTACAACTTTGATACGGAGTTTACAAAACGGCTTATTCTCCGAAGTCAAGGGACGGTTTTATCCGCGCACCGCCTGCACGATGCCGAAATCCCCGGAAAATATTTTGGCATTGCGCGCTGTTTCCGCTACGACAAAGTTGACGCGACGCATTTAAGCGATTTTTATCAAACGGAAGGCATTGTGCTCGGCGAGGACGTCAATCTCCGCACGCTGCTCGGTTTTTTGGAAATGTTTGCGACGGAAATCGCAGGCGCTACCGACGTAAAATACGTTCCGGGCTATTTTCCGTTTACGGAGCCGTCGATTGAAGTGCATATCAAGCATCCCGTGTTAGGCTGGTTTGAACTCGGCGGGTCGGGCATTTTCCGCCGCGAAGTTACAAAGGCGATGGGAGTCGACGTCCCCGTCCTTGCGTGGGGAATCGGTATTGACCGCATGGCGCTGATGGCGCTCGGCTTAAACGACTTACGCGAACTGTTTTCCGAAGATATTGAGAAAGTCCGTTTGAGGAAGGCGCGGTTTTAGCATCTGTGCAGGACAACGCGGACAGGGGAAATCGGTTTTGACAGACTTAACGGATTTACTGTCTGCTGCAATTTTGCCTGCAGCAAAATTGCGGAAGATGGGCTTTGCTGACTGTTTTATTATCTTCGACGGGACTGTCTAACGTCTTAGATACGGTGAGATGAAATGAACGTAACAGATGATACGAACACTTCGTATATAAAGCGAGGATGAGGTTTCGTATGCCGGCGAAGGGGCAGGGGATAGGAAAACTTGTTTCGGCAGTCCTGTAAGGTTGATATTTCCAGTCCTGCCTCTCGTTTCCACTATTCTGAGAGCAGTCCTTTAATCAGCGTTTCCATTTTTGCCGCTCCGCCGAGGCATACGGCTGAAATGAACGAGCGGGCAATCAACACTTTGTCGGCGCCTAAAAAGAGCGCGGTCTGAATGTCGCGCCGTGTGCGTATGCCGCCGTCGACCCACACTTCCTTGCAGCACGAACGCAGCATTTGAATGTGGTCTCGTAAGAATTCCGCCGTGCTGCCGACTCTCGTGTCGATTCTGCCGCCGTGATTTGAGACAACCGCGATCTCAGGCTTGACCGCCTTACACAATTCCAAATCCGCGTCGGTAAAAATCCCTTTGAGCATGAGCGGAAGTCCCGACTCTGCGCGGAACTTTTCTATTTGTTCGGGCGTTTTCCATTCGAGTTTGACTTGATTGCGCATCGTTACGATGTTGTACGCGTCGATATCCATGCCGATTGCAACGGAAACGCCGCGCACAAGTGCGATCCGCCGCGCAAGTTCCGCGTCTTGATACGGTTTTAAGAAAAAATACGCTTTTTCTTCAAGTTTCTGCACCGCTTCAAGTCCGAGCAGGAGTTTTTCATCGGGCGCGCCGTCGCCGACGCAGATGTCGATTCCGGTGTTTTTTGCCGCCGTAAAATACGGAAGGTAAAAGTCGCTTTCATTCGGAAAGCCGATGTTCTGGACGGCTCCGGTAACGGGCGCAATGCCGATGTGTTTGGGCAGCACTTGTATCTCGTCGATATTGTACGCTCTGCCGGCTAAAAGTTCCGCGTTGTAGAGTTTAAGCCAGTCCGCGCAGTTTAAGATGAAATTGCGGCTGCCGTCGACGCCTCCCATGCCGGGCATCTGTCCCTTGCACCCGAACCCGTCGCAGGATTTGCAAAAACGGCATTTGAAGTCAGTCGCCAAAGCTCATTCCTACCGCGCGCGCGGTTTCAAGCAGCGGGTGGTCTGCGGGAATGTTTTTCACTTTGCCCGCAACGTCTTTTAATGGAACCGCCGTGATTTTATTGTTTTGCATGGCGACAAGGTTTCCGAACCGTCCGTTGACAATAAACTCCGTCGCCGCAACGCCAAACTCCGTCGCAAGGGCGCGGTCGTAAGGGGAGGGGGTGCCGCCGCGCTGCAGATAGCCTAAAACCGTAACGCGGGATTCAAGTCCCGTCGCCTCTTCAAGTTCGTGCGCAACCCGATAGCCGATCGACTGCGGCATTTTCAAGCGCGACTTTTTGAAAGTCTTTTTGTCCATCAGCGCCTCTTCTTTAGAAAGCGCGCCTTCTGCAACGACGACGATGGAAAAATCTTTTCCCGCGTCGCGCCGCTGTAAAATCTCTTTGGTTACGGAATTGATGTCGTAGGGGATTTCTGGAAGGAGAATGACGTCGCCGCCGCCTGCAATGCCGGAATAAAGCCCGAGCCATCCCGCCTTGTGCCCCATCACTTCGACGACCATAACGCGGCTGTGGCTGTGCGCCGTCGTGTGAATGCGGTCAATCGCCTCCGTTGCAACGTCGACCGCCGTGTGAAAGCCGAACGTGATGTCCGAGCCTGCAATGTCGTTGTCAATCGTTTTCGGAAGTCCGACGACATTAAATCCTTCGTCGGAAAGCAAACTTCCGGTTGTGTTCGTGCCGTTGCCGCCGAGGACTGCAAGCGCGTCGAGTTTCCATTCCGTCCAGTTTTTTTTGATTGCTTCGACGGGAAGAAGCCCCGTTTCAGGATTGACGACGGGATTTTTAAATGGCTTGTCGCGCGCCGTCCCCAAAATGGTGCCGCCGCGGGTCAAAATCCCTGAAATGTCGCCGCTTTTCAGTTCCGCGCCGTCCCCGTTGACCAGTCCTCGGAAGCCGTTTCTAATCCCGATGATTTTAATCCCGTAATTGTTCATCGCCGAGCGGCAAATTCCGCGTATTGCGGCGTTCAACCCCGGCGCGTCGCCGCCTGACGTCAAAATGCCGATGGTTTTTATACCCGTCTTTTTCATGGACTTGAGTATACCATTATTCAAAAACGCTCCGCAACACTAGGGCAGCCATGTAAACAAAAGCGACTGGAATGAGGCGTATGTGTCGGCTTGGGACGTTTGTATGACGGAAATTTTTAGGATTGAAGGAAATTTTAGTTTTGAGTTTTAATCGTCAGAGGTTGTTATGAGGCGGAGAACGTATTTGAAGTCGTTTACGACGCGTCTTTGTTTTTTTTGCCGCGCGGGCGTGTGAGCGGCGACGTTCAAGAAATAATGAGGAATGCATAATTCGTAGTTTGTAGGTGTGTGTGTATGGGGGGGGGGGGGGGGGGAGTTAAGCACCGTCGCGTTTTTTAAACTTCATAGCAATCGCCAGACAAACTCTGCAAGCGGTTTGCCTATGGCAAAACAGCAGGCAGCGGAGAATGGTGGCTAAATGAAGGAACGTAGTGCCGCTACCGCAAAACTTAGCTTCATGGCGGCGGACAAACCTCCGCATTACGCATTCCCCAATTCCCCCATCACACCCGAAACTTCCCTACTTCCTCCGCAAGCCCCTCAATACTGTTTTCGTTCTTCCTCGCGAGTTCATTCACCTCTTGCACCGCGCGATTGATTTGTCCGACATCCGTCGCCATCAGGTTCATTGGCAGACTGCATTTATTGAGCATGAAAGTTATTATTGATTTTGCAGACTGTCCAAGTTTGCCACGAGCAAACTTGTTGCGTAGTTTGTTTGCACGTCTTCTCTGTATATCACGTGTTAAATAAATCGCTATTGGAAAATACAACTTCCTCTACGTCCCATAAAAAACGCTGCCGGAAAACACACCTTCTCGACGATGAACAAAACTCCGCATTACACATTCCTAATTTCTCATTATACCCGGAACTTACTCACCTCTTCCGCAAATCCGTCAATACTATCCTTATTTTTCCGCGCCAAATCATTCACCTCCTGCACCGCGCGGTTAATCTTCGGGAGGTAGAGAAAGGAGTTTGAAAGATGTAATGGAGTTTTCGCCCGCACGAGATTTTGCCTTTCGGCAAAACTCGCGGAAAACAGTGTCCCGCGGGGCGGGGTTTCTATACCAAAAGTATGTCCGCGCAATAACGAGATACGCTAACCATTGCCGCCGCCTCAAAACACAGTTTCATGGCGGAGGATAAAACTCCGCATTACGCATCCCAAATTCCTCATCAAACCCGAAACTTCCCCCTCCTCCACCAGCCCTTCAATACTGTCTTTATTTTTCCTCGCCAAGTCATTCACTTCCTGCACGGTGCGATTAATTTGTCCAACACCTGCCGCCATCTCTTGCAGACTGCATTTATTGAGCATGAAAGTTATTATTGATTTTGCAGTCTGCCCAAGTTTGCCACTGGCAAACTTGTTGCGGAGTTTTGTCTGCGCGTCTTCTCGCTCTCCCCCGTGTTAAATAATTTGCCATCAGGAAGTACAACTTATCCCGACGCCACATAAAAAACGTCGCCGAAAAATACAATTTCATGGCGGTTAATAAAACTACGTATTCTGCATTAAACTTTGAATTTGCTAACCTCTTCCGCCAGCTCTTCAATACTGTCTTTATTTTTCCTCGCCAAGTCATTCACTTCCTGCACCTCATGATTGATTTGTCCGCCCCCCGCCGCTATCTCTTGCAGACTGCATTTACTGAGCGTGAAAGTTATTATTGATTTTGCAGTCTGCCCAAGTTTGCCACTGGCAAACTTGTTGCGGAGTTTTGTCTGCGCGTCTTCTCGCTCTCCCCCGTGTTAAATAATTTGCCATCAGGAAGTACAACTTATCCCGACGCCACATAAAAAACGCCGCCGGAAAACATATCTTACCGGCGGCGAAATTCCCCATTACAAATTACCAACTATACTTTGAACTTCCCAACCTCTTCCACCAATCCTTCAATACTATCCTTATTCTTCTGCGCGAGTTCATTCACTTCCTGCACGGTGCGATTGATTTGTCCGACGCCTGCCGCCATCTCATTCACTCGCAGACTGCATTTACTGTGTGTGAAAGTTATTATTGATTTCACAGTTTGCCAAAGTTTTCCGTTGGCAAACTTGTTGCGGAGTTTGTCTGCACGCCGTCTTTGTATATCACGTGTTAAATAAATCGCTATTGGAAAATACAACTTCCCCTGCCGCTTCATAAAAAACGCCATCGGAAAACACATCTTCCCGACGGCGAAATTCCCCATTACAAATTACCCATTACTGCCTAAACTTTAAACTTTCCCACTTCCTCCGCCAGCCCCTCTATACTCTCCTTATTTTTCCTCGCCAAATCATTCACTTCCTGCACCGCTCTGTTAATCTGTCCGACGCCCGCCGCCATCTCATTCATGCTGTCTTTGATGACCGCCGTCAGTTGGTCTAACTTTCGCATTTCCTGTGCGACGCCTTTTCCGCCGACAAGCATTTCTTCCGAGCCGTTTTTCACTTCCATTGTAACGGCGCTGATGTTTTTGATCGCCGCTAACACCTCGCGGCTGCCGTTTTCTTGTTCGCGCATGGCGGCGGTCAACTGGGCGCTCATGCCGCGGACATTTTCCGACAACTGGAAAATGGCGTTGAACTTTTCTTCGACGATTTTGGACGAGTCGGACAGGCCTTTGATGTCGTCGCTAAGTTTTTTGAGCGTGTCGGTGATCGCCTTGCCTTGCGAACCTGCTTCTTCCGCGAGTTTACGAATCTCATCGGCGACGACGGCAAAACCTTTTCCCGCCTCTCCGGCGTGCGCGGCTTCAATCGCGGCGTTCATTGCGAGGAGGTTCGTTTGCGACGCGATGTTCTGAATAACACTCGACGCTTCGATAAGTCCGCCTGATTCGTCGGCAATCTTTTGCGTTACGGTGTTCGACGCGAGCAGAGTCGACTTTCCTTCCGACGTGGCGGTCGAAAGTTTTTTTACCATATTATCGCTTTTTTCAAGAGAATCTGTGATGGAGGCGATATTTGCGGCCATCGCGTCGACTGCGCAACACTCGCCGCCTGCGCTTCAATGCTTTCGTTGAGCGTTTCTATCGTGCGGATAATTTCTTCAACAGTTCCCGCGGTCTCGGTAACGCTTGCCGCCTGCGTCATCGCCTGCTGCTTTACGCCGTCGATGTTCGAAGTAATCTCGTTTATCGCGCTTGCAGATTCCGTCATGTCGCTCGATAAGGTGTCGCCGATTCCTTCCATCACTTTGCTTGCCGCGCTTATCGCCTTTACGGTGTTCCCGATTTTTGCAATCGTTTGGTTAAAATACTCCGAAAGGTCGGTAATTTCATCGTTTCCGTGCACGGGGAGACGCACCGTCAAGTCGCCTTCCCCTTGCGCGATATTTTTTAATGCATGTACAATGATTTGGAGCGGTTTGACAATCGCCCGGGCAATAAAAAAGATGATAACTAAGGACAACAAGAGGAGCGTTATGCCGATTCCGTACATCAAACGCCGCAGCGTATGTATCGTCGTTAGAAATTCATTTACCGGAGCGGTAATAACGACTTTCCAATTCGCTTTGGTTAGCGGTGCAAAAGATGCGATTCGTTTTTCATTTTTATAATTATAAAAGCCGATACCGTCATTATTATCCAGCGCATGCTGAATAAAGTTTGCTGCCGACTGCAAAGAAGGGTCTTTTTTTGCATTTTCCAACATATTGACTGCGTTGGTAATGAAATCTTCATCTTTATGCGCAATAAAAGTTCCGGTATGGTCAATAACATAGCAGTAACCGGTTTTTCCGATAACTATATCGGTGATGCTGTTGGTAAGAATCTGTTTATTTGTCGCTACGCTCAAGACGGCAATGACAGTGCCGTTATTATCAAAAATCGGAATGCCGATTCGTATTTGGATTTTTTTACTTGCGCGGCTTAAACGGGGATCCGCAACGAAGTTTTTTCCTGCCGCTGCAGCTTTAAACCAATCGCGGTCGGCTCCGGACGCAACCGTATTCGATAAATCATAAAAATCGCCGTTTAAATCACAGATGCCGAATGACTCGATATACGTATTCCGCAATATGCCGGTATTGATAATCGCAACCTTTTGACGCATGGATATGTCGGTTCTTTGCAAATCGGGATTTGATGCAATACCTTCAAGAAATTGCAGTAAACCGTCAATTCTCCGGTCGACTATTTCGGCAGTATCTTTTGCCTTTGCGTTCAAGTGCCGTTCTACGTTTTCCAAAACAGCCTGATTTCCGAGCGTTACGGCAAGAATGGACAGGAATGCGCCTGTAATGAACATAAGCATTCCAAACATAAGGAGCAGCTTATTACGGATTGAGAATCGCCGGACTGTATTCATGCTACCTCTATATAGTGCAAGTGAGGGGCGGCGCGCGTAAGATGAATTTCTTTCGCGCGCCGAATGGTAAAGAGCGTTTCAAAACGACTGTTCTCAAATGCTCTTCGCTGTATTTCGATACGGGAATCCTATTCCGTATACCACGTATCGAATTTTTGAGTATTCGTAAACTTAACGCTGTCAAAAAGTTGTTTAATGTATTCGATCCGCTTTGCCGCATCGGCTTTTTTATCGCCGTACCACACTGCCGAAACATAGTTGCCGTAGGTGGCGTTCGGCAAAACGATCCACTTATCGCCCCAGAAATCCGTATAGGGCGCTTGCAATGCAAGTTCGGTGCGCTTTTCAGGGCCGAGATCATTTTTGAAATCGCCGGTAAAGTCCCCGATATTATCGCCGAGATACATAATCACCTCATGCTCTTTTAATACGTTGTTCCGGCGCTCGGTTTTATTGGAAGAATTGTCCTGCAGTTTCACCTGAACATGATCCGCATCGGCATTCGGAAAACCGAGATATTGTAATTGCTTAACGGTCAATTCGCCTTTATCGGGATCGCGGTTGGTAATATAGAAGATTTCCACCCCTTTGCTGCTTGCATAATTAAAGAAGTCAACAGCGTAGGGGATTGCTTTACAAGCGGTAGAAGCCAGTCCCGCATAGTAGTGTTCATCAAACGGACCGTTGTCCCACGCTTCGGGACGCTGTACCGCATCGGCTAAATACATCGTGTCGCTGAGAATGGTTTCATCAAGATCGGTAACGATTGCTAACGGCTTTGAGTATTTTCCCTGCGCTTGTTCTTTAAGCCGATCCTCCAGCCGGATTCTTGCAAGTTTATAGGCTTGCATTTGCAGGGCTTTTACTTCAGCGGAAAGTTGGTAAATAATACCGTTCACATAGGCCTCTTTCCGTGCGTTGTCAGCGACCGACGGCTCCATACTCTTTGCAGTTACGGCAGACGCCTTGTTGCAGCCGATATAAGTAAGCGACATACATGCCGCCAGCACAACATACAATGCTCTCCGTTTTTTTATTGTTATAACCATAAGTAACTCCTCACGGCTTTGTCAGCCGATATGATAATGTATAGGTCGGCAATATAAAGAGTTACGGGTATTCTGTAAATAGAGATTGTCCGCGTACTAATTTTCATTCGCCCCCATCTGTTCGTTTTTCGTCCGCGAAACTCAAAGTTTTACAGCAACAGGCAAACCTCCGTATTTCGTATTCCTCATTACGAATTTCCCCTGCGCCCCATTTTTCCCGAGTTTGCCGTATGGAAAACTCGCTCGGTCGGTAACTTCGCACTATCTTTCAAACTCCTTTCTCCGCCGACCGATGTTCTCCGCCACTTTTTTTGCCGCAGTCAAACCTGCTTACACTCGCCCGTAAAGGATAACTCCAGAGACCCGCACCCCTCCCTCATCTCAAGCTCTATTTCTTTGCTAGTTTTGCCGCAAGCAAAACTAGGGCAGGCGGTAACTCTTCTACATCTTTCACACTCCGCTCTCCGCCACTTTTTTTTGCCGAAGACAAAACTGATAAGAGTCGACAGCAAAGGATAACTCCAGAGACCCGCACCCCTCCCTCATCTCAAGCCTTATTTTTTCTGCTAGTTTTGCCGCAAGCAAAACTAGGGCAGGCGGTAACGCCTCTTCATCTCTCATACTCCGTTCTCTGCCGCCTGCCGGTTTACATTCGATAAAGTCTGCTATAAAGTACGGGCACAGGGTAGACGGGTTATGAAGATTTCAACGCGCGGACGGTATGCGCTGCGGTTTATGGCGGATTTGGCGGAGCACAGCGGCGAAGGCTTTATTCCGCTCAAAGACATTTCCGAACGGCAGGCGATTTCCATAAAGTATCTTGAACAGATTGCCGCCAGTTTAAGCCGCAGAGGACTATTGGAAAGCGTACGCGGACCGCAGGGCGGCTATAAACTTTCCAAAGATGCCGGCGCGTACACGGTAAAAGAAATCCTTTTTGCAGCGGAAGGAAGCCTTGCGCCCGTCGCCTGTCTTGATAAAAAGCCGCTTAAATGCCGACTGGTCAAAAATTGTCGCACGATAAAAGTGTGGCGCGGTCTTGCAAAGGTCATCGACGCCTATCTTGAATCGATTACGCTTGCCGACTTACTCAAAGAGGGCGTTGAATCGTTTTGAATCAGACGACGTTTGAAGTCCCTTTGCGCAGTCTGCCAATCTCCTGCGTTTACCGCTGTTTAAGCCCTTCGACTTGAGGTGCGTCCGCCGCGTCGTTTATTTCACCGCGTGAGTTCGTAAAAAAGCACTGCCGCCGCTTGAGCGACGTTCAAACTGTCGACGCACGGCTCCTGCATACCGCTTTTCATGTCGCCGATTTCGTTACCGCACCTTTACGACGCGTTGTTTCCGCGTAAAAAAGTTCCTTTGCTGTCAACGCGTCGTTTCCCATCGACGGACGGCGTTTGAAGTCCTTTTGTGCAGTCAGCCGCCTCCCGCGTTTACCGCCGTTCAAGACCTTCGACTTGAGGCGTGTCCGCCGCTTTGTTTAATTCACCGTGTGAGTTCGTAAAAAAGGACTGCCGCCGCTTGTGCGTCGTTCAAACTGTCGACGCACGGCTTCCGCATACCGCTTTTCATGCCGCCGGCTTCATTGCCGATTTTGTTGCCGCACCTTTACGGCGCGTTGTTTCCGTGTAAAAAAAGTTCCCTTGCCGTCAGCGCGGCATCTCTTATCGTTAGACGTCGTTTGAAGTCCCTTTGCGCAGTCTGCCGCTCTCCTGCGTTTACCGCCATTCAATCGACTTGAAGCGCGTCCTCCGCGTCGTTTAATCCACCGTGTCAGTTCGTAAAAAAGCACCGCCGCCGCTTGAGCGTCGTTCAAACTATCGACGCACGGCTCCTGCACACCGCTTTTCATCCCGCCGGCTTTGTTGCCGCGCTTTACGGTGTGTTGTTTCCGTGTAAAAAAACTTCCCTTGCCGTCAGCGCGGCATCTCCTATCGTTAGACGTCGTTTGAAGTCCCTTTGTGAAGTCAGCCATCCTCCCGCGTTTGCCGCCGTTTAAGCCTTTCGACTTAAGACGCGTTCGCCGCTCCGTTTAATTCACCTCGCCAGTTCGTAAAAAAGTACTGCCGCCGCTTGAGCGACGTTCAAACTGTCGACGCACGACTCCAGCATGCCGCTTTTCATCCCGCGCTCCTCGTTGTCCTGTTTTGCGGCGCGTTGTTTCCGTGTAAAAGAGTTTCCCTGCTGTCAGCGCGGCGTTTCATATCGACGGACGGCGTTTGAAGTCACTTTGTGCAGTCAGCCGACTTCCTGCGTTTACCGCTGTTCAAGCCTTTCGACTTGAGACGCGTCCGCCGCTCCGTTTAATTCACTTTGTGAGTTCGTAAAAAAGCACCGCCGCCGCTTGAGCGACGTTCAAACTGTCGACGCACGGCTCTTGCATACCGCTTTTCATGCCGCCGAACGGAATTATCACCAATTCGTCGCAGAGTTTTTTAATCCGTTCGCTTATGCCGCGCTCTTCGTTGCCGAGAACGAGAACGGCGGGCTTGCCTTCGCGGAGCGTATTTATGTGTGCGGAAGATTTTTTTGCCGCAAGGTCGGTGCCGATGACCGCCATTTTGCCGCGGACGGCTTCGATGAGACGCGGAAGCGAGCGCGCAGAATAAATGCGCACGTATTCCATGCCGCCTTCGGCGACGCGGTAGGAACTGGTCGTCAGCGCGCTTTCCGTGTCGTCTTCCGAGACGACGATATTTTTTATTCCGAAAAACGCCGCGCTCCGCACGATTGCGCCGAAATTGTTGGCGTTGCCGATGCCGTCCAAAATTACCGCGTGTTCGCCGTTTTTTATCCAGTCATTGGTAATATCCGAATCCAGCGGCGCAATCTCCGGCATAAAAATCATTGCGACGACGCCCTGATGGTGCACGGTGCCGGAAAGTTTTGCCAGTTCGCCGCTTTCCACTTGATTGTAAATGCCGTGATTTTTTGCAAGCGACTTGCACAATCCGCCGAAAAGCGGGGCTGTTTCTTTTGTAAAATAAAGCCGGCGAATCCAATCCCGATGATTTTTTTCAAGTTTTTTGACTGCCGCAAAACCGCAGACTGCCAATTCGTTGTTCTTTTTGTTTTTCATATTCCGTTCCGTTGGAGTAAAACTCAAGTTGCCCCTCTCCGCGCCCGATTGTTGCCGCGCCGCCGCCGCTCCGTCGTCTGACTGCCGCCGTTAGAAAACGTCGAGTTTTTCAATCGGCGTAATGCCGAATCGAGAGGCGAAGTCGCGCGCTTTCCACGCGTTCATGATAACGTCGTGCGGATTATGCGCGTCGGAATTGCAGATGACGCGCACCTTCGTCTGCGCCGCAAGTTCCCAAAACTCGATGTACGGATACTGAAAACGCATGCCGCGCGAAGTTTCGTTCGGCGGGCGGCTGCAGCCAAGTCCGTTTACTTCAATCGGAATATCCAAGTCGACCGCCGCGTCGAGAATCGCCTGAAAGCACGACTTTGCATCCGCGTCCCACTCCTTGTGCTTGGACATAAAAAGATCGGGATGCGCCAAAAACGCAAAAAGTCCGCTTTGAAGTCCCCGAATCGTCTGGTTTGCGTATTCGTGCAGGTCGGAAGCCCTCGCGTTGTTTGAGCCGATGTGCTTGTTGCCGGAGCGCAGCCAGTGCGAGCCGAGCACAAGATACTCCGCGCCGTACCTGCCTTTAAGCTCATCGCGGTACCAACTTTCGTATTCGGCGTCCCACTCGCACTCAAATCCCCAGCGGACGGGAATGGACGCCGCCTCTTTCGCTTCTTTTATCATCTCAAGATAGCGCGGCACGTCGCCGACCGTCATGCGCACGTCCTGCCACACGTCGAAAAAGTCCTCAGGATACGGACAGTGGTCGCTTATGCCGAGTTCCGTGCAGCCGTCAAGTTCCGCCTGCTTTACATAATCGACCGGCTCCCCCGTCGCGTGATGACACAAATACGTGTGCGTGTGATAATTCGCGATTTTTTTCATGCGTCTCCTCTGTGCTTCCTGTTTTCTCATTTTCCTGCGCCGCACTATATAGAAAAACGCTCGTTTTGGGTATTGAGGCGGACGGTTATTGTATCGTCAGCATGATGAAACGATGTTCCACAGACGGCAGCATTGTTCAGCGCCGCACATGGCGGACTTCTTGCCGTGCGGGGGCGAGGGGGGAGCCGCGTATTTTTTTGATTTGGGGGTTCCCTGCCGTGCGGCAGGTCGGGCTATCCGCTCCAATCGCCTCCGGCAATTTCCGCTTCTATCCCTAACCCATAGTTTGCAAGCGGCGCAGGCGGGCAGGGAAGAGCGCTCATACCGGCGCGTAAAACCTTAAAGCTTGCGGAATTGCGTTGCCGCGCGCCTTACTGATACGCCGCCGGACGGAGCTGCGTATAGGAGCTGCGCGCGCAAAAAAAAGACTCACCGAACCGTTCGGTAAGTCTTCCAAAGCTTTTTTGAAGTCCTTTTATTGAAAGCGGATTCAGCCGCCCGTCATTTTAGTCCAGCGCATGACCGGCGCTTCCCAAAACTTCAATATTTTTGTGCATGTACATTTTTTTCAGTTCTTCGCGCGCGGGGCCGAGGTATTCGCGCGGGTCGAACTTATCCGGATGCTCGGCAAAGAACTTTCTGATTGCAGCGGTCATCGCAAGTCGTCCGTCGGAATCGATATTGATTTTGCAGACAGCGGATTTTGACGCTTTCCGCAGCTGCTCTTCAGGAATGCCGACTGAATCCGGAATCTTTCCGCCGAATTCTTCAATAATTCTTACATATTCGATGGGGACGGAAGATGAGCCGTGAAGGACAATCGGGAAGCCCGGAAGTTTTTTCTCAATAGCTTCAAGCACGTCGAACGCAAGCGGAGGCGGAATAAGAACGCCGTCGGGACTTTTCGTACACTGCTCAGGCGTAAACTTACAGCGTCCGTGCGATGTTCCGATGGAAATCGCAAGAGAATCGACGCCCGTCTTTGAAACGAAATCCTGCACTTCTTCAGGTTTTGTGTAGTGGCTTTCCGCCGCGACCACGTCATCTTCAACGCCTGCAAGAACGCCGAGTTCGCCTTCAACCGTAATGTCGTGCTGGTGCGCGTACTCGACGACCTGCTTTGTCAGCGCAACGTTTTCATCGTAGGGCAGGGCGGAACCGTCAATCATAACTGAAGAAAAGCCGTTGTCGATGCAGTCTTTCGCCACTTCAAACGACGGGCCGTGATCAAGGTGCAGGGCTATAGGAATGTCGCAGCCGAGTTCATGCGCGTATTCGACGGCGCCGCGCGCCATGTTGCGCAGAATGAACTTGTCCGCATACGCGCGCGCGCCTTTGGAAACCTGCAGAATAACCGGCGACTTTGTTTCTACGCACGCCTGAATAATCGCCTGCATCTGTTCCATATTGTTAAAATTGTATGCAGGGATTGCGTATTTCCCTTTCATTGCTTTTGCGAACATATCTTTTGTGTTCACAAGACCGATGTCTTTGTAGTTAAACATATTTCGACTTCTCCTATGTAAGTGCGTTTGAAATATAGTACGGCAAACGATTTTTTTATTCAAGGAGAATAAATACCCCCGACGCAGAGCATCGGGTATTAAACCCTCCGCACGAATAAAATGCTGTGTATCGGCTGCAATCACATTTTTAGCAAAAAGAATTTTATCGCAGTTCCCTTACAATTTATAGAAGATTTTTAACAAATACCGCATAAAATCGAAGTAAAACGGCTTTGCGGCGGCTAAAACGGTTTGACAAACAATGTATCCCTAAATATAATCTTTCACTAGATATATTCCATATTTATTCCGATAATGATAACTGAATGTCCTATCTGCGGGATATAATATGTATTAAAGGAGTTTTACATGAAAAATGGCTTAAAAGTCTTTGTAAATCTTTCTCTGCTTTGCGTACTCGCTGTACCTGTATTCAGCCAGCCGAGTTCAAAAAGCGTAGAGACATTTGTAATCGACAATTTTGATGCTGAGACTGAATGGAAGTGGTCTGTAAACGCAAGCCGCTTCATTGCGGAAGGCTTTCCGAAGTCCGGTTACTTTGCGGGAATTCCGAATTCTCTCAAGCCGTTCTACAAAGGAAAAGACGTTGAGCCGAAAGTATTCGGCGTTCAGACCGCATTCAACCGCAAGGGAGACAACTGGTTTGAAGTGTTCCCGACAAAAGACGGTCAGCCCTACGAATATCCGTTTATAGGCACTGTGGATCATCTTGATTTCTGGGTATGGGGCGCAAATTACCGCTACTATCTTGAAGTCATTGTTCGTGATTCCGACGGTCAAGTTCATATCCTTCCGTGCGGAAACATGAGATTCAACGGCTGGAAAAACATTGTCGTTAAAGTTCCGGGATGGATCAAACAGCATTCACGCTTGCGCTCAGGACCGCAAAGCATGTCCTTTATCGGTTTCCGCGTACGCACGGATTCCGTTGAATACGTAGATGATTTTACAATCTACTTTGACCAGCTTAAATACATGAGCAATTCACTTTCATTTATATATGACGGTTACGAACTGAAAGAAACCGACTTCGGAACTGCTGAAGGCTCCGATTCCGGTTCATCGTCAAGTGCGGAGGCTAACTAATGAAAAAATACGTTATTGCCGCGGTGTTTACAGCCGCATTCGTTTGCGCCGCTACGGCACAGAACAGCGTTGTTGCGGAGCCCAATCCCGAAGTCGTCGGAAACGATTCCGCCGTCCAACAGCTCCGCGAAGTATCGCTTGATAAGTTTGAGCGCGAAGGTTCTTGGAATGTTCATATTTCGCCGGATTTCGGCGTAATCTCTTCCCGCCTTTTTGAAGGCGCCCCTGCAATGAAAGAGGCGCTTAAAGAAGACGAAGGTAAAGAGAATGAAGACACAATGGTGCTCGGCGTTAAAGTTGAGTTCTTTAAACGCGGCATCAATTCTTTCTTTGTAAACTCACAGCGTCCCGTCCCGATCTTGGGCGTTGCAAAAACCATTTCCATGTGGGTGTGCGGCCGCAACCAGAGCCATGATATGTACGTCCTTGTGCAGGACTATTTCGGACATAATTTTGAATTGTACATGGGCAATCTCGGCTTTACCGGCTGGAAAAAACTGACTGCTGTTGTTCCCCCGTCTCCCGATGGAGAACACGGAATTGTGCAGAAAAGTCCGTATTACGGAGACCGCCCCGGTCTTAGAATCGTAGGCTTTAGAATCGACTGCGATCCGATGCTTGCCCGCGGCGCTTACTACTTGTACATGGATGATCTTCGCGCGGTTGCCGATCTTTATGATATGGAAAACCATGACGCGGACGATATGAACGACAACTGGTAGGATTAACGTATCGATAGTGTGCGCATTATCGATATAAAAATTACTTTATTATGACGCTCCTGAAGTTGAAAAAACTTTAGGAGCGTATTTTTTTTGTTGAAGTTATATTTATGCTGCGCTGACAATATTTTTCTGCGGCAAATACCGTTTTGCTATTCCGTATCTTTTATCCGATACGTTTTACTTCTCCCTTTGATATTCGTTTCTTCAATCAGTTCCATGCGTTTAAGCACCCATAGCATAATATTCGCGTAGCTTGAGGCGGAAGAAGGAAGTTCTCTATTGCTTTTTAACGTATCCCGCAAGTTTTTTACAGAAAACGTACGAGGAAGCGTCTCCGGTAAAAGATTAAGATAATCTTCTTTTTCGGAAAACAGTTTTGTTTCGATAATTGACTCAAGGATTTTGTCCGTTTTAAGCCAGTTACGTTTAAAACGTCTGCGTTTGTTTTCAGATTGTACCGCCGTATCCGTTCGGAGACGTATTTCCGTCATCGTTATAAGCGGAACTTCAAGGGTAAAATTATTTTTCAGCAAAATTGGGTAGATGCCGGTTAATTCTTTGAAAAGGCTGTATACGCTTTCTTTTTTAGGGCTTTTGCGCTTGCTGATGAGCGATCCATCTTTATCGTAGAGCTGTATCGTTTTTTGTACGGGGATTGGGTGCACGATTTTAAATCTTTTTCCTGCGCTGAGAATGATTTCCGCTTTAGGAAGGAGTTTTGAAAGATTTTGCGTTTGAATTTCGATTACGCTCCCGTCAGCTTCGACGATGTCATAGATTTTTTTGCCGATTTCAACTTCCGTCCGCGCGCCGCCGTCGAGCGAGTAAAGCAGTTTAAGCGATTTGTGAAGCGAGCTTTCTTTTAAGGTATTTATCATGTGTCTGACCGGCATTTTACCGCTAAGCGGCGCGCTTTGATAAGCGTTTTTTTCGGTGACTGTGCGGGAGATTCGATGAAATCTGCGGAAAACCCGTAAACGGCGGGAGGAGCGCCTGCGCCGGATTGGAGCGGCGCGCGTGAGCGCGTTCCGAATTCAAAAAGATGCCCGTGCCGGGAAGATTCTGTTATCGCAAGTTTTCCGTCAGGAAAACTTGGGGCGGGCGGCATTCCGTTTTGTCATTCAAATGCTGTTTTATCCGCCCGCACAGGAATGGAGGCGTAAGCCGGAACCGCGAAAAGCCGGTTTCGAACTCCGGCTGCGCCCTAAAAATTTATTCTGCTTTTCGTCAGCGCTTTCTGTTGACATTAGTTTTTTTTAGTCTAAAATAGGCGGCAAGTGGGAAAATGTGGTAGAAAGTGGCGGGTAGTGGAGTGAATTTGCTTACGGGTAAGTACGATAACAGTCTGGATGAGAAGGGGCGGATTATGCTTCCTTCCAAACTGCGCTCATGCGTGGCGGGCGATGTTATCTGGATTACGCAGGGCATGGACCGCTGCCTGTGGCTTTTTACTACGGATGAGTGGGAGCGGCTTTCGTCTCGCTTGATGGAATCCGCTTCTCCTTTTAATGCGCGGAATTTGCTGGTGCTCCGTCGTTTTATCGGGCCTGCGCAGCAGTTGGAATTCGATAAATCGGGGCGCATTTCCATTCCGCAAAGTCTCCGCGAGTACGCGGGGCTTTCAAAAGAATGCGTGATACTTGGCGTGTACAAGTATTTGGAACTGTGGGATGCGGCGGCGTATAACGCGTATTTGGAGAAAACCGACGACTCTTTTTTGCAGGCGGCGGAAGAATTGAAGACGATTTGTTTTTAGTCTGCATGGAGTTTGGAAAATGGAGATTGTTCACACGCCCGTTCTTTTGGAAGAATGCCTTACGCTGCTGTCGCCTTTAGGCGAACCGTTTGAAAAAAAAGCGTTTATGGTCGATTCAACGCTCGGCGAAGGCGGACATTCCTTTGCGTTTTTGTCCCGTTTTCCCTCGCTTTCGGTTGCCGGCGTCGATGCGGACGGCGTTATTCAAGAGCGCGCCAAAGAGCGGCTTTCAGAGTTCGGCGAACGGATGCGGTTTTATAACGGCTGGTTTAACGATTTCTACCAAAACTATCCGGCCTCTTTCCCCAAACCGAATATCATTTTGTTCGATCTCGGCATTTCGGTCTTTCACTACGAACGCTCTAAACGCGGTTTTTCATTCCGGCATGACGAGGGACTGGATATGCGCTTAAATCCGGAGGCGGGGGGGAAGTCCGCGTTCGACATTGTAAACGCGATGAGCGAAGAAAATCTTGCGGACTTGATATACCGTTACGGCGAAGAAAAACTGAGCCGAAGGTTTGCGCGCGCCGTCGTTGCGGCACGGAAAAGCGGAAAAATCGAATCGTCCAAAGCGCTGGCGGACATTATCTACGACGCTTCTCCGTCTTCCTATCGGTTTCTGGCGATTCATCCGGCGACGCGCACCTTTCAAGCGCTCCGCATTGCCGTCAACGGCGAATTAAAGCGTCTGCCTTCCGCCCTGCACGATGCGTTCAATACGCTTGAATCAGGCGGAAAAATGGGCGTGATAACTTTTCATTCGCTTGAAGACCGGATTGTAAAAAATTATTTCCGTAATCTTACGAAAAACTGCGTCTGCCCGCCTGAAATCGCGTCGTGCAGGTGCGGCGGGACTTCGTGCGCGTCGGCAATTACGAAAAAGCCTGTGGAAGCGCAGGATGATGAAGTGCAGCGTAATGCGCCGTCGAGGAGCGCAAAACTCCGCGTGATAAAAAAAATACGCGATGCGGACGATCTGCGTCTGGCAGGCGTGGAGGGATTTTAATGAACCGGAACGATTTTAAAAATACTGCGCGGCGTTCGACAGTCATTCTTCTTGCGCTTTTAATTCCTCTGCTGCTCGCCGCTTACGGCATTCAAACCAAACGCTACGCCGATTTATACAAGGAAGTTACGGCGCTTGAGCGCAAACAGGAAGAACTCATCGAACAAAACAAGCGACTTGTCAGCGACATCAGTCTGCTTTCCGGCTCCGACCGCATTGAAAAAATCGCGTCGGAAGAACTCGGCATGCACAAGGCGGAATCAGGCGACATTGTGCGCATTGAAATGAACGGGGATAAAAAATGAGCGGCGCGTTTGAAAATCTGATGACGGCGGAAGAACTCGTAGACTCCGTAAACGGCGCGCTGCTCGACGGATTTAGAGGCGGTTTTGTCTTTACGTCCGTCGTAACCGACAGCCGCTTTGTCTCATCTGGCGCGCTTTTTGTTCCTCTCATCGGCGAAAAGCAGGACGGGCACGCATTCATCGAACAAGCGATTGCAAAAGGCGCGTCCGCCGTGTTCGTTGCGCGCGCTGCATACGAAGCGGACGCAAAAAAATACGCGGCGGCGGCACAAACGCATTCGGGCACGGCTTTTATCGTCGTTGAAAACACGCTGCGCGCGCTGCAAAACGCGGCGATGCGCTATGTGCAAAAATTCCCTGCGCTCATAAAAGTCGGCGTTACCGGTTCAAGCGGCAAAACGACGACAAAAGAAATGATTGTTTCCGTCTTGAGCCGGAAATACAAGGTTATCGCAAGCGAAGGCAATTTTAATTCCGAGACGGGACTGCCGCTTTCGGTTTTTAAAATTCGTCCGGAGCACGAGGCAGGCGTTTTTGAACTCGGCATGAACCGCGCAAATGAAATCGGCGAGATTGCGGCGGTATTAAAGCCGCGCTATGCCGTCATCACGAATATCGGAACGGCGCATATCGGCATTTTGGGCAGCCGCGAAAACATCGCTGCCGAAAAACGGAAGATTTTTGACTACATTCCCAAAGACGGAGCGGCTTTTGTGCCTGCAGGCGACGATTTTGCGGACTTTTTAGCGCAGAATGTGCGCGGCGCCGTCGTCAAATACGGCGAGAGCGTCGAGGAAAAAATAAGCGGCGTTCGTTTTGTGCGCGACGAGGGGCTTAACGGCACGCTGTTTGAAGTTGGCGGCGTTTTAGTCCGGCTGCCTTTGCCGGGCGTTTACAATTTTCGGAATGCGCTTAGTGCAGCCGCCCTTGCAAAAACGCTCGGGCTGTCGGCGTCGGAAATCAAAGAGGGACTTGAAAGTCTTTCTTGCATTGCGGGGCGCATGGAGACGTTAGATATGCGTCTTAAAAACGGCGCCGCCGTTACCGTGATAAAGGACTGCTACAACGCAAACCCCGAATCCATGCGCGGCGCGATAGACTTTGCCGTCTCGCTTAAAACTGCGGGAAAAAAAATCTACGCGCTCGGCGATATGCTTGAACTCGGGGACTCATCTAAGCCTGAGCACGCGAAAATCGGAGCGCTTACGGCGGACGCAAAACCGTACGCGGCAGTTTTTGTCGGGGCGGAGATGAGCGCGGCGTATAAGGCTGCGTGCGAAGAGGGCTGCGAAAATGTTTTTTATATCGACTCCGCGTCCGACGGCGCAATAAAACTGCTTTCCGAGCGTTTGCTCTCATGCGCGGACAAGGGTTCTGTCATCCTGCTTAAAGCGTCGCGGGGAATTGCGCTTGAGCGCGTCATTCCTTTAATAGAAGAAAATCCATCGGCGGAGAAGGGCGATGAATAATTACAGTTTTTACGCCGACCGATCCGTCGAAAATTACAACAAAAGCGACTTTAGTTTTGCCGCATCCGTTGTCCTTTTGGCAGGATTAGGACTTTTTACGCTTTATTTTTGTTCGCAAAACTATGCCGAACGCATTTTTCACGATTCGTTTTATTTCATCAGGCGGCAAAGCGTTTCCGCGTTTGTAGGGCTTGCGGGATTCGCGCTGCTTGCCTCGCTTAAAGTCGAGATTATCCGCCGTCTTTTGCCCGTTTTAGTCCTTACGACGCTCGTTTTGTGCATTCTGACCTTTGTTCCGGGCATTTCGATTGAAAAAAACGGCGCGCGCCGGTGGCTCCGTATGCCTTTTTCGTTTACGCTTCAGCCGTCGGAATTCGTAAAATTCACGCTCGTGATGTTTCTTGCAAATATTTTCGACAAGCAGGCGGCGATAACAGACCCCGAGGAACGCTCTCTTTTTCCGAGCGTCCTTGTCATGCTCATATTTATCGTGTTCGTTCTTGCGCAAAAAGACTTATCGACTTCCGTGTTCATTTTTTGCGTTTGTTTTTCGATGTTCGCGGCGGCGGGCGTAAAAATCCGCTGGGTTTTTGTCGTCATGCTGATGGCGATTCCGTTTTTATTTATTTTTATCACGTCGGAGCAATACCGAATCGACAGGATTATCGCATTCCTAAAGCCTGAGGAGGGACTGCACACGTTCAACTACCAGAGCATTGCGGCAAAGCGGGCGATAAGCGCGGGCGGCCTGCTCGGAAACGGCATCGGAACGGGGCTTATCCAAAGCAACAGAATCCCTGAAGTGCAGGCGGACTATATTTTTGCAGGCTGGGCGGAAGCGATGGGACTTTCCGGCGTGGCGGTTTATTTTGCCGCGCTCAGCGTTTTTGTGTGGCGCGGCTTTAAAAGCGCGTTTACCTGCAAAAACCGCTTTGCTTCCTACGCCGCGTTCGGTTTTGTGATGATGATAGGCTCTCAGTCGCTCATAAACTGCGCGGTCGTCTGCGGCGCGCTTCCTTCGACAGGTATTCCGCTCCCCTTTTTTTCACTCGGCGGATCGTCGATTATCGTTACGTTGTGCATGTGCGGCTTCATTCTTAACGCCTCCCGCATTCATTCCGATAATGAGGCGGCTGACGACTATATAGTAGAAAATGTATCTGTTTGATAATTTTGTTGTCGAACAAGTTTCATATAAATAAAAGGAGCGATTATAATGAGTGATTTCAGTTTAAAAGCAGAAGATTTTATGAATGACGAGGACGTCCGCTATTTTGAAACGGAAGAAGATGAAAAACCGAAAAAAAACGATGCGTTTACCAAGCGGATAAAAGTCATCTTTTTTATTTTAATCGTCTTATCGATGCTTGAACTTATTTTTTATACCTTTGTGCGCCCGAGCATAGGCAGTCCGAAAGTGTCGGTTTCCGGCGCAGAATCTTTTACTGCGGAAGAAATCGTCGATTTACTGCGCCCGATGAATGCAAAAAACTGGTTTGAGTTCAATGCGGATACCGCCGTTTCGATTATCGCAAGCCTTGCGGTTGTCGACAGCGTTTCCGTTCGGAAAACGTTCCCTGACAAAATCTATATCGACATCAAAGAGCGCAAAAGCGTTGCGATGACGTTTTTGAATGCCGACGGGCATAGCGTCGCTGTGCAAATTGATGAAAATGGTGTACTATTCCCCGAACGTAGGGCGGCTGCCTCTTCCGTACCGATTGTTTCCGGGCTTCCCGTCGAACATCTTACGGAGGGCATGAGAATTCCTTTAAAGTACCGCGCGCTGATAAAGCAGATTTCCGACATCAGTCGGATGCCTCAAAAATATTTTGCGGCGATTTCCGAAATCTGCGTCATTCCCAAAGAGTACGGCAATTATGAACTTGCGCTTATTCCCGCAGCGTCAAAAATCCGCGTGCTCACTGACCGCGCGCTCAACGAAGACGCTTTAAAGGATATGATGGTCGCCTTAGACGTAGTGAATTTAATTGAGCCGAATGTTTTTGAAATAGATCTCCGTTACGGGTCGGTGTCTTATAGAAAACGTTAGCGGCGGGTGGAACGGATTAGAAAATGGTAGTCGGACTTGACATAGGAACAAGCTGCATTCGTGTGGTCATCGGTGAAAACGATGAAAACGGCGAACTTAAAATCGCCGGAACCGCGTCCGAAAAGTCCGTGGGCTTACGAAACGGCAATATCGTCAATATCGAAGCCGCCTCAGGCGCAATCCGCCGTGCGATTGAAAACGCCGAGCAAAACGCGGGAATGGAGATTCATTCGTGTTATGCGGCTATCGGCGGAGAGCAGATTGAAGGTTTGAACGCCTCCGGTAAAGTCGCCGTTTCATCCAAAGGAAAATATCAGCGTGAAATTGCCGAAAGCGATATTGAGCGGGTGCGGGAGTCTGCGACGGCGGTTCAACTTTCTCTTGACCGCGAAATGCTCCACGTCATAACGCAGGATTATATCGTAGACCATGTTTCCGGCATAAAAGACCCCATGCACCGGCTCGGCGTCTGTCTTGAGGCGGCGGTTCACATTATTACGGCGTCGGGCACGACGATTCAAAACGTGAACGCGTGCATAACCCGCGCAGGACTTTCCGTCGAGCGCATTATGCTTAAAACCGTTGCGGTTACCAAAGCGGTCGCAACGGTTGACGAAGAAGAACTCGGTTCGATTATCATTGATTTGGGAGCGGGATCCACCGACATTTTGGTTTTGCTCAACGGCGCGCCGATTTGTACGGCGTCCATTCCCATAGGCGGCAATGTCGTTACAAGCGATATTGCGATTGTTAAAGGCATTTCCATTGCGGAAGCGGAGCGCATAAAAGTCGAAGCGGGCGTCTGTTGGGACGGCAGCGTTCAAAACGGGCGGAAAGTTATCATCGGCGGCGTGGGAGGAGGCCGTCCGCCGGAAGAGATTGACCAGCGGGAATTGTGCGATATTATCGCTCCGAGAATGGAAGAAATCTTTTCAATGGTTTGGTGTAAAATTATTGAAAAGACGAGCGTAACGCAGCTTTCCGGCAATATTATTTTGACCGGCGGCGGGGCGAATATGGCGGGCGCAATCGAATGCGCGCAGCACGTATTCGGAACGAGCGCGGTGCGTATTGGAAAACCGGGGCAGCTCGGCGGTATTGTAGAAGATTACGACGGGCCTGAATGGGCTACGGCGGTAGGATTAGTGCTTGCATTTAAAAACGAAGCGGAAAAAGCCGCGCAGGGGAGATTGAGGCGGCGTTCGCCTGCGGCAAAATCGGGCGGAGACAACGCAATAAAAAAATTCTTTCGTTCATTATTTTAAACGGTATGAGGTTGGGAGGAACCGTATGGAAATTGAAGTTATTAGCGATCACGGCTCAGGACTAAATGAAATAAGTCCGACTGTCATTAAAATCATCGGGTGCGGCGGCGGCGGTTCAAGCGCAGTCGGGCGCATGATAGAAGCGGGCGTTACGGACGTGCAGTTTATCGTGCTGAACACCGACTTGCAGGCTTTAAATAAGTCGCCTGCGCAAAATAAACTTGCAATCGGACAAAAACTTACCGGCGGACTGGGAGCCGGCGGAAATCCTGCCGTCGGCGAGAACGCCGCCAAAGAAGACATTGAAAAGATAAAAAATATCGTGAAAGGCGCGGACATGGTTATCATCACTGCGGGAATGGGCGGCGGCACCGGCACGGGCTCCGCTCCGATTGTCGCGCAGATTGCCCGCGCGGAAGGTGCGCTTTCCATCGCAGTCGTTACGACTCCCTTCGACTTTGAAGGAACGGTGCGTATGCGCTACGCGCAAGACGGGATTACAAAACTTAAAGAGCAAGTCGATTCTCTTATCGTCATTCCGAACGAGCAGGTTTTAAAAACCTGCGACAATAACGTTACGTTTAAGGACGCGTTTTTGAAAGCGGACAGCGTGCTGTGTCAAGGCGTGCAGGGACTTTCCGACATTATCACAAAAACCGGCGCCGTAAATATCGACTTTGCAGACGTCCGCACGGTGATGAACGGGCAGGGGGAGGCCATTCTCGGAGTCGGAAGCGGAGAGGGCGAAAACCGCGCCGTTGATGCTGCGTCCCGCGCAATCAACAATCCTCTGCTTGAAAACCGGCAGATTGACGGCGCGCGGAACATTCTCATCAATATCACGAGTTCCGACGACCTCAGCATGAAGGAAGTGAACGACATCGTAAACACGATAAAGGCGTCCGCGAGCAAGGAAAACCAGATTTTCTGGGGACAGGTGATAAATCAGGAGATGGAAGGACGGGTTTCCGTAACGGTCATTGCGACGGGCTTTGATCCCGACGTGAAAAGCGCAGTTAAAGCGTCGTCCGGTGAACCCAAAAAGGATGTGCCTCCTGTGCAGGCGGCGCGGACAGTCCGCGAAGAGACGAACGTGTATTCCAATGCGGAATTCGATATGCTCTTGCAGGGAAAAAATCCTGCCGAAACGGAGCCTCCGCAAAGGCGCGTCGTTCCGCCTGCCGCGCGTCCGGCGCCTGTTGCCTCGTCTCCCGCCGCAAACGAAACTTCGCAGCAGGTGCAGCCGCGGGAACTAAAGCCTGAACAGTACGGTTCAATGGAAGCGCCGAACTACGATCCGTCGGATCTTTCAATTCCCGCCGTTATGCGGCAGCAGCGCGATGGACTTTCCCGGACAATCAACTTCAACAGAAACTAAAATACGGGACTTGCTCGACCGTTTTTACGCGGATTTGCTGCTCGTCGAGCGGCATTCCGAAGAAACGGCGGGCACGTATAAGATTTCCGCCGAATATCTTTTGCATTGGTGCGCCGAAAACCGCATAAAACTTTCCGCGCTCACCACGCAAAACCTCATTTATTTTCTGGTTTGGCGGAAGACGAACGGCGCAAGTCCCGTGACGATTGCAAAAGATATTTCCGCGCTCCGCGCATTCGGCGCTTATCTTGTCCGGCTCGGCATCTGGCGCGAAAACGCCGCGTTCATGCTCGACCGCCCCAAAGCGGAGCGCACGCTTCCCAAAGTGCTGTCCGTCGCGCAAGTGGAGCGTCTGCTTTCAGTCATTGACTCTTCAACTGCGCTTGGAAAACGCGACGACGCCTTGTTCGAGATGATTTATTCGTGCGGACTGCGTATCAGCGAAGCCGTTTCCATGCTCGTGGAAAATCTGCACTTGAACGAACAATTCGTTATCGTGTACGGCAAGGGCAAAAAGGAGCGCATGGTTCCGTTCGGGACGCGCGCGCGGGAAAAACTTGAAATCTATTTGAAAGAAGCGCGTCCTTTTCTTGCCGGAAAAAAAATCGTGCCGAACGTTTTTTTGAATTTCCGCGGCGGCTCTCTTTCTCGCAAAGGAATTTGGAAGCGTTTTCAAGAACTTGAAGCGCTTTCTGGCGTCGACTCAAAAGTCCACACGCTCCGTCATTCGTTTGCGACGCATCTTTTGTCCGGAGGCGCCGATTTACGCGCCGTTCAAGAACTTTTGGGGCATTCAAACCTTGCGACTACGCAAATTTACACCCATATTGACGGCAAAGAACTTTCCGCATATCATAAAAAATACTTTCCCGGGCACGGAAAAAAGATTTTTGCGGGAACGGAACAAAACGGGAGTCAAAATGAAGAATAAAATGATTACAGCGGCGGCGTTCGGCATTCTTTTTGCGTTTTCCGGCTGCGGCGTATCGAATAAGCGCATAATTCGCCTTCAGAAAATCGAAGAAGGAGTCAGAAGTCCCACGACAATACAAGAATTGACCGCCGCCATTGCAAAATACGATGAGCGGATTGCGGATTTGCAGCTTTCTCAGCAGCAAGTCGGCATTTGGTATAAGATTTTGGGAACGCGTTACTACGACAATAAAATGTACGGCGAGGCACTTAAAACGTTTCAGACCGCGCTCCAATATTATCCGGACAATCAAAATCTGTATTATTACGTCGCCGTGTGCGCAGGCTATATGTCGCACGCCTCTCTTGACTTCGGCGCGACCGGCAGCGCGGAAAAGCGCATGAATTATTTAAAACTTGCCGAAGACGCATACCTTCGCGCCGTTACGATTGAAGAACGGTATGCGCGCGCGCTGTACGGTTTGGGCGTTTTGTACGTTTTTGAACTTGACGAAAGCGCAAAGGCGATTCCGTATCTTGAAAAACTGCTTACGATTGAAACGCGGCACATTGAAGGAATGTTTATTTTGGCGCGCGCGTATTATTTTAATTACGAATTTGATAAAGCCCTTGCAATGTACGATAAAATAATTGCGACGACCAAGTCTCCTGAAAAAAAAGCGGAAGCCGAAGCGAACAAAAAGACCGTTTTAGATACTTCGTATGCAAATTAAACGCGCTGACTTGGAAACGCTTGTTTCCGTTGCGAGGCTTACTTTTTTATCGCTTTCGGAAAAGATAAATTTACTCAAAAATATTGACAGCGCTTCTTCACTTGCGCTACTTTCTATAGAAGAAATCGGCGCGTTGTGCCGGAGGAAGATCAAAATTCGTTCGTGGGACGGAATGCGGAATTTACGCGCCGCCTCGCGCGAAGCAAAAATAATCGAAGCGAAAAAAATCGGTTTTGCACTGTACGCTGACGGCACTTACCCGCCCTTGCTCCGCGAGATTTCCGATCCGCCGTTTATGCTGTTTTACACCGGCGATATTTCGATTCTTGCAGGAAGGACGGTTTCCGTCGTCGGAACGCGGCGCGTAACGCCGGACGGAAAAAAAGCCGCGCGCGATTTTGCGTATGAGGCTGCAAACGACGGCGTTGCCGTTGTGTCGGGACTTGCGTTCGGCGCGGACGCAGCGGCTCATTTGGGAGCAATCGATGCGTATTTTGACGCGCTGGAAAACTCCAGCGAAGCCAGTCGATTTGAACTGGGGAGAACTGCGGCGGTGCTGCCGTGCGGGTGCGATACGGTTACGCCGAAGTCGCACATTAGGCTTTCGCACAATATTTTGCGCTCAGGCGGCTGCTTAGTCAGCGAATATTTGCCGGGCGCAGAAGGCGAGCCGTGGCGGTTCGTGCAGCGGAACAGAATTATCGCCGCGTTATCGCCTGCCGTGGTCGTCGTGCAGGCGGCAGCGGGAAGCGGCGCGCTGATAACGGCGCAATATGCGCTTGAATACGACCGTGAAGTTATGTTTCATGCATCATCTTTTTCAGAATCCGCAAAACGGGTGTCCGACGCGGCGTTTGTGCGGCTTGAAAAAGATTTTGCCGCCGGAAAAGTTTCCCGCGCAAAACTTGAAAGCCGCCCTCAAAAGTTCCTTGCAGACGGCGCGCCGGTTATAAAAGATTACAAAGATTTTTGCGCCTGCCTTGCGGAAACTCCCGGCGGGCGTAACTGCACTATAAGCGATGAAGGTCAGCCGGAATTGCCGGTTGTTTAAGAGAGGATTTATATGGCTGCAAAAAAAACTGCCGCAAAAAAATCAAAAGCAAATTCTACCCTCGTTATTGTAGAATCTCCTGCCAAAGCGCATACAATCGAAAAATATTTGGGCTCAGGCTATACGGTCAAAGCGTCGATGGGGCATCTCATCGACTTGCCGAAGTCGCGTCTTGCCATCGACGTTACGAACGGTTTCCAGCCGGAATACATAACGGTGCGCGGGCGGGCAAAACTTTTAAAAGAACTGCAAAACGATGCGAAAAAGTCCGATGAAATTTTGCTTGCAAGCGATAACGACCGTGAAGGGGAAGCGATTGCGTGGCATTTGTGCAATGCGCTCAAAGAAAAAACCAAAGCTCCCATCCGCCGTATCGTGTTTAATGAAATTACGCCGCTTGCCATCAAGGAATCGGTAAAAAATCCCGGCGACATCGTTGAAGCCAAAGTGAACGCGCAAAAAGCGCGCCGCGTGCTCGACCGCCTTGTCGGCTATAATTTAAGTCCGCTTTTGTGGCATAAAGTAAAAAACGGACTTTCCGCCGGGCGCGTTCAGTCCGTTGCGCTCCGTCTCATCTGCGAGCGGGAAGAAGAAGTTGAAAACTTTTTGCCGGAGGAATATTGGACGCTCGAGGCGGATTTTTCGAAGGGAAAGACGAAATTTTCCGCTCAACTTGTTTCGTACAAGGGTGAAAAGCCGGAATTGAAAAACGAATCGACTGTCAATGCGATTATCGCGCAGATTAAAGATTCCGTTTGTACGGTAACGAACATTAAAAAGTCCGACAAAACCGTCCGCCCCAAGCCTCCGTTTACGACGAGTAAACTGCAGCAGGCGGCGGCGAACCGACTCGGCTATACGTCCCGCAAAATCATGCAGGTCGCTCAGCAATTATATGAGGGAATCAACATCGGCTCAAACCGCGTGGGGCTCATCACCTATATGCGTACCGACTCCGTGCGTATTTCCGCTGTTGCCCTTGAAGACGTCCGCTCGTGGCTTTCTAAAAATTACCCGAACGAATTGCCCGCATCTCCCATCGAATATGCGGTGGGTAAGGGGGCGCAGGACGCGCACGAAGGAATCCGCCCGACGTACACGGAATACACGCCGGATTATGTCAAAGAGTATTTAACGCGCGACCAACTGCGCCTTTACACAATCATTTGGGAACGCTTTGTTTCAAGTCAAATGATTAACGCGACGACGACGACGACTGCCGTGGAAATTACGGCGGGGGAGGCGCTTTTCCGGGCGAGCGCGAGCAAAATTACCGAAAAAGGTTTTTACAATGTGATAAAACTTTTGTCTTCAAAAGAAGATAAAAGCGGAAATCTTCCCGCGCTGAAAACCGGCGAAGAAATTAAATCCGACAAGTTCCGTCCCGAACAGCATTTTACGCAAGGCCCCGCGCGCTACACCGACGCGTCGATTGTCAAAACGCTTGAAGAAAAGGGAATCGGGCGTCCGTCGACTTATGCGCCGATTATTTCCGTGCTGCTTGACCGCTATTACGTTACGCGGAGCAACAAACAACTCATTCCAACGCAGCTTGGGCGCGTCATTTATAAAATTCTGCTTGAGTCCTTTCCTGAAGTGATAAACGAGCGTTTTACGGCGGAAGTTGAAAACGACCTCGACAAAGTTGAGCAGAACGCTCTTGTCTGGAATTCGATGCTCGACGGCTTTTACACGCCGTTTAAAAAGCGCGTCGATGAAGTGATGGAAACGCAAAAAAGCATTAAAGGCACGCTCGATGAGCCGACCGATAAATTGTGCGACAAGTGCGGGCGTCCGATGGTAAAAAAATTGGGGCGGTTCGGCTTTTTTCTTGCGTGCACGGGCTTTCCCGACTGCCGAAACACGCGCTCCATTCCGCTTGCAAAGTGCCCCGTCAAAGACTGCGACGGCGAAATCGTTGCGCGGAAGACGAAGGGGCGCGGCAAAGAGTTTTACGGCTGCACGAATTATCCCGAGTGCGATTTTATCAGTCATTTTAAGCCGATTGACCAGTACTGCCCCAAGTGCGGCTGGTTTTTGGTGGAAAGATACGACAAGAAAAACGGTTCGTATAAGTCGTGCATAAATCCCGACTGCGATTATCTGCATTCGGCGGAAGATGAAGATAAATTGACTGCTGCAGAAGACGGACTGCAGGAAGATTAGACGATGAGCGCGCGCGATTCTTTGAGTTTGTCGTCTCTCATTGCGGAGTTCATCGTCTATCTTGATTCTGTCAGGACTTTATCGCCGAACTCCGTTGACGCGTACGGGCGCGATCTTGCGCGTTTGAAAAGCGTTTTGGGAGAGGAAAAAGACGTTGCTTCCGTCGGCGCGGAGGACATTCGGTTTTGCATAGCGCGGCTTTCAAAAGAAGGAAAGGCTGCAACTTCGGTGAACCGGTTTATCGCGTCCGTCCGGAGTTTTTTTTCTTATTGCCGAAAGTTCAATTATATAGAAGAAAATCCTGCGCTTGCGATAAAAAGCGTTCGGACGCCGAAATATATGCCGCGTTTTTTGACCGGCGCTGAAGTCGATGAATTGTGCAGCGAGCCGCGCAAAAACGAACTTTTGTGGGAAACGCGCGATGCGGCTTTGTTTGAAATGCTGTATTCGTCGGGCTGCCGCGTAAGCGAACTTGCCGCGTTGAAAAAGTCGGATTTTGACGATGATTTTTCTTCTGCGGTTGTGAAAGGCAAGGGCAAAAAAGACCGCCGCGTGTATTTTGGAAGCGACGCGCAAAAATCTCTTTTAGCATATCTTTCTGACCGGAAAAGCCGCTTTTCCAGTCAGCATATTGCCGATGAGGAAAAGGCGGTGTTCGTCAATCAGCGGGGAGGCGCGTTGACGACGGGCGGTATCCGCTGGATTTTATCGCGCTACACGGGAGCCGAGGGCACGGGGCGGCACGTTTCGCCTCACGCGTTCCGCCACACGTTTGCGACGGCAATGCTTGCAGGCGGCGCCGACGTCCGCGTCGTTCAGGAAATGCTTGGACATTCGAGTATTTCAACGACGCAGCGGTACACGCACATAACGACCGAGCGTTTAATCGACATTTACAATAAAGCGCATCCGCATGGAGGAGCAAAAAACGATGGGTGAAAAATCTCAAAAAATACGAAGCACGACGGTCATCGCTGTCAAGCGGAACGGGACTGTCGCGATGGCAGGGGACGGACAGGTTACGATGGGAAGCACTGTCATGAAAAGCAACGCGCGGAAAGTCCGCCGGATGTACGAAGGCAAAGTGCTTACCGGTTTTGCCGGAGCGACTGCCGACGCCTTTACGCTGTTCGACAAATTTGAAGACCGGCTTAAAGAGTTCGGCGGCGACATAACGCGCTCCGCCGTCGAACTTGCAAAGATGTGGCGCACCGACCGCAGTTTGAGTAAACTTGACGCCTTATTGCTTGTCGCCAATAAAGATAAGATTTTGTTGATTTCAGGGAGCGGGGACGTTATCGAGCCTGAAACGGACATTCTTGCAATCGGTTCAGGCGGAAACTTTGCCTACGCGGCGGCGCTTGCGTATCTTGAGTCGTCGGATTTGAGCGCGCGGGAAATTGCCGAGCGCAGTTTGAAAATCGCCGGAAATATTTGCATTTACACGAACAATCGCATAACAGTGGAGGAACTTTAAGTGCCGGACATACAAAATGAAAAGTCTTTAGCCGCAGCGGGAGAGTCCGCTGTAAATCGCAAGGATTTTGCCGACTTTTTGACGCCGAAGCAGATAGTCGAAAAACTTGATCAATATATCATCGGACAGACGAAAGCCAAACGCGCGGTTGCCGTTGCATTACGGAACCGCAGCCGCCGCTTAAAACTTGCCGAAGACATCCGCGATGAAGTCGCGCCGAAAAATATTTTGATGATAGGCCCGACCGGAGTCGGAAAAACGGAAATTGCCCGCCGTCTTGCAAAACTCTGCGGCGCGCCCTTTCTCAAAGTTGAAGCGACGAAGTACACGGAAGTCGGATACGTCGGACGCGACGTTGAGTCGATGGTGCGCGATTTGATGGCAATCGGTTTTAACGACGTTAAAGCGGAGATGGAAGAGGCGCTGCGCGATAAAAGCGTCGGCGCGGTTGAAGAAAAACTGCTTGACCTTTTGCTTCCCGGAAGCGGAAAAAAGGACGAATCGGAAGGAGACGGCGCGCTGGAACTTCCGCTTGAAGAAGGAGCGCAGTCTACGCGCGAAAAATTCCGCGCAATGCTCCGCGAAGGAAAACTTGAAGATCGCGAAGTTGAACTTTCCGTTCCGCGTCAAATGAATCTGCCGAACATAGAAATTATTGCCGGCGGCAGCATGGACGATTTTCAAAGCGGTATGCAGAGTATCGCAAATATGTTTTCAGGCGGGCGGCACAAACGGCGCACCGTAACAATCCGCGAGGCGCGGAAAATAATCGGCGAGCAGACGCTTGACAGCATGGTCGATACGGACAAGGTCGCCGAAGCCGCCAAAAAGCGGGTTGAAGAGAGCGGTATCATTTTTGTGGATGAAATCGATAAAATCGCCGTGCGCGGCGAGTCTCACGGGCAGGACGTCAGCCGCGAGGGCGTTCAGCGCGACATTCTTCCGATTGTCGAAGGCAGCAACGTCAACACAAAGTTCGGCGTGGTAAACACGACGCATATTCTGTTTATCGCGGCGGGCGCGTTCAGTCTTGCCGCTCCGAGCGACCTTATTCCTGAACTGCAGGGGCGTTTTCCGCTCCGCGTGGAACTTGATTCCCTGCACAAAGATGACTTTAAACGCATTCTCCAAGAGCCGAAGAACTCTCTTGTACGGCAGTACACCGCCCTGCTCGGTACGGAGGGCGTAAAAATCGACTTTACGGACGACGCGATCGACCGCATGAGTTTTATTGCCGAAGACGTAAACTCCAGAAGCGAAAACATCGGCGCGCGCCGTCTGCACACGATTATGGAAAAACTCCTCGACGAAATCTCATTCAGCGCGGACGAACACGCAGGCGAAACGATAAAAATCGACTCCGCCTATGTCGATGAAAAACTCCGCGACATCGTCTCGGATCAGGATTTGTCGAGATATATTCTGTAAGCGGCGGGCGGCGGCAGGCGGTAAAAACGGCATTTGAAAGATACCGCGTAGCTGCCGCCTGCCTGAGATTATCTACACCTCTATGAGGTGTAGATAATCTCGCAAGATAACAGCGCTAGGAAAGACGTGGCAACCTTTGTTTTAAATTTTTGATGCGGTACATAATTTATTCTCATTAAAGAAACTTGACATTCCGGCTATTTTACAGATACGCCCAGCAAACAGACAGGATAGGCATGATAAAAATCATTTGCAGATTTAGAAACGGGGTATAAGGTGTAAAAAGATTTGGAAAAATTCCAAATGGTAAGCGGATATTCTAACACGGGTTTCAAAGTCAATTGCAGTTTAATCAATATCAGCCGGATGCAAAGCGCTTTACGATATATTAGGGAGAAGCAAAAAAATGAAAGCAAGTGAAACAAGTGTTTTAAGTTTTATTGGCGGTTTGGATAGAGTTTTTATTATTCCGCCGTTTCAGAGAAATTACGAATGGTCAAATAAACAGTGCGAAGAATTGTTCTATGATATAGAAAATGCTTTCAAAAAGCAAAAACCGCATTATTTAGGAAATGTAGTTTATTATTTTGGTGAAAAAAACGGCGCTGAGTTTCAAGAATTAATTTTAGTCGACGGGCAACAAAGGATAAGTACTATTGTGTTACTTTTATGCGCTCTGCGCGATTGCGAAAAAGATGCGGACTTTCAAAGTAAAATAACTACAAGATATTTAAAAAATGATACAAGCATTGATAAATTCAGAATTAGATTAAAGCAAACATCTTATGACTATCAAAGTTTTCTTTCTGTTGTAGAAAAGACTCCCGTTAAAGATGAAAATAATAATGTTATAAAAAATTATAAGCGTTTTTTAGAATTGTTAAAAGAAACTGAGATTCCTCTAGCAGATATTTATAATACAATTCAAAAGTTGGAAATTGTAGGCGTAAATCTTCAAATTGAAAATGATTGGGAAACCGTTCAAACAATTTTTGAAAAAATTAATTCAACCGGTAAACCGTTAAGCGCTGCGGATTTAATTAGGAACTATCTTTTAATTTCAAAATCGCCGGACGAACAGCAGCGTTTGTATGATAACTATTGGGTAAACATTGAAACAACTGTAGGAAATGAATTTATTTCCCGTTTGACAAAAAATTATTTGATTATTAAAACGTATGAGGATGTTGCAAATGAAGAAATTTATTCAATTTTCAAAGAATATTTTTCCAATGCAAATGCATCGCATGAAAAAATATTACAGGAATTAGAAAGTTATTCAAAATATTTTAATTGGATGAGAAATTTCAGTAGTCCAAATAAAGAATTGAATAAATATATTCAATGGTTTAATTCTACAATGGGGGCATTTCTATGCGTCCTCTGTACGGGCAACCATGACAATGCCCATAGCCTTTAAGTCGTGGAACTCTTACACCGTCGTTACTGGAGCGGTAGACCATGCTAATAATTCCAACGACACTGAAAGCTATGACTATTGTGCGGGAATTAACAAACAGACTGACAAAACAATAGAGTTCTAGATTGCGGAAAAGTCTCGCGAAATTCATTGTATTATACGCCGATAGCAAACCAGTTACATCAATGCGGAGCCTCATCCCATGCGTTTTCGTTCGCCGTCCAATGTGAGATGATACAACTTTCAGGGCGTCTGTTATGCGCAAGAAAACCGTCAACTATGTAATTACGGCGCGTCCTCACCTTGCAGAATAATACCGTAGTTGTTAGAGGCGAAATGGTGTAGGGAAGCGAAGTTGCTTACGACTGCCGCGAAGCCAATACCCTCTTTTGCCGTCAACGTCCGGCGAATTATCGTCGGAATGGAGCCTGACCCATTGTGCAATTAACCCATTCAATTAAAATCCTATCGTATCCAGTCTGAAACAATTTGTGAGTTATTTACGCAGACGGAAATGTGAAAACCTTTGATCGTCTTGCGTTCATAGGTACTGGTGCAGCTCTAATCACTTTGAGAGGAATGAGAATTTACGGATAATGAAATGCTGTAATGCTTGCTGTAAGCTATTGATAATGTTACGTCTGTTTCATCTCTAAACGTGCGTCCCCACGGTGCAATTAAACCATTCTGCAAAAGGAGAGAATTGCCGAGGTCTTGCCGTCATTGAGTGCCGTAAACCAGTTGGAAGAGAAAATGTTGTAGCGCATCATAATAAAACTGGATGTCACAATGCGGAAACCGTGCAGTGTCAATGCGGAGACGTGCGGGGTGTTTTTGGCAAAGGAGGTGATAACCGTACCGCCTGCAAAGTAGCCCAATGCAGTGATAGCAATCGCAGCGCCGCCAATTGTTTTAATGCCGACCGTGAACAGTGTTTATGCTGCCGTGCTTTATCCTTTTTACCGTAATTATAACTGATGACAGGGGAAATTCCGGAAATAAAACCGCGGAATAAGGCACCCGACAGCCCTTGCGTATACCAAATAATACTGAGCGATGCAAGTCCATCGGAACCAGCAAGCTTAATAAGCGTTGTATTAAATAACATTGTAACAACGGAAAATGCCAGTACACTGACCATTTCCAAAGAATCGTTTGTACAGCTTTTCAGCAAAGTGCACAGCTCTGTGACCAAAAGGGGGAATTGCGGCTGCCGGTTACCGCCCGACGAAGTTCTGCATATGCAAAACTTCGTGAGACAGGACTTAATAGCGGCGATCTAAAGAACAAAACTCATGAGATATAACTGTTTGACCGTCCGAGCGAATTTTTTCAAAACAAAAACTCGCAAGAAATAGGCTTCGTATGGGGAAAAAGTCGAATTAATTACGCATTCCAATTCCCCTATCCCAAATTAAGCCCCTCCCCTCTTCTCATTCACGCCGCTCTCAGTTAATGCTATACTTCCCGCACATGAAGTTTTTACAAACCGGCGACTGGCATTTAGGCAAAGTTTTTTTTGAGGAATCGCTCATCGAAGGGCAAAAATATTTTATTCAGCAAGTGATTGACGAACTGTGCGCGCAAAAAGAGGCAGGCAAGCCCTACGACGCGCTTGTCATTCCCGGCGATATTTACGACCGCGCAGTGCCGCCTGCCGTCGCGGTTACGGCGTTCGGCGCTTTTCTTTCGCGCCTGCACGTTGAATTCCCTGAACTCAAAACGCTTTTGCTTTCCGGCAATCACGACAGCCCGGAGCGGCTTGCGTTTGCAAAAGAGATTTTGAATTCCGCGAACATACACATCTGCACCGACTGCCGGAACATCACGGAGCCCGTCGTCATAAAAAACGCCGCGTTTTATCAACTGCCGTATCTGACTGCTGGCTGCGTTTCCCGCGGCGGAGAATTGTTTTCCGAACCGCTGAGGGCGCAGCAGGACTTGCTTGACGAAGCCGTCCGGCAGATTGAAGCGGCGCACAAAGCCAGACACGCGGATTTGGACGCGGTTTTATGCGCGCACCTTTTTACCGCAGGCGCGATACGAAGCGATTCTGAGCGGGGAGCCGTCGGCAACGCGGAGCAGGTTTCCGCCGATTCATTTCGTTTTTTTACGTACGCTGCGCTCGGGCACGTGCACAAAATGCAAAAAGCCGGAAAAAACGCGTATTATTCGGGCTCGCCGCTCGCCTATTCCTTTGACGAAAGCGGAATGCAAAAAGTCATGCTTCGAGTCGAGATAGAAAACGGCGCTTTTACAGTCGAAAAGATTGCGCTTCATCCGCTCCGCCGCTGCACGGTGATTACCGACGCCTTCGACACGATTTACGGTACGGACGCGTACGACGACTGCAAAAACGACTATATTCAAGTCGTCTGCACGGATAAAACGGCAATCGCAAACCCGATGAACATTCTGCGTTCAAAGTTTCCGTTCGTGCTGAGTTTTACCTACGAAACGTCCGACTATTCAAAGTCCGCCGGTGCGCAAAACACTGAACGACGGGAATTGCTTGCTTCCGCCAACGTGCAGCCGGAAGAGATTTTTGCCTCATTTTTAAAGTCCGTGTACGGAAAAGAGGCTGTCGCGGAAGATAAAGACTTTGAGGCGGAGATAAAACTCTTTGCAGAGTTTGCGCGCGATGCGGAAAAGGAGGAACCGTGAAGCCGATTTTGCTCCATTTGTGCAACGTGGGACCCTACCTCGACGAAAAACTGGATTTTTCCGCGCTGGAAGATATGTTTTTAATCAGCGGGAAGACCGGCAGCGGGAAAACCACGATTTTTGACGCGATGACCTACGCGCTCTACGGCAGACCGTCAGGCTCCCGCGGGGCGGAAAACGTCCGCATTCGGAGCGACTTTGCGCCGGAAGACGAAAAAGCGTTCATCGAATTCACCTTTATGCTGAATGAGCGCACATTTCGAATCAACCGCGAGGTTATTGAAAAAAAGTTTACGGAAAGCGGAAAAGTAAAAAATTCCAAAAAAGATATTTCGTTCGAGGAATTGGACGAGGAAACGGGCGCGTGGCGTTTTTTTCAGGGCACGCAAACGGAAATAAATGCGCGAATCCAGTCGCTGATTGGATTGAGCCGCGACGAATTTGCGCAAATCGTACTTTTGCCGCAGGGGGAATTTGCAAAATTCCTCAATGAAAAGTCGATTGACCGGCAGAAAACGCTTGCAAAACTGTTTCCGGTGGAACGCTTCAGCGCCATTGCGCGCGCTGTCAAAGTCAAAGCGGAGGAAGCCGAGTCTCGAATCAACGCGAAACTTGCGGAACTTGACGGCGCAAAGCGGGATTTTGATGCGGACGCGGCGGAAAAGGAGATTGCGGCGGCGGAGGCGCGCCTTGAAGAAAATGCCGAAGCGTTGAAAGCGTGCGCGAAATTGCTTGAAGAAAAGTCCGCGCGGCGGCAAAAACTTGTCTTGGCCGCAGAAGAGATAAAAACGGTGGAAACGCTGCGTAAAAAACTTGACGCGCTGCATGAGAAGGCGGACTGCATTGCCGCCGACAAAGAGCGCATTCAACAAGCGGATGCGGCTTTTCAACTGCAGGAAACGCTGCACGTCCGCGACGGCGTAAAAGCGCGGCTTACGCAAAAGACCGCCGCGTACGAGACTGCCGAGCAGGAACTCAAGCGGAGCGCGCAAAAGTCCGCCGCGCTTGAAGCGGAGACGGCACTGCACGCCGCGCGGAAAACGCGCATTCAGGAATTGTCGAATAAGATATACGAGGCGGACAAAAAACTTGAACTTGCAAAAAAGGCTGCGATCTTTGAGGCGGCGTACCGCGCTCATCTTCAAACGCTGCTGGGGGCGTTTCGTGCGGCAAAAACCTTGCACGGCGCGCTGCAAAATCAAAATGCGGGACTTGAACAAGAGATTTCCGCGAACGCCACGCTTATTTTGGACGCGGAACAATCCGCTCAAGAGTTGCGCGCGGCAAAAGAAGTTGAAAAAACAAAAGACATGGCGGGAACGCTTGCCGCGCGCCTTACGGAAAATGCGCCCTGTCCCGTCTGCGGCTCTCGCGAGCACCCGAACATTGCGCCGCTCTTTCACAGCGTAACGGACTTTGACGCCTTGATTGAAAAAAATATGCGCGCGGCAGACCTTGCCCGTGCGGAAAACAAGCGTCTTGAGGCGCAAAAAAGCGGTATTTTGCAAAAAATATCTGCCGTCTCTCAGATTGCCGTTCAAATGGAAGAAACGGCTGCGGCGCAGGGCATTATGCTGCCGCTTTCGGAAGACAACGCAAATACAGTCGAGATGACGGCGAAAATAAATATCGAGCATTTGAGAAAAAACGCCTCAAGCGCGGCGGCGGGGCTTATTCAAGCGGCGGCGAATATCGACACTCTTGCCGAACAAGGCGGCGGCGATGCGGCGGCTGTCGCAGAGGAAAAAGAGCGGCTGCAAAGCGAAAAATGCCGGTTGGATGCGGAGTGCGCCGCCTTTGAAAAGGATTTGAGCGCGGTGAAAAACCGTCTTGCCGCCGCGGAAACGACGCTTAAAAATCTTACGGCGGAAATTACCTCCCTTACGGCGGAGGCGGACGAGGCGGAAACTGCATTTTCGTCGGCATTGCGGGAGTCGATATTCGAGACGGAGGCGGAATTAAAGTCCGCCTTTATGAACCGCGCGGATTTTGACCGGCTGACGTCTGCCGTTCGACGGTATGAAATTGAAGTGTCGGAAACGCGCGCAAAACTTTCCGCAGTCAAAACGCAAGGCGAAGACAGCGGAGCCGTGTACGCGGAACTTGCGTCGCTGCAAAAGGAAATTGACGGCTCCCGCGCGGATATTGACAGGATAAACGCGGATAATGCGGTTTTGACCGCGCAAAAAACAAAACTCATCGAACAAAAAGAGCGCGCCGCACGCCTTGAGCGCGAGTACAAGACGCTGCGCGCGGAAAATGAAACGCTGCTGCGCCTGCACCGCGATATCTCCGGCGCAAATCCGCAGCGAAAGCCGCTGGACTCGTGGGCGCTCGGCGCCTATCTTGAGGAAGTGGTGCGCGCGGCGAACATTCGCTTTGCCCGGATTTCTGCGGGGCGGTACCGTTTCATTCTCAAAGAGGAGGCAGGCGGACGCGGCTATCAGGGACTGGAATTGACCGTGCACGACAGCCACACGGGGCGCGAACGCACGACGGAAACGCTCAGCGGCGGCGAGATTTTTGAAGCGTCGCTGAGCCTTGCGCTTGCCTTGACCGACGCGGTGCAGTCGAGAAGCGGCGGAATCCGCCTCGATTCGCTTTTTATCGACGAAGGGTTCGGCACGCTCGACGGCGAAGCGCTCGACAACGCAATCGCAATCCTCGACGAAGTGCGCGAACACCGCATGGTCGGCATTATTTCCCACGTCGAAGCCCTGTACGGCGCGATACAATCCCACGTCGAAATAGAAAAGTCGAACACGGTGAGCAGGATTGTGGTTAATTCGTAATGAGGAATGCGTAGTGTGGAATTCGTAATGTTTAATGCGGAAGCGGCTTTTATAGAAAGAAAAACGTGCCGATGACGATAAAAACCGTTCCCGCAAGCGATTTTGCAGTCGGTCTTTCGTGGAGCAGCGCGTATGCCAGAACGACGGTGAACGCGACGCTGAGTTTATCGAGCGGTACAACTTTTGAAACGTCCCCGATTTGAATCGCTTTAAAATAACACAGCCACGATAGTCCCGTCGTAACGCCCGATAAAATCAAAAAAATCCAGTTTGCTTTTGTTAAATTTTTTACTCCGCCCGCGCTGCCGTTCAAGACGACGGCAAGCCATGCCAACGCGAGCACGGCGACTGTCCTAAGCGCGGTCGCAAGCGAAGAGTCGACGTTTTTCATCCCGAATTTTGCAAGAATCGATGTCAGCGCAGCAAAAACCGCCGACAGCAGCGCGAAAAGTTTCCACATGGAAGCGGTATATACCGCAGAGATAGGGGTGGTCAAGGAGGGGGGATTGGGAATGCGTAATGCGTAATTAGGAATGTAGTAAAGGGTAGGGTATTTTGTAAGATGTCATGTTTTATTTTATAGATAGGCTACGAACTGTGGTTGTTGCGTTTACCAGAGATTATTTTCCTTATTCCCCACCCCATCTTCCCGCTTGCCGTCCGCGCAGGGGTATTGTAAAATCCTGCAAAAGGGCAGGAGATTTACGTGAACGTAAAAGGTCTTGGGGAAATAAAGGCGGTTGCATTCGATATTGACGGGACGCTCTATCCT
>JBQNBN010000007.1:0-45496 GCA_052169915.1 Treponema sp.
GGATAATCTCTTCCACCGTGCTGGACGTTTCCGTAACGCTTGCCGCCTGCGTCATTGCCTGCTGCTTGACCCCGTCGATATTCGAGGAGATTTCGTTGATTGCGCTTGCCGTTTCGGTCATGTCGGAGGAAAGTTCTTCGCCCAGCCCTTCCATCACCTTGCTGCTCGCACCGACCGCGCGTATCGAGTTGCCTATCTTTGCAATCGTTTGGTTGAAAAATTCCGCGAGTTCCGTTACTTCGTCGTTTCCTGTTACCGGAAGCCTCACCGTCAAGTCGCCTTCGCCTTGCGCGATATTCTGCAACGCCGCGACAGTCGTGCCGATAGGTCGGACAATTTTCCGCGCGACAACGTAGACGACAACAACCGCTGCAATCAATATGAAAATTCCCATAAAAAGCATGGAATGGCTCAGCCGCGTAACGCTTCCCATGAACTCTCCGACCGGAGCTTGAATAATAACCGTCCAATTTGTCGATTTCATCTTCGCAAATGACGAAATATAGTCGATTCCCTCATATTTCCAAAATCTGATGGAAGAAACCGGCGACGTCATTGCAGTCCTTTCAAAGTCGGCAAGGACTTTCAGCGAGGAATCCGTCTTCGCGTCGTTCATTGTATTTTTCTGCTCGGTAACTAAACTCGTGTCCTTATCCGCAATCGTTACGCCGGTCAGCCCAAGAATATAACACTGCCCCGTTTCTCCGACGACGATATCTTCTATTTCATGGCAGAGCGTATCGCCGGGAACCATCGTAATGAGACTGCCTATGATTGCGTTTGCCGAATTGTACACAGGGACGGTAAAGGCGATGACAAATTGCTTATAAATGCGGGAGAGAAACGGCTCCGACGTAAAATTCTTTCCCTGCGCGTCTTTAAACCATGCGAGATTGTTGATGTCGTGAACACTGCCGCCGCTTAAGTACAAATTGCCTTTCGAGTCGGCAAAATTCATTGCGATAATGCTCGCGTCGTAAGTTGCTTCTTTATCAAGCGCCTGAGTTTTTTGCAAATTAGTGGCGTTCTCGCTTTGCAGGGCGGGCATTCGGGCGATTCCTTCCAAAAATTGATACCATTGATTTATTTTGCCGTCGATAATCTCAGCAACGTCGTCCGCCTTGCCGGTAAGGTGTGCGGAAATCTTTTCAGTTACCGCTTTCCTCGCAATGCGGACGGCAAGCGCGCCTTCTATGAGCGAGGACGCCGCAATCAACGCGCCGAAAATCAAAATCAATTTGTTCTTTAAAGAAAACCGTTTTGCCATTTTATTACTCCTTTTCAGTACGGGCAGGTTAGCCCATGTCGACTTGAACGCTGTCGACGTATGTAATTTTTCAAAAGTGGGATTGCCTTGTCTCAATCCCAAGACTTCCGACTGTATTCGACTGTGTTTTCGCGCATTTTCCGACGGGAATCATCGCAGGAGGAATTTCCGTATGCCGATTTTGCGGAATTGCCTTGCGGCAAGTTCAAGCCGATGAAAAATCCGCGGAATTTAATGCATCTCCGTACCGGACGCCGGCACGTAAACGCCGCTGTCGATATGAAAATGCGTCTAAGCGTGAAGCCTTCTGCGTGCTGTACCTTGAGACGAATAAAATTATGTAAGTGATAAAATAAAAAAAATTACCGGCGGAAAATGCCGTTAGTATGCAGAACGCAGAGTTCGGGGGGGGGGGGGGTAAATTAGTGATTTCCACCCTTTGTGTCAACTCTCCTTACAAGATTTAGTCTCAATTACATTCTATAACGGGATGCAGGATATTGCAAGACTGCAGGCGGCAAAGAAATAAGTCTGAAAGGTAAAGCGGAGTTGCCGCCTGCACGAGATTTTGCCTGCGGCAAAACTCGCGGAAAACGGCACAAGGAAAAGTCTATGTCTGCCTGCTAAACGTCGTTGGATGCAAGATTTTGCAATAAGCAAAATCTTGTGCGGACGGAATACAACTCTGTCATTCCGACGATGTAGCAACCGTCCGCAGAAAACTTGGGAAAAATAGTATTTGCTAGCGGCGGAAAAATAAGTCTGAAAGATAAAGCGGAGTTGCTGCCTGCAGGAGAATAAGGACAGTTTCGGGGGCGTGAGGAAGAGGTGGGAAAGTTTAGAGGGTAATGGGGAATTAGGAATGCGAGATGCGTAGTTTGGTCCCACGCTGTAAAGTTGTATTTTGAAGCGGCGGTAATAGAGAGTGCTCCTTCGTCATTTTGTAAACACGCTTTTTGCATAGAAGCCTCAGCCCATAAGACATCGTTTCCCGCGAGTTTTGCCGAAAGACAAAATCTCGTGCGGACGGAACGCAGCTCTGCCGTTCCTCCTATGTAACCACCGCTCCCAGCACTTCGCCGATTTTCTCTCTGATGACAAGATGCGCGTGACCGTCCGACGAGGTTGCGCTTTTGTTGATGAGAACGAGGTATTTGCCGGAAAAATAATCCACCAAACCGGCGGCGGGATAGACGACGAGAGACGTGCCGCCGATAATCAGCATATCCGCGGCGGAGATTGCGTTGACGGCGCCCATAATCACGTTTTGATCCAGTCCTTCTTCGTAGAGGACGACGTCCGGCTTTACGAGCGCGCCGCATTTTTCGCAATGAGGCAGCGTGTCGGGCGCGTTTGCGCTTTCGGCGATAAAGGCGGCGTCGTAAAATGCGCCGCAGCGCATACAGTAATTGCGCAGCGTGCTTCCGTGCAGTTCAAATACGTTTTTGCTGCCCGCCGCCTGATGCAGTCCGTCAATATTTTGCGTTACCACCGCTTTCAGTTTTCCCGCGGCTTCCATTTTTGCAAGCGCGATGTGCGCGGCGTTCGGTTTTGCGTCTTTGATAATGAGTTTTTCGCGGTAGAAACGGTAGAATTCCTTTGTGTCGCGTTCAAAGAAGGTGCGGCTTATAATCTGCTCCGGCGGATATTTCCATTGCTGATTGTACAGCCCGTCTTGGCTGCGGAAGTCGGGGATTCCGCTTTCCGTAGAAACGCCCGCCCCGCCGAAAAATACGATATTTGACGATTCGTCATACATTTTTTGCAATTCGCGTAAAGATTCGTTTTCCATAATTCCCGCCTTTCTTCTATTAAATAGTAAAGTTTGCCGGTCAATCGCTTGGGAAAACCGTATGTGCAGTCGGCCTTGAGCGAGCGTACGGCTTACTTTTGCCGAGAGCCTACTGCAAAAAACGCTTTTTATAAAGATTTAATGAGACGTTTATGCTATGATGTCCAAATATTAAAGTTTGTTATAAATTCTACCGTTTGAAGGATATGGGAAAATCCCGCATTCCAATCTAACCCCGCGCATTTCAGGAGGTACCGTATGCAGCATCTCAAAAAAGTCATTCAATTTTTTATTTTTATCTCAATAGGACTTGTTTTTGCCGGCGCGGCTTTTGCGCGCGGAAAGCGGGACGTTGAAGAAAAGTCGGCTGAAAATCCCAAAAGTTGGCAGGAGACGTTTGACCTGTCCGCAAAGAAAAAGGGAAAGTACAATATCATGGTTACGGCGACTGACTTGAGCGGCAACAAAACCGTTGAAGGCCCGTACAATATTTACGTAGCCCCCAAGTCCGACCTGCCGGTGTGCGCAATCACCAATCCGCAGGCGGATATGCGCGTCTCCGGCAACTTGAATATCGTGGGCACCTGCATGGACGACGACTCCGTGCAATACGTTGAATTGGTGCTCGACGGCGATGAAGCAAATCCCGTTCGCGCAAGCGGGACTGAGTTTTGGTCGTATTTTCTTGATACGCGTGATTTGGAGGAAGGCGCGCACACGATTCAAGTTGTCGGCTACGACGTAAACGGACTTGCAAGCGAGCCGGTTTTTCTTTCGTGGAATCTTGACCGCCGGACGCCGCTTACTGCCGTTGAAAACTACGGCATGGGCGCGCTCGTATCCGGTAAAATCGCGTTTAAGGGAGAGGCTGCGGACGGCAACGGTATAAAAAGCCTTGAGTATTCGCTTGACAACGGAGAAACCTTTAAGCCGGTCAAGTTGAGCGGCAAAAAAGGGACTTCAAACTTTCGTCTTTCGCTCGACACAAAAAACTTTGCCGACGGGCCGGCAGTCATTTGGTTTAAGGCGCATGACAATACCGGTTCGGCAGGCATTTATTCGTTTTTGTATTTCGTTGACAACACAAAACCGGACGTAAAAATCGTCCAGCCGGAAGAAAAAGTTGCGCAAAACGGCAAGTTTCTTGTCGCAGGGACTGCAAAAGACGTTGTCGGACTTGAAAAACTTACGTGGAAATTCGGAAAGCAGACGGGGGAATTCGAACTTATCCCGGGAAATCCGTACTGGGGCGTGATTGTCGATACCGTCGGCGCAAAGGAAAAATCCGGCGCGTTTGAAATCACCGCGCTTGACCGTGCGGGAAACGCAGTTACCGTCTCGCGCGTCATTCCGTTGAATCAGGAAGCGGATAAGCCGACTCTTGCAATTTCTGACCCGAACGGAGACACGGTCGTCGGCGCGGAGGACACGCTTTTTGTGCGCGGCATTGCGCATGACGATGACGGCGTTGCCTCCGTAAAATACCGGCTTGACGGCGGCGACTGGATTGAAGAAGAAACGCCGGGCGCGTTTTCAGGAATTCTTGCCTCAGGCGCGGAGATTTCGTCGGGCGCGCACAAAGTTACCGTCGTTGCAAAAGACGTAAACGGCGTTGAAAGCAATCCGCATAGCGTTTCGTTTAACGCGCTCGGGGCGCCGCCGTCTTTTACGGATATAAAAATCGGAAACGAGCCGTTTACCGACGGCATGAGCGTCCACCCCGAAGCGGGGCTCAAATTTCAAGCGGCGGTTTCAAGCGCAAGCGGATTGAGTTCCGTCCATTACGATATTTTATGGGGCGCGGACGGCGTTATTTCCAAAGATATACCGGCGTCAAAAACGTCCGCGAACATCGTTATTCCCATCGGCGCGGATTTTCCGAAAGGCGTGGTAACAATCCGCATGACGGCTTCCGACTCTGCGGGGCGCAAAAAGACCTTTACGGCGGCGATTGACGTAACGAATACGGCCGTTTTGCCGTACACGGAGCCGAACATCGTTTTTGACGGGAGCGCGGTTGACGAAAACGGCGTTATCATCAACGACGCGGAGTTTCCGGCAACGGGATATTTTTCTGGCGGCACGGCAAGCCGCGTGGAACTTGTGCCTGAAACGCCGTTTGCAAAGGCGGAATTAAGAGGAAACGGCATTCGACTTGCCGCAGGCGCGGCAGCCGGTACATCGGAGCCGGTTGTCGTCCGCGTTACGACTGACCAAGGACTCTCTTACGATTCGCAAAAAATAATTTTTAAGAACGGCGGAGCGTCTCCCATCGTTACGATTGCGGATTCAGGGATTTTGCTGGACGGGGCGGGCGGCGCGCTTACGATAAACGGCGCGGTAGCATCCGCGGCAGGAATAGAGAAACTTGCGTGGCGCGTTTTCAGCGCGAAAGCCGTGCGCGTAAACGGCAGTCTTGCTTCTTTTGAAAGCGTCGTACAGTCGGAATGGAATGAACTGCCGTCTTCATCGCCGTTCAGCATTCCATTTAACGCGGCGGACTACGGCGAGGGACTGCATATAGTCGAAGTGATGGCGGAAAGCAGGGGCGGCAAAAAGAGCGCCGCCGCCGTGTGCGTAAAAAATATTGCGCAGGGAGAAGACGCGCCTCCGTCCGCGTTAAAGTCGCCCGCGTTTGTGTGGGCGGACGGCGAAAACGTGTATTACGCCGCGTATTTCGACGAGGATGCAAACGCGTTCGGGAGTTTTGAGCGCACAGCCATGAACGCCGGAAACAACGTTTTGACGGCGGCGTTGAGCGGCGCGGGCGGAAAAAATTATTCGTCAAAGTATACGGCGCTGAAAGCGGCGGAGATCCGCGCGCATATCGCGTCGATAAACGGCTCTCCGTACGTCAGCGGAATGCCGGTTGAACTTGCTGCGGGCGCGTCCTCCTCGCTTCAAGTCGTTATCGATACAGACGCGCAGCCGGTAAGCGTTGCATACGAAATTACCGGAGACGCCGTTCCGGGCGGCGCGGCAAAGCAGAGCGGTTCGGTGAAGGCGGTAAAGCAGGCGGACGGCGCGCGCTGGACGGCGGAAATTCCGCTTGCAAATCTTCCCGCCCGCATGAACGCGGTAAAATTGACGGTAAAGGCGGCATCCGCTTCCGCAGTCGTTCAGGGCGCGTTCGGTTCGGTGCGTCCTGCAGATCCGCAAAATACCGACGATGAGCGCGCAGTCTACGCAATCGGGGGCGAGGACGCGCAATTCGATAAGGCGAAAGCCTTTTGCGTTATCAAACCGAATACGAAATTCGTCTTTTATGCGAATACGCCGGAAGTTAAATCCGCGGAGTTTACCGGCGCAGCGGACGGTTTTCATCTCGAGACCGCGGGGAACGCCGTGTTCGTTACGGCGGAAAAGGCGGGAACGTTTAAGGATGTCGCCGTGCGCGTAAACGACGGAAACGGCGCGTCCTACGTTTCAAAGCCGTTGACATTTACGGTGGACTCAGGCGCGCCGGTCGTGCGCATTATCGAGCCGGAAGCGCATTCGTGGGTGAAAAATACGCTGAAAATCGGCGGAACGGCCTCCGATTCGTCGGGGATTGCGTCGGCGGAGTATTCGCTTGACGGCGGACAAAACTGGACGCCGCTGACGCTTTCGGCGGGGCGCGGAACGGAAAGCGCCTCTTTCAGCGCGGAAGCCGATATTTCCGGCGCGGAAGAAGGGCTTGTTACAGTCGATGTGCGGGCGTTTGACGCGGCGGGCTTTGCCGGATACGCGCATGCTGCCGCGCACAAAGACACGACGCCGCCTCAAGTGCAGGTTGTTTTGCCGGAGGCGGGGGCGGCGGTCAACGGCGTAAACCTTGCGGCGTTCATCGTCAAGGACGACGGCAAAATTGATAAAGCGTATTACGTTCCGCCCAAAGCGGGTAAGGACGGACGGGTTGCGCTTGACACCGCGGCAGCCCTCATCACGCGCGTCGGGACGACGGAGCAGCCGCTTGCTTCTGCAATGGCGTTTGAGTTTTCCGACGCGGCGGGCAACGTGAGCGAAGTTACGGCGTGGGACTTTACGATAGACGATAAAGCGGATTTGCCGGTTGTAGAAATCCATCTTCCAGCGAAAAACGCGGTGATAACGCGCGACTTTACCGTTTCCGGCGTCGTGTACGACGATGACGGTGAGTCCTCGATTTACTACCGCATTGACGGCGGCGAGTACAAGGTTTTGCCGGAGGCGGGCGCAAGTTTTGCAATCGATATTCCGTTTGCGCAAATGACGGACAACGAACATACGGTTTCCGTATATGCAGTCGACATAAACGGCGTAAAGGGCGAAGCGGCGGAGCGAAAATTCCGCGTGTCTACCGAAGAGCCTAAAGGCGCGGTGCTCAAGCCTGAAATCGATACGTCGGTGAAGCGGACGATAACGGTCAGCGGGACTGCGTCGGACAAAAACGGCATTGAGCGCGTGCAGGTTTCCGTGGACAACGGCAATTCGTACAACGACGCGGAGGGAACGGAGGAATGGTCGTATACGTTCGACACGAGGACAATTCCGAACGGGACGCAGGCGGTGTTTGTCAAAGTCATCGATAAATACGGAATCGAAGGGCTGTATTCAAGTTTGATTAACATCGACAATCAGCAGCCGGAATTGACGCTTGACCTTCCGCTTGATTATGCGAATACGGCGGGGCCGCTGTTTTTCTCAGGCTACGCGTTCGACAATGCGGGGATAACGGACTTGTTCGTAACGGTGCAGAGCCTCGACCAAAAAGCCGTGCCTAAGAGCATGCAGCGCATTCGGTTCGGGCTTGAGCGGATTATCGCCGAACACGTGGACTTGTCCGGTCTTGAAAACGGCGAATACAATATTGCGCTTACCGCGCTCGACAAAGCGGGAAACGAAACGCATTTAAGCCGCAACATCGTGCTCGATAAGGCAAAGCCGCTTGCTTCAGTCGAGATTTTGTATCCCTTGAACGGCGAACACAAGCAGGGCAATTTTAACATTTACGGGCAGGCGTCGGCGGATAAGCCGATCGAAACGCTTTCGCTTTACATCGACGATAAGCACGCGGGGGAGGCGACGCTTACGGCGGGCGGGTATTTTGCGTTCGGCTTGTCGGCGGAAACGATTGCAGCCGGCACGCACACCTGCCGCGTGGATGCGCGCATTGAAGGCGGGACGGTTATCCGCTCACGGGAACAGACGTTTTCGTATACGCCTGTGGGCGCGTGGATTACGATAGACAATTTTGACTTCGGCGGATTTGCTTTCGAGCGGCCGTATATCCGCGGCAGCGCGGGGTACTCGCTTGACGCTGAGGAAGAGGCGCTTTTGCAGTCGAAAGAAACGCCGAAAGAGAAAAAGCGCGAGATAAGCCGCAAAAAGGTTTCCAAAGTTGAAGTGAGTTTTGACAACGGCAGGACGTTTAAGCGCGTGTCGCGCTCCGGCAAGTGGAAGCGGCGCATTGAAAACCTTGATATGCCGGAAGGCTACCACTTTATGCTGGTGAAGGCGACGATGCAAAACGGGGAGACGTGCATTGAACGCACGATTATCAGAATCGACGGGACAAAACCTGAGATTCGTCTCATTTCTCCGGGTTCCGGCGGCAGGTACAATCAGGAATTGGCGTTTTCGGGGCTTGCAAGCGACAACGTGGAGTTGGAGGACGTAAAACTTACGCTGCGGAAGGGAGACAAAGCGTCGTATCAACTGCCGTCGTTCATTCAAGGGCTGTATCTGGACGTGAACTTTTGGGGCGCGACTTTATTCGACATCGGAATGGGGCTCACCTTTTTTGACGACAACGTAAAAGTGCAGGTGCAGTGGGGACAGTTTACGCAAAAGCAGCGGGACGTTTTTTCACTGACGAACCTGCGCTACGGCGGCGACAACGTGATTGGACTGAAAATTCTTGCGAACGTCGGCAGGATTCCGTTTTCTTCGTTTTTGGGACGCGACTGGGACTGGCTTTCGGCGAACTTTGCCATCGGCGCGAATTTTACGCGGTTTAACGAAACGAACAGCGGAAAACCGCAGATTTTGTCCGCCTTGCTCGGACAAATCGAATTCCCCAAAGCGACGTTCCCGAAGTTTAAGATGTTCAGTTCGTTTTCGTTGTACACGGAATTTTCGCTGTGGTTCATCCCGACCGACGTCGGCGATAACGCGTCAATCAAAAATCTCATTCCACAAATATCAGAGGGAATCCGCGTCAATGTATTCTAGGCAGGCGGGCGGACGGGAAAACGAGGCCTAAAAGACTGAACATAGTTTCCGTCCGCTTCAAGTTTCGCATTTGCGAAACTTGCATAAATTTTTTCTCGTTGTTATTTGGTGAAACTGGTGCCGGAGGGCTTTTGTCTGCGCGCATATCATGTGTGTCGGGCAGAACGCAATCTCTTATGCAAAATTTATTAAGCCCGCGAGAGTTCTCTTATGAAAAACTCGCGCGGGCTTAAACTTTTTTTAAGACCATCGAACCGGATTTGCAGCGTCAGAAGGAACGACCGTCCGCCGCAATTTTGCCACTACAATTATAAACCTGTTTTACCGCAAGTTTCCACCTTTGGGCAAGGTACGTTTTACGCAAGTTTGCGGAACGCAAACTTGTTGCGGATGGGAACGCAGTTCAATCATTTAACCTCGTTTATCCCGTCCGCTGCAGCAGGCGGGAACTTCGCTAAGATCCGTCAAACTCATTTCTCCCGCCTGCGTGCGTCTATTTTAATCCGGAAAAAACTGTTCCGAGCAGCGCGCGCGCGTAAGAAAAACAAACTCCTTAAAGTAGCGGCTGTAAAAGCGGTCAAAAGAAATCTCCGCGCCGTCTTTAAACACCGCGCACTGGAATCGTCCTTTTTCATCGAAATACGGAAAAATAACCGCGCATTCGTTGAAGACCCGCACTTCGGGAGTCGAGCGGCGGTCGGTTTCGCGGACGGCGGCAAAGTAAAACGTCTCCGGTTCCGAAGCGGCAAGAACGTACAATAGCGGCTTGAGCGACGTCATCGTGTAGCCGGTATCTTTTATAAAACCGGAAACGTTTTTTATTCCCTGCGGCGTCATCTCCGCGGAAAACGGTTCTATAGAAACGTCTACGCCTGACTCGTTGTAAAGGTAGGTGTGCCCCGTGCGGACGGAGTAAACCGCCGCCGCAATATTGCGTATCCAGTCGAGAGAAAAAGAAATGTCGTAATCCTGCGAGAGAATGCCTTGAAATCCCGTATCCTTGTACGAAACGGTCTGCACCAAAAGCGGCTCGCGCTTGAGCCGTCCGCCGGTCAAAGGCTCAAGAATGCCGTCCGCAATCCACTTGAGGAAGCCTGCGCCTGAAAGCGCAAGTTTGCCGTTTTCGTCGGGGCGGACAGGACGGGCTTTTCCGGTCGAAATAAAAACGGATTTGCCGTTTTCGTCGTACATGGCGTCTTCCGTGTACAAAATCGCCGGCTGCCGTTCGCGGATGTAATTTATCATCTGGCGCGAGGCGTGATAGCCGTCGGTATAAATTTGCGCGTACTTCCACGGGAGGCGGTCGCCCGTCCAACGCACAATTTCATCGAATGAAGCGCCGTAAAAACGCGAAAAGGGCAGCCCTGTCGGCACGCCGCGCGCGGCATACAGTCCGTAGACGATAAAATCCGCGTAGGCAGTTTTGCCCGACGGCACAAACTGCACGTACACGTCGCTGTCGGCGGCAAAATAATAGCGGATGAATGACGGATTTCCGGTCTTTTTACTGCGCGAAAGCAGCCACGAGCCGGCTCCGTCGCCGGGAAAAACTTCCTGCAATACAGTCGACTTTCCCTTGTCGGAATACACGTCGACTTCCATGCGCGCAAACGGAGCGACAAACACGTTGAACGCCTCTTCCGTTTCCTCAAGCCGGATTTGAAACTTTTGTCCGACGCCGTTTTCGCGGATTTGGGGACGGTGGAGCCGCGTCATGGAAAGCGGGGCTTCAAACCACGTTTCAACCAAGTCTTTGCGGATTTCAGAGGAATCCGGCACGCCGAATTTATTGTATTCGGCAAAAAGCCCTGCGCTGAACAAAATCAGCGCGCACTTAAAGAACGCAGCAATCTTCTTTTTCATTTACAATCCTCCGCGCGCGTTGCGCTTTTACCCGCTTGAGCGGGACTGAAGTCAATATGCCCATGTTTGCGGCGGGAACGGCGGCGAGTAAACTCGGTTCCTGCGCGGAAACGGGCGCGGCGCCCGCGGCAAGGCGGACTTCGGGACGCGTCTTCGTTCCGTCGGGATTGACGATAATGCCGAACTCGTCTTCATCGGGGTGTTTGCCTGCGGGCGCATTGGAAAGCAGCAGTTTTAAGCGGTTAAGCTGATTGACTTCGCTTGAACCCGGGTCGTAGTCGATTGCGCTGATGTTCGCGCCCGGAAAACGGCGGCGCAATTCCTTTATCATGCCCTTGCCCGTAACGTGGTTCGGAAGGCAGGCGAACGGCTGAACGCAGGCGATGCTCGGAACTTCCTCTTGAATGAGCTCGACCATCTCCGCCGTCAAGAACCAGCCTTCGCCGGTGATGTTGCCGAGTTTTACGATGTCGTTTACGCCGTCCATCAATTCGTAAATGGAAGACGGAGCGTCAAAGCGGCGGCTTGCTTTTAAGTATTTTTTCATCTGCACGCGGTAGCGTTCAAGGAACCACACCAAAAGCCGCGCGTTGCGTTCCGTTTTTTTGGGGAACGCAAGTTCCTCGTGGCGGAAAATGCCCGTGCTGAACGAATACGCAAAAAAGTCCGCAAGATCGGGCATAACGCATTCGGCGCCCTCTTTTTCAATCGTTTCAACAATCTGATTGTTTGCAGTCGGGTGGAATTTGACTAAAATTTCTCCGACGACGCCCACGCGCGGTTTTTTGACCGGCAAAAGCGGCAGATTGTCAAAGTCCTTGACGATGTTTTTCAAAAGCCGGTGGTAGCCGATAAACGAAAGCGACTTGAGCTGCTTTTCCGCGTGCGCGCTCCATTTTTCATAAAGCGCATTCGCCGAACCTTTAACCGCCTCATACGGGCGCGTGCGGTACAAGACGCGCATCAATAAGTCGCCGATCATAATTCCCATCAGCATACGGTGAAGCAAAACCGGCGTTACCTTAAAGCCGGGATTGGTTTCAAACGCCTGCGCGCTCAACGAGAGGACTGGAATGTGACTCCATCCCGCGTCGTTTAAGGCGCGGCGGATAAATCCGATGTAGTTTGTCGCGCGGCAACCGCCTCCCGTCTGCGATATGATGAGCGACGTGTGATTTAAGTCGTATTTTCCCGACTCAAGCGCGGCAATCATCTGCCCCGCAACGAGAATGGACGGATAGCACGCGTCGTTGTTGACGTATTTTAATCCCGCGTCGACGGCTTTGGGGGCGATTGAATCCAGAATGACCAAATTGTAGCCGCTGTACCGGAACGCCCGCTGCAAAAACACCGAATGCATAGGAGAAAGTTGAGGCCCCAGTATCGTGTGGGTGTATTTCATTTCTTTGGTAAAAATCTTCCGGTGATACGCGGCGGACTTGACGGCGGGCTTGTTGTTGCTGCGCTGACGCTCTTTGACCGCGGCAATCAAGGAGCGTATGCGAATTCTGACTGCGCCGAGGTTCGAGCCTTCGTCAATTTTGATGAGCGTGTACATTTTGCCTTTCGACTTCATAATTTCGTCTACTTGGTCGGCAGTAACCGCGTCAAGACCGCAGCCGAAACTCGTCAACTGGACAAGTTCCAAATTCGGCATTTCGGAAACGAAAGCGCCCGCACGGTACAGACGGTTGTGATACACCCACTGGTCGACAATGCGCATAGGGCGTTCAATGCTTCCGAGGTGGGCGACGCTGTCTTCCGTAAAGACTGCAAGCCCCAGTCCGTTTATCATTTCAGGGATGCCGTGATTGATTTCCGGGTCGACGTGATAGGGACGGCCTGCAAGCACAATGCCGCTTCCGCCTGCGCGTATGAGCCTCTCAATCGCTTCTTCTCCGGCTTCCTGCGTGTCTTTTCGGAACTTCAACTGCTCCTGCCATGCATCTTCAACCGCGTCTTCAATCTGCGCTTGCGTCAGCGAAGGAAAATGAACGCTCAATTCTTCGTACAAGCGTTCGCCGAGCCGCTTTTTGTCGTAAATCGGCAAAAACGGATTCATGTACAGCACGTCGGGATCCTGCCGGAGCGCGTCTACGTTGTTGCGGAGCACTTCGGGGTAACTGGTTACAATCGGACAGTTGTAGTGATTGCCCGCGCCCTTGTCTTCCTGCAGTTCGTAGGGCGCGCACGGGTAAAAGATGAATTTCACGCCCTGCTGCAAAAGAGACGCGACGTGCCCGTGCGTAATCTTTCCCGGATAGCACACGGACTCGGAAGGAATGGTATCGATTCCTTTTTCGTAGATGTTTTTTGTCGAACGCGGAGACAGCCGCACGCGGAAGCCGAGTTTTGTAAAAAACGTAAACCACAGCGGATAATTTTCATACATATTCAGCACGCGCGGAATGCCGACTTCTCCCAGCGGAGCATCAGAGGCTTTGAGCGGAACGTAGCCGAACAAGCGTTTGTATTTCCATTCAAAGAGATTGGGCATTTTTTCGCCCGCATCGGCGACGGCGGTATTCTTCTTGTTGCTTGCGTCGATGACGTCGCCTCCAATCTCCGCGCCGATTTCGCAGCGGTTGCCGGTAACAAAGAGGCGGTTTTCACTGCCGGTGTTGAACGCGTTTATCGTAAGAAGACAGTTGTTTTGGCATTTGCCGCAGCGGCGGAGCTGCAAATCCACGTGGAACTGCTCAAGTTCATCGAGCGTCGCGATGTTCGAACGCACGTCGCGCACCACGAACTCAGGTGCTCCGGGTTTGGGAGCCGTAAGGTCGCGCCATTGGTCGCAGGCGATGAGCGCGGAACCGTACGCGCCCATGAGACCCGCGACGTCGGGACGGAAGACTTCCACGCCGGAAATCTTTTCAAAGGCGCGTAAAACCGCGTCGTTATTGAACGTGCCGCCCTGCACGACGACTTTTTTTCCGATGTCGCCGGCGTTGCGGAGTTTTATAACTTTAAAAAGCGCGTTTTTGATAACCGAATACGAAAGTCCGGCTGAAATATCGGCGACGGCGGCGCCTTCTTTTTGCGCCTGCTTGACGCGGCTGTTCATAAAGACGGTACAGCGGCTGCCTAAGTCGACGGGCTTTTCTGCAAGCAAAGCGATTTTGCTGAATTCTCGGACGTCCATTCCCATGGTGCGCGCAAAGTTTTCAAGAAAACTGCCGCAGCCGGCGGAGCACGCTTCATTCAACTGAATGGAAACAATCGCGCCGTCCTTTATCTGAAGACATTTCATGTCCTGCCCGCCGATGTCGAGGAGGAACTCTACGCCCGGAACAAAAAAGTTTGCCGCGCGGAAATGCGTAATCGTTTCAACTTCGCCGGAATCAACGCCGAGCGCAGCCTGAAACAAGGCTTCTCCGTAGCCGGTGGAAACGGCGCGCGCGATATACGCGTCTTTGGGGAGAATGCGGTACAAGTCCTTGAGCACTTTGACTGCAAGTTCAACGGGACTTCCCTGATTGGACGCGTAAAAGTCCCAGAGAATGCGCCCGTGCCGGTCGGCGAGCACGGCTTTTGTCGTCGTGGAACCGGAATCAAGTCCCAAAAAGACGGGGCCGGAAGCGCTTTCAAGCGGAGCGCGCGCGGCTTTTTCCCCGGCATGCCGTTTTCTGAATTCTTCCAGTTCTTCTTCCGTGTCAAAAAGGTGATCAAGCCGCTGGACTTCCGAAAGTTCGGCGCCCACAAGATTTTTAAGGCTTTTGCGGAATGAGGCGATGGTCGGAAAACCGTTTTTGTTTTCCTCTCCAGCGGCGGAAAGTTCCCGTTCGGCGGAAAAAGCCGAGCCTGCCGCAACAAAAAGCTGCGAGTTATCGGGAACGATGGTTTCTTCCGGCGTGAGTTTAAGCGTGAGAATAAAGCGTTCGCGCAGTTGGTTGAGGAAGTGCAGGGGGCCGCCCAAAAAAGCGACGTTTCCGCGGATGGGTTTTCCGCAGGCAAGCCCCGAAATCGTCTGATTTACGACCGCTTGAAAGATGGATGCGGCGATGTCTTCGCGGCGCGCGCCTTCGTTGATGAGCGGCTGCACGTCGGTTTTAGCAAAGACGCCGCAGCGGGCGGCAATCGGATAGATAGTCGTTGCGTCGGCGGCGATTTTGTTTAAGCCCGTCGCGTCGGTTTCAAGGAGCGCCGCCATTTGGTCGATGAACGCCCCCGTTCCGCCTGCGCACGAGCCGTTCATGCGCTGTTCAATTCCGCCTTTGAAATACGTGATTTTGGCGTCTTCTCCGCCGAGTTCGATAACGACGTCCGTCTCCGGAATCAATTTTTTTACGGCTGTCGTCGCGGCAATCACTTCTTGAATAAAGGGAATGTTCAGCCATTGCGAAACCGAAAGCCCTCCCGAACCGGTAACTTTGACTGAAATAGTCTGATTTGCGCCTGCCGGAAAGCGCCCTTCGATTTCATCGAACGCCGTGTTTACGACGCTGATAATCGTGTTGCGGATATCGGCGCGGTGCCGTTGGTAATCCGCGTAAATGATGTTGTCGTCATCGTCGAGTACGGCAATTTTTACCGTCGTCGACCCGACGTCAATTCCTATTCTAATCGGTATGATTTCTTCGTCCGAAAGCTGACTCTGTTCCATAAGACCGCCTTTTTAAAATTCAAATGCGCGCCGCCGTTTTTGCGTTTTCCGCTGCCGGCGGCATATTCCATTCCGTTCTTTTGCAATACGTTTTGATTTATCACAAAATGACCATAGTACGACAAATTGCTTAAATAGTGCTCCCACTGCCTAAGTGCGCAAAATATAATCATTAAAGATAATTTGTTCAATGATAACGGCAAACGCTCGCGGGCGAATGAAAAGGAGTTATTAGATAGAAAATAGTTACGCCCGCTTCAAGTTTTTGCTTTGAGCAAAAACTTGCGGGAAAATGGGGTTGGAAGATTTAACAAAGTACCGTTTGCTACGAGTTTTTATTGTTAGATAAAAACTCGATAGGGCGGGAGCTCCACGCAATCTTTCGCATTGCATTCTCTGCCGCCCGCAAAACTTGCGGGAAAAAAGCGGGGTGGACTGCAAAATCCGTAAGCGGTTTCAACCACGGTTTGTTGCAGTCCACATAACTGCGAATGAGCAACGCTTCATTCGCAATTGGTTTTCAGGAGAGGTTATTTTTTTGTAAATGTCCGTACGACAACGGGAATGAAATCTCTGTTGCTCCATTGAGTAAATGGGACAGGGTTATTAGTACTATAGTCATACCAATTAAGACCGCTCTCGTCATAATAGTAAAATTTACTTACGTCGAATGATTTTACATCCGCTCCGAGTGTTAAGCCGATTTTGTCGTATGCAGTAATGATTTTATCTTTTGCGTCTACTGTATCCTTTATGTTTTGTTTTGCAGGTCTCTTTTCAGTTAAAGTACTATATAAGAAACTGTAGGTCGAAGTGAGATTGTGCTTCAACTCCACCGTGCCCGCGCCATTATCAAGGAGTCGTATCGCCGTATACTCCGCGCCGCTGACGGAGACGACAACGTAATACGAGGTTTTTGGAGCGCTCGCTTCCGGTTTTGTGAAGTCGTTGGGCTTATACGTTTTGATGTCCGTCGGGTTCTTTGCGTCAACGATATCGCCGACTGCAACGCCGTTCGTAACCGGCTCTTTTACGCTCACCTTGAACGTCGCCGTTTTGCCCATGTACGTAACGGTAACGTCTTTATTTTCTCCGGCAGTTGCTGCTACCGTATCAAAATCCGTCGTGTATTCGCTGTTCATCAAAATGCGGGAGCTGCCGTCCTCGTACTTCGCTTTAACTTGCAGCCCAGCCGGGGCAAAGGGTTCGCCTTTTGCGTAGACGGTTTTGTTCGGCAGGTGCGTAACTTCAATTTCTTTCAGCGTTGTCCAGTTTGCCGTAAATTCCGCGTCCGCTGCGGGGAACGTTGCGGGCGGCACGGGATACCACGTGCTGAACTTTCCGCCGTCCGTCTTTGTCGGCGTTACGGGTTTATCCGTCGGCAGCGTTTCGCCGAACTTGCCGGAGACTGCCTGCGAAGCAGGCGTTCCGCCTTCAGCCTTGAACGTGAGCGTTACGCTTTTTCTCGTATAGTAAAGATTTACCACCGTTGAGCCGTCAGCCTTGATCGTCTCCTGCGTGACGGAAGCGGGTGCGGAAAAGCCTTCAATGCTTTCCGCTTGCGCATTCGTTTTTGTTCCGACCGCGCCGCTTTGTTTTTTGCTTGCATGCTGTTCGTAATTCGTCGCGTCGTGCGGCATATCGGGAGCGGCGTTCTTGCCGTTTAACTTCTGCGTCCAGTGGTTTACCGTGTACTGCGCTGCGGCTCCCGGAGCGTTTGCCGTCCATTTTGCGGTGTATTTCATATCGTGCAGGGGGAATTTTTGCGGCAGCGGCGGCTCCCAGCCGGCAAAGGTAAAGCCTGTTTTCGTCGGATTTACCGGAGCAAGCAGCGTCGCGCCGAACTTGCCTTTTTGCTCGGGGACTGCGCTTCCGCCAGCCGCGTCAAAGGTGAGCGTGATTTGGTCTCTGTCGTAGAAAATCTCTACGACCGTCGAACCGTCCGCTTTGACTTTCTGCTGCGTTACCGCGCCGCCCGGGTGCTTTGTTGCACTCAAGTGGAACCCTTCTTTTGTCTCCGCAACGACTTTTGTGTCTTCACCCGCTTTGCCGGTCAATTTAACGTCCGTATCGTCGTAACCGACGGCGTCCGCTTTTTCCCATTTGTGGCGCGCGGTGTACTGCGCTCCGCCGACTACCGCCCATTTTGCGTAGAAAGTCTTTTTGCCGGTCGCGCCTTTTGCAATCGTTTCCGATTTTTGAGTAAACGATGCGCTGGTAAACCAGCCTTCAAACGTAAACCCCGCTTTTGACGGGGCTTTGAGCGTTAAGGGCAAGTCTTTTTCGGTGTATTTGGCGGGATTGTCCGCGTTGTTCGTTCCGCCGTCTAAGATGTAGATGATTTCAAACCCCGCCGCGTCATCCTTTTTGGATTTCGAAGTCGGAGTTTCTTCGCCCGCGTCGGTTTTACATGAAAAAAGGAGCGCGAAAGCAAGAGCCGCGCTCCCCAACAACAGGGCTTTACGCCCCATTCTTCCCAAGAAAGTTCTTGCGGAAGAATTTCCTACGTTTTGAGTCATTTCTGACCTCCTGTACATTAAAAATAATGCGGCAGAGGAGTGTAACCTGAGCCGCATAAAACGAATTATAAAAATTTCCTTCCTAATGGGCAAGTAGTTAGCGCACGCTAACTATTGAGAATCCGTCTCATAATTTCTTCAAAAGACGAATGAGCGGATGTTATGCGCCTCCGCGCCGCTCAATTTCTATTGACGAGCGCGCAGGCATTTAAGTAGAATGCGCGCCAATTCAAAAGTTACCCTGCGCTAACTTCCGTCTCCATGCGTTTTTGGAATTCTTTTTACTATAGTATAAACGCAGCGGACGCGTGCGGACGGAGAGCGCGGCTTAAGCGCTTGAAGGGGCTTTGAGGTTTTAGAATTTTTTGTTGTGTAAGGAGAAATATGAAAACTCTTATCAAACGGTGCGCGGCGTTTTGCGGCGCGTCGGTATTGGCGGACATTGTTCTTTCCTGTTCGGTTGGAACGGGAACGGCGCAACTTGACGGAACGTATGCGCAAGTGCAGGTAAAAGTGCTTGACTCCGTCGGCGGCGAGCCGCTTTCGGGAACGACGACGCTCACGGTGTACGAGGCAGGCACAAAAAACGCGCGCTACAGCCGTCTCTCAGTTGAAAATGGCAGCGCGACGCTCGTTTTGCAAAAGAAGCAGCGATTCGATTTTTGTCTGGAAGGCGAAAAGGATAAACGCGCCGCGTCCACCGTTGAAAATTACTACGTTAAAGAAAACGAACCGCTGCAAACGCTTACGATGTTCCAGCGAGAACCGCAGCGCGGCGCCCAAACGCTTGCGCCGACGGTAGAATCCGTTCTGTTCAACGGAAAGCCGTTTGCCGACGGCGGTATGTGGAAAAGCGAACCCGCTCAAAAAACGACTTTGCAAGTGGTGTTCCGCGCGCCGTCGCGCGTCATTCAGCAAGTACCGAATATCGATAACTTCGGCTGCGCGTTTGCAATCGGCAATTCGGCAACGTCGCGCAACAGCGTCGCTCAAGTCTCTCCGGCGTGCGAGCAAAACGCCGACGGCAGCTGGAAGTGCACGGCGCTTTTTTCATTCGACGATATTTCCCTTTCCAATGAAACGAATACGCTGGTTATCACCGCCTACGACGTTGCCGGTAACCGCGTCGAGCGGCATATAAACTCCGTTCAATTCAAAGAGCAATGGCCTGCGCTGAAAACGCTTTCCGGCGCAAAGATAGAAGGCTTCCGCGTTGAAATGCACCGCTATCCGTATTCGCTGCGTCTGTTTTCAGACGAAACGCCGAACCGCTTTCCGTTTTACGAACTGCAGGCGGAAGCTCCGGACGGCGCGCAATTCGCTTCCGCGTCCACTTCCCATAACGTCATTTTGTGGTTCCGCGTAAAAGATTATGCGTCGCAGGATTTGCCGATACGCGGCTTCAATATTTACCGCCGCAAGCAGGGCACAACTCCGTGGATTTTCATTGACCGTAAGCAGTACGCCAAAGACTACAGCGGACCGCAAAATCTTTCGCCGCAGTTCCAAGCGTACCGCGGCTTTCATCAGGGCTATGACACCAGTTCGTCTCTTGAAGAGGGCGTAACCTACGAGTACATGGTTTCCATCTTTACCGACACGAACAATCATCTTGAATCCCCGATTGCTCCCGCCTGCCTCCTGCCCGCGAATACGATTGCGCTCACGGAGCCGAGCGATAACGGCAGCGTAAAAAAGTCCGCGCTCAATGACATGCGCTTTTCATTCAAGCTGACCAATCCTGAAATCTGGGAAAAAAAGCTTGCCGACTATTTTTCGTTCGGACTGCTCATCACGCAAAAGGACTCCGTCAGTCAAATCGTTTTTGCCGGAAAAATAACGGCGGACTTAAAGGCTCCTGCGGGAGAATTGCTGAGTTTGCAGTTTGCAAACGGCAATCAGCTTCTTGAGCTTACGCTCAAAGAACTCAAACAGCGCGGATGGGTTGACCAGTCGCTTACGGAAGACGACTTGCTCACCTACAAAGACGGCGTTGTTACGATTCAGCCCAAATATTTGCAGATAAAGGGCTTTAATCACCCGCAGTATCAAAATATCGAATATAAAACGGGCTACACGTACGCGTGGGACATTTTTAACTGGGGCAAAAAGCCCGCCGACGCCTACGACGACGAACCGGCGGTTTTTGCGGCAATCTGGCGAAGTCATGACAAGGACGGAAAGATTATTCCCAGTCCTTTGAGCACGTCGGAAAGTTTTGTAAACGGACTGCGCTATGCGGCAAGTTCGAACGGGCAGTTTTATTTTAAAATTGCGGATGAATAACAGAGGGGACAACGATGATACGAAAGATACATTCCCGAATGGGAAAAGCTGCGCTTGCAGCGTGCGCGGCGGCGTTTATCGGCTGCGCGGCAAACGTAAATGACGGCGCAGGCGGCGGTTTTCAAAAAGAAAACGGCTCCGGCGGCAAAGCGGGAGGAGCAATTTTTAATGCGGAAGCGATTATCCGCGCGCAGGAGCCCGACGGCGTAGACGCGTCCGTCCGCGAGGGCTATTCGATTGTAAAGACGGCGTCTTCCTTTGACCGCGCGCAGTTTGCCGCGCTCAACGCGGAGATTGTTTCGGAGGCGGCGATGCAGGACGGATATACGTACTTTTTGGTGCGTACGGAGTCCGACGCGCGCGCTTTCCGCGAAAAAGTCCGCGCGCTTGAGGGCGCATTGTACGCTCAGCCGGATTATTACAGCCCCGCGCCTGCCTTTACGGAAGACGATACCGACTACGGCAATAATTACCGCCGCGCCCGCGCAGAAGACGCGGTTGTAACGCCCTTCGGTACGCAGCAGGGCAATTTGAACGAAGACCCCGGCGCGCTCAAACTGGATTGGGGCTTAACTGCGGCGCACGCGCTTGAAGCCTTTGCAGAGTACGACGCGCATGACGCGGTACATCCCGTTATCGCGGCAATCGTCGATACGGGCGTCAACACCCTGCACGAGGATTTTTTCGATGCGGACGGAAAGTCCATCGTCTGGTTTCAAAAATCTTCTCTGCATAGGGGAAGCGCGCAGAAATACAAACCGCACATAGTCGTTCCGCCGAATGAAAACTGGGATGACGTAGGACACGGTACGCACTGCACGGGCACGATTGCGGCAGTCGGCAATAACAATAAGGGAATTTGCGGCGTTTCTCACGCGAACACAAAAATAATTTCCTATCGCGGACTGGGTTCTAGCGGCGGCACCGAATATTCAACGTATTCGTGTTTGGGAGACCTTGCGGACATCATTGCGGAATTGAGAAAAGAGCTTTCCGAGCGCAATGTTGAAGTTTTTAGGGGCTTGCCGGAAGAAGTAAAACAGTCGCCCAAGCTTACGCAGGCGACGGTTCCGGTCAATATATCGCTCGGCGGCTATATCATGGCTCCGTATGAAGTCGAAATGATGAACAAGGCGCTTGCGGCGGGCGTGCTGCCGGTTATCGCGATGGGAAACAACGGCAAAACGCTTTCTTCTTTTCCCGCCGCGCTGCAGGGCGTTTTGGCAGTCGGCGCGACAACGATGTACGATACGCGCGCGGGATTCAGCAACGGAGGTTCGTGGATGAGCGTGTGCGCGCCGGGCGAGAGCATTTACAGCGTGGGCAACGGCGGCAACAACTGGTCAAACTACGCGTCCGACGACGTGAAAAAGACTTACCGCTGGCTGAGCGGCACCTCGATGGCGACGCCGTTCGTAACGGGAACAATCGCCTATCTGCTTTCCATCAATCCGAATCTTACGGGCTATCAGCTTAAAACGATTTTGGAACGGACGGCGGATAAAATCGATAAGGGTTCCATTTACGGACGTTATGACTCGCGCGGCTATTCAAAATGGTACGGCTACGGGCGCGTAAACGTCTTGAACGCGGCAAAGGCGGTCAAAGAGAACTCTGTTCCCGCAGTCGGAAGCGTGTATTGCGAAAATCCGGTAAAAATCGCGGTGAAGAAACACGGCAATCCGTCAATGCGGATATGGGTGTATGAAGCGAAGAGCGGCGTGTGCGCCGCCTGCGCCGCAACAAACGCAACCGGCGTCGTGGACTTATACGGGCTCCGCACGGATACGGATTACGAAATCGGCGTGAATGCGGAGGGCGTTTATTATTCGCACCGCTTGAAGCCGTCAAATACGTCCGCCGTTCAGTATACGTTTGATATAGACGACGGCCACTAACTGAGCGCAGGGCGCGGAGCCGCGCGGTGACGACTTGCTTTAGCGCAGTTTCCGCGTTCCTTATCCTGCCGCTCCGCTTTACGGAGATAAAAAAAGCCGCTTCCTTAAAAGAAGCGGCTTTTTTATGCGGATTGCGCTATTGCTTTTACTTTGCTTTGGCGGTCATTACTCCGGCGTCCATCTGGCAAAATAAATTGTTGTGGTCACCGGGGACCTTAAACGCCTTTTTTAAATCATCCGTGCTAAAGTCAACGCGGTAGGTTACGTATATCTTTCCGTCTTTTTTACAAAAAGAGCCTTCTATTTTGGTGTTATGGCTCCACGCGCTTCCCGCGTCTTGAACGCCTCTTGCAAACGAACGCGCTTCTCCGTTCTCACCAGTAAACTTGACTGTTTTGTCCGCCATGTTTTCCGTCAACGTAATTTCACTAAACGAATAGCCGATATCGACGGGCATAAAAGGGTATTCGGTACGCTTAACCGTAAAACCGGTCGTTCCAGACGCAAACTTTTCCACTTTAGGCATTTCCGTAAGCGTGCCCTGCACTTTGCCGGACATCGATACGTCGATCATGCCTTTGTATGCGCCTAAAATCTCATCTTTGGTTATCGCTTCCCGTTCCGCGAGAGCGGGAAGGGTGATTTTCGTGTCTCCCGTTTTGTTTTTCGTTTCATCGAATCCCGTGCCGCACGCCGCAAGCCCCGCTCCGACCGCCGCCGCAAGCAGAGCCGCTTTTAGTGTGCGCGCGCTCCAAAATTTTATTTTCATCGTTTTGTCTCCCTTGGTAAACATTTTAATATCTCTTATTCATGAAAAGCAGTCCGCCGCCTTTCTTGGGCACGACCAAAGGACTGCCGCCCGTTGGAATCCCAGCTTATCTGTACAATTTTCGTCCACGTTTACATTTCGCACGTTTGCGGAACGCAAACGCGGTGCGGACGGTAACGCAGTTCAATCATTCAAACCTTGTTATCCCGTCCGCCACAGACTGCCTGCGCGCGCGTTTTATTGCGCCCGCTGAACCTCGATTTTGCAGGTATTTGTTGTGTTCGGCGATACGTTTAATTCCGCTTTGCCGTAGAACACGAGACTGCCTAAGCTGTCGCGAATTTCAAGATACATAAGGGATTCACGATTAGCCGTAACGCCCGGTACTGAAAGCGTTGTCGGGAAAGCAATTCCCGCGAGAGGCTTTTGTATATAGCCTGAAACAACATTTTCTTTTTTGTACCAATATTCTTTATCAAAGGCGTAAAGCGTCAATGTACCGTCGCTCGGAAGCACATTGCCGTTCGGCTGTATTTCCGCATTGACGGAATTGAACGCCACTGAACTGCCTTGCACGGTAATCTGTACGCGCGCAACGGCAATAGCGGCATCGCCCGCATTAAAGGCGACTGCTTTTATATCCCGCGCGCCGTTCGGCAAGTCTTTCAAAGTGGTAAGTTTTGCCGTAAACGTCTTATTGCTGCTGTCAATCGTCGCTTTTACCCACTTGTTACCGAGCTCTTGCTGAATCGGCAAGCCGGAAGAGCCGACCCATATTTCTTTTATTGCGTTTTCATCATTGGTAAACGAGCCTTTTACTTCGTAACCGTCGGCAGACAACGATGATACATTGATAACCGTGTCAGCCGGAGGCATATTGATTGTCAAAGAAACGGGCTTCTCCTGCGTAACCGTAATGGAGTAGGTTTTTCTTGTTCCGTTTTCCGAAACCACAGGAATTTCAATTTTCTTGTTGTCAAACGGTCCAAAGAACAAGTCGGAGGAGTCGAACCAGCCTTCAATTCCCGCTTTTGAATGGTTTTTCTCCGCGTCGACTTTAATTTCCTTTACGCCGGACGGCAGCTGCACCGTGTAATCCGTCGTATTGGGATTAAATGTTTCATTAAAGCGCTGACCGATATATCTGAAGCCATCAAAGTAGGAAACTTGCAAGTTTTTAAGCGTTGCATCGTCGCTTCCCGTTGCGGAGGGTTTATTAATCTTCAAGGTATACGTACGGGGCGAGAATTCGTCGGGCGTTATCGCCGTAGAAGAAAGTATCAGCTGTACGCGCGTCTCCGGTTCCGTAAGCGAAACTTCTTTTGTACCGGTGAAGTCTTCTTCTGTTTCTGTTTTACCCGCTTTTACTTTAATTTTTATTGTTGTGGATGCAGGGAATTCCGCCTCTGCGCGGATTGTAGTCGATGTAGCTGTGTTTGAAGAGTAAACGTCAAATGTTTTGGTACCGAACGTTCCCTTCTTTTTGTAATCATTGAAAGCGGGGGTGTAGAAATCTACGGTGCCCGTCGCGCTGAATGACTTGAGAACGTAGCTTCCTTCTTTTCTCGTCGCCTTTACGGTGTATGTTTTGGTTGTTACGGCGTCGGGCGCAGTAACGGTGATGACATACGTGTTCAAGCCGTGTTTGAGCGGCGTAAATTTCGTCTCCTGATTCTGCTCCAATGCAGTAATTGCAGAATCGTGTGTAACCGTCATGACCGCGGAGGATTCTTCCGTTTCCGCAGTTATATACAGTTCATTGGAATACGTATCCGCCTCGCACGTATATTCGGTTGTACCTTTATTGAATTCTGCAGGTGCGGTAACCCAATTATGCGGAATGTCGATGTATTTTGCTTGAAGCTTCAATGATTTGAGATCCGCATTGGTCGACGCCCCTGCCGCAACCTTTTTTACAAGAATTTTATAGGTATGCGCGGAAGACATATTGCTTACAAGCCGCGCAGTTACGGTTATCGTATTGTCTCCGGTAGTTAAGTCGCGTTCTTCCGTGCCGTCAATCGCAATTCCGGTTGCAGCCGTCGCTTCAACTTTAATTTTTGACGCACCGGAGGAAGGAATAACGACTTTATAATTCGTATTGTCAGGATTAAACGGAGGAATAAGCGCGTATGTTGTAGAAGGCACTGAGGCGTCCGTTATTTTGAGAGACGTCAGTACATTGTCAACGGGAAGAGCGGCAGGGTCGCTGTAGTAAATCTTTCCGGTGAACGATTCATTGTTGCCGTCGAGCGATACGGAAACGGTAACCGGTATTTCGACCGTGCTGCCGGTAAATTCTATCGATTTGGAATTGCCGTCCGTACCGTCGATCTTTACCGCGCCTTTATCGCCAAAGGTTTTGACGGTAAGCGTCGCTTTTTTTGTTCCGACGGAAGCGACAAAGCTCGTGTTGTTCCATGATGCCTTTGATTCTTTGCCGTTTTCGTCTTTTACTATGATATTTTCTATTGCGCCGATGTAATACCGGACGCTTATTTCTCGCTCTCCGGTTTTAGTTGCGCTAGCAAACGCTATTTTTACCGGCTGCGTTTCACCGTTTTGGGTAAAACTTAATTGCTTTGATGTTTTTATTTCTCCGTCAATTTTAACTTCCGTGCCGGAAGGGGCGTTGACGGTAACGGTTGCGGTTCTTGTTCTAACGGTTACGTTGTTCTCGTCGCCAGCAAGTTTCGTCTCGGTTCCGGTTGAGTCCGTAACGGTAATCGATACGTCGCCGTCCGTCTGCGTCGAGCCTCCTCCTCCGCCCGCTGCAAGTTCGCAGCCCGTGAATGCAAAAGCTGCAAGAAAAATTGTACAAATGACTTTTTGTAAACTTTTCATAAATACTCCTAAATCGTCCCTTAATTTTGGAACGAAATAAAAATGATAGTTCCGCCGTACGGCAAAACTTTTACCGCTAAGAGAGGCAGTTGTTGTTTTTAGTAAATATAGTCAGGCATTTGCGCATCGCTTAACGGCAGATTCATTATAGTTAGCATAGGGTAACTATTTTTTAAGATTTCGCGCATTCTACAGAATTGCGCGGTCTGTGGTCAATATATGCAGGGAGGGTATTGCGGGATTTAATGCGTAGGGCGTAATTACGAATGCGGCGGACGGGAAAACGTGTCTAAAAGCCTTTAACGGAGTTTCTGTCCGCTACACGTTTTGCATTTGCGAAACGTGTTAATCCGCCCCTTTTGCACGCAGTTTTCCACCCTTGGGCACGGTACGTTTTACGCAAGTTTGCGGAACGCAAACGCAGCAGGGCGGGAACGCAGTTCAATCATTCAAACCTCGTTTATCCCGTCCGCAGGTAACACCGCGCGGGCAGTCAAACCGCTTTTGCGGCGGCGGCCTGCGCGTGCGTTTTATTGCGCTTTGCGAATATCAACCGAGCACGAATTCGTCGTATTTGGCGATACGCTTAAATCCGTAGAGCCGTAGTATACAAGACTGTTGGCTCCGTCACGGACTTCAACAATGATTCTGCATTCATGACTTGTCGTTACGTTCTGTATCTGCAAAGTCGTCGGGAACGTGATTCCCGCAAGGCTCTTGAGGGAATAGCCGCCGAGAACAACATCTTCGCGCCTGTTCCAGTACTCTTTATCGTATGCGTAAACCGTCAAAGAGCCGTCTCTCGGAAGCTGGTAGCCGTTCGGTTTGATTTCCACATTTACGGAACCGACTGCAACCGTGCTGCCGGTAACGGTAACCGGCACGCGCGCAACGGCGACTGCAGCATCGTTAGCATTAAAGGCGACCGCTTTAATGTCCCGTGTGCCGTTTGCAAGTTCACCCAAATGGGTGAGTGTTGCCGTGAACTTGTTTCCGCCGTTCAACGTCGCTTTTACCCATTTTTTACCGAGCGATTCTTGAATCGGTAAGCCGGAAGAACCTACCCATATTTCTTTAATCTTGTTTTCCGCATTGCTGAACGTGCCTTTCACCTCGTATCCGCCGGAAGGCAGCTGAGACACGTTGATAACCGTATTTTCCGGCGGCGTATCGATTTTCAATGCTGCGGGATCAAACTGCGAAACCGTAATGGAGTAGGTTTTTCTTGTTCCGTCTTCCGCAACAACAGGAATTTCAACCTTTTTGTTGTCAAACGGACCTGAAATCAAATTCGTCGTTCCGCCCCAGCCTTCTATTACCGCTTTCGGATCCTTCGTCTTGGCTTCCAGTTTGATTTCATAGATGTTCGACGGCAGTTTCAGCGTGTAATTTAAGGTGTCCGGCGACCACGTTTCATTAAAGCGGATGCCGTAGAACGTTGCGCCGCCGTAATAGGACGCTTCCAGTTTTTCAAGGGACGCTTCGGAGCTGCCGGAAGCCGTTCCTTTTGTAATGTTCAGCGTATATACATTCCCCCATGTCTGGCTTAACGTCGTAGAAGTAAGCGTAAGCGTTACCTGCGTAACGTCCTTTTTCAATTCGACTTCTTTTGAACCACTGAATGTTTCTTCCGCGCTGTCTCCCGCTTTAATCTTTATCGTTGTAGTGTCTGGAAATTCCGCCTCCGCAGTAATGGTTGTCTTGGTTACGGAACTTGCGACATTGACTTTAAACAACTTGCTCCCGAATTGTCCTGTCTTTTGGTAGTCCTTAAATGACGCACTATAGAAATCGCTGAGATCCGTGCCCTTGAACGTCTTGAGCACCAAACTGCCCTTCTGCCGCGTCGCTTTTATCGTGTAAGTCTTCGTTGTCGTTCCGTCGGGAGCGGTAACGGTAAGAGTATACGTGTTCAAACCGTAGTTGAACGGTTTAAATACCGTTTCTTTCTTTGCTTCCAATGCTGCGGATGAAGAGTCGCTTTTTACAGTCATTTCTGCGTCAGCTTCTTCCGGCTCCGCAGTTATATAGAATTCATCGCAAGTCGCGTCTGCCGTGCATGTGTATTCCAGCGTATCTTTATTGAATGCAGCCGGCGCGCTTACCTATGTCTTTTCAATTCCGAAATTTTTGGATTTAAGCGTCAACGACTTGAGTTCTGCTTTGTTCGAGGCGCCCGCCTTCACTTTTTTGGCGATAATCGTATACGTATACACAGAGGAAGGATTGCTTGCGAGCTTTGAAGTAACGGTTATCGTGTTGTTGCCTTCGTTTAAGTCGTATTCTTTTGCGCCGTCAATAACAACTCCGCTGACCGCTGTCGCTTCAATTTTCACTTTGGAAACGGAAGCCGGAATAACGACTTTGTAATTGGTGTTGTTCGGGTTGAACGGCGGGAAAAGCGCGTATTCCGTAGAGGCGGACGCGTCTTTTACTTTGAGAGAGGATAATACGTTTTCAACGGGAAGAGCGGACGGGTCGCTGTAGTAAATCTTTCCGGTATATGATTCCGGCGTACCGTTGTGCGTTACGGAAACGGTAACCGTCAATTCCGTCTTGCTGCCGAAGTCTATTTCTTTGGAAGTTCCGTCTGTACCGTCGATTTTGATTTTGTCGTTAGAGTCGAAGGTTTTGACGGTAATCGTCGCCTTTTTCGTTCCGACGGAAGCGTAGAACTCGGTGTTGTTCCAGCCGACGTTCGATTCTTTGCCGTCTTCGCTTTTCACTAAAATCTTTTCTATTGCGCCGTTGTAATAGCGGACTGTTATATTCCGTTTTTGGGTTTGAGTTGCGCCGGTGAGCGTTATTTCTACGGGCAAGGTGTCGCCGTTATTGGTAAAAGTTAAATCTTTTGTGTTTTTTATTTCGCCGTCAATTTTAACCTCCGTGCCGGAAGGGGCGTTGACGGTAACGGTTGCGGTTCTCGTCTTAACGGTTACGCTGTTCTCGCCGTCGTCAAGCTTTGTCGCGTTTCCGTTGGCGTCCGTAACGGCAATAGAGACATCTCCGTCCGTCTGGGATGAGCCTCCTCCTCCGCCAGCTGCAAGTTCGCAGCCCGTGAATGCAAAAGCTGCAAGAAAAATTGTACAAATGACTTTTTGTAAACTTTTCATAAATACTCCTAAATCGTCCCTTAATTTTGGAACGAAATAAAAATGATAGTTCCGCCGTACGGCAAAACTTTTACCGCTAAGAGAGACAGTTGTTGTTTTTAAGAAATATAGTCAGGCATTTGCGCATCGCTTAACGGCAGATCCATATAGTTAGCACAGGGTAACTATTTTTTAAGATTTCGCGCATTCTATAGAAATGCGCGGTCTGTGGTCAATATATGCAAGGAAGTTATTGTGAGATTTAATTCCTAATGCGTAGGGCGTAATTACGCATTAGGAATTACGAATGCGGCGGGCGGCGTAAAAAAAGCGCGCCTAAGAGGTTTTAAGCGCGCTTTTGCCGAGAACCGGAGTCGGACCGGCACGACATTTTACCGTCGAGGGATTTTAAGTCCCTTGTGTCTACCAATTCCACCATCTCGGCATGGGCGGCATAATAAATAAAAATACCGCGTTTTACAATAGGGGGGAATTGTCGGGCGGCTGCGGGCGGCGGAGAACGGCGTTTGAAAGATTTAGAGGTATTGCCGCCCGCACGAGTTTTGCCGACGCAAAACTCGCGGGAAACGGGGTTTGGGGGAACGCGGCAAAATACTAAACACTGCAAATTTCAACATTCCGCAATTCCTAATTAAGTTTTCTCTTCTTATCGATATAAATGCGGTTATCGGGTAAAATATTCGCGTTTAAATTTTCGCTCTATTCCTTCAGCAGAATAAATTTTTTACAAAATGCGCGTATCCGCACAATGCAGCCGTCCGCGGCGGGCGGACAGTCGATATGCGTCCGAGCGATTTTTACGTTTAAACGCACCGAATGCGGTAAAGGGGATTGGTATGAAAAAATTGTTTTTGATGCTTGCGGCGGCGGCGCTTTTTTCGTCATGCGATTTTTGGAATGCGCCGGTCAAAAGCTGGTTTGAAGAATATACGGAAAATCCGGCGGTAACGGGCGCATCGTATGCGGGAAAATACGAAACCGGCGGGGACGGAACGGTGTTTGCGTCTTCGGTCGAGGACTTTACCGTCGTTTTGACGCTGCGAAATCCGCACGGCTTTCCGTTTACGCACCAAAATATGACGCTGCTTCTGCCCGATGAACTTGCCGCAGCGGGAATCGATACGTCTCCGGTAACGATTAAGCAGGATGCCGGCGACCCGTCTAAAATCGTCGTAACCTATCCCAAGTCGTTTTTACTTTTGGCGGAACGGGGCAAAAACATCTCTCCGCGCGTAAATCTGCGTCACCCCAAAGTGGGCGTGGACTTCGGCACGTTTGAACCGGCAAAAATCATCTGCAATTCTCCGCCTCCGCTGCCGTCGGGCGCGCGGCTTTACAAAGACAATTCCGACGGCACATACGTCGTCTGTTTCAATATGCCGCAGGCGGACTTGATGAAAACCGGCGCGCTGCACGCTGATGTAAAAGAAATAAAAATCAACGGTCAGGCGTTTGCGGTAACGCTCAACGCGAACGGCACGTTTTCAGTTCCGGCGGCATTGCTGCAGGCGGCTTCCCCTTCCGCGGCGAATTCCCACTTTGTCAAACGCAATCCGACCGATCCGGACTTTCAAAAGACGGGGCAGCCCGTTTTCTTTAAAACGAACGACGTTGAAAACTCCGATAGATTCGATTATCGAATCGAAATTGCCGACGAGGGCGGAAGGACGAGCAAGACGCTGATTTCCACGCACTCCGTGCAGCTTAATCCGCCGTCGGTAACGTACGGAGGCGCGGCGCTTTCCGAGAGCGCGGTCAATCCGCTTGCGGCGGAGGAAGGAAAAGACTCCGTTGCCGTGCGCATTGAGCCGCCTTCCGCGGCGGTCAACGGAGCTTCCGTTGAAGGCGCTGTCGCCGTTTACGAGTTGTGGAACGGGCACGGAGCCGTCGGCGCGCCGATAAAAAGCGGAACCGTTTCCGCGCCCGACGGCTCGCTTGAACTTTTAGGCGGCGACTTTTTCTTAAAAGTGTACGCGCACAAAGACGAATACGTCGACTCTGCGGTGAAGGAATACAAATTCAGCGTGAGAACGCAGGTGCTTTTTGTCAAAGGAGAGGGCGCGTCCGTGTTGACGGGAGCGGCGTCCGATTCCAACGCAGGCTCAAAGGAATTCCCGTTTGCGACGGTGAAAAAAGCGGTTGCGGCAGTGCAGGGCGTTTCTTCCGGCGCTCCGGCGGTGTATAAGATATACGTCGACGGCGAGACGACGGAGACACAGCGGATAACGGTCGGCGGAAGCGCGGATAACAAGTCCGTGATTATAGAAAAGCTCGGCGGCGCGGCGGAGGCTGCCGTGAGCAGAGCGGCGGCGTTTACGGCGGGCGCATTGATTCGGCTGGAAGAGGGCAGTTCGCTGACGCTTAAAAACCTTACGATTGACGGTAAAGGCGTATCCGCGAACGATAGCGGCATTCAGACGGCGGGAACGCTTACGATAAGCGGCGGCGCGGTGCAAAACTGCATATCGACGGGACAGGCGGGCGGCATTCTTGTTGAAAAAGGCTCCTGCACGCTCATTGATTCAGTCGTAAAGAATTGCCAATCCTCAGGCGGGAAAAAGCGCGGCGTATACGTCAAAGCGTATTCAGGCGGCGGAACGCAGCCGGTCTTCACCGTAAAGGGCGCATCTCAAATCGGAAGCGGAAGCGATGCAACGGCAGTCTGTCTCGGATTCGACGTGAACACGGGAGCCATCGTTACGGCGGCGGACTTAACGGATGGCGCGCACGTCAATCTTGTTCCGGAAAATTACGTTAACCAGTACGGAAAGACGGTTGTAAAGTCCTCCGAGTCTGCATTCCCCGCGGCATTCATACCGTATTTCAGCCTGACGGAGCCTCCGGCAGGATATGCGGCGTTCCGGCTTATGGCGGGCACGGCGTCAGGCACGCAAAACGCGCTCCTCTTGCGGGAAACCGTAACGATTGACGGCGGCGCGGATGAAAACGCGTGGGCGTACTTAAAATACTATGCGGCGCGCATTTTGCCGGGAGATGACATCATCGTCAAAGGCGCGGTCAAAGCGAAAAACGGCGGCACCGTTACGATAAACGGCGTAAACGAACAGACCGACGGGCAAATACACGTCGGCGCGGACGTAACGATACGCGGAGACGGCGCGGGCGCTGAGCTCGACGCGATTGGCAGAGACCGCCACTTCATATTCGACGGCACAGGCTCCGGCAGGCTGACGCTCAAAAATTTAACGCTCAAAAACGGACAGGTAACGACGAACGGCGGCGCGGTTCTCATTAAGGCGGATAAAACGCTCGTCCTTGAAAACTGCGTTATCCAAGACTGCAGCGCAGGTAAGGGCGGCGCAATGTATATTACAAACGGCGGTACGTTTACGGTCAAAGGTGCTACAGTTATTACTCCGCTGGCAAGTCCCGGAAAAGGCAAAAATGATGTGTATCTGGAAAACGGAGCGCTTATAACTCTTGATGGCGTGCTGACGGCAGCGAAGCCTCTTATGTATGTTACTTTGCAATCGTATCCTACGGGAAGTTCGACCGTTCAAGTTCTTTCTGGAGATATCCAGCTTGGAACTCCTCAAAACTGGACAAAGTTTGAAGTAACGCCTAACTCCGGCAAAAACTATGAGGTAGACAACGCAGGGAAGGTAAAACGTAAACCGTAAGCGAGCGGCTGCGGGCGGCAGAGAACGTCGGTCGGCGGAAAAAGGTATTCGACAAATGGAGCGTAGTTACCGGCCTACCTAGTTTTGCCGGAGGCAAAACTAGGGGAAAATGGTATTATGAGAGGATGGGCTTGCTCTTTGGGCGGAGTTGTTCGGGGACAGATTTACCTGAGCTGCGCTTGCGTTATTCCGAATTGCAGCTCACCTTCCCGCAGCGCAAACATTGTATTTTCGCCCCTCCTGCCGTATACTTAGCGTATGGAAGACGTGCTGCAAATAACGCTTACCAACGATTACGCTTTCAAACGGTTCCTTGGCGCTGAAGAAAACAAGCCCATATTGCAAAACTTTCTTGAGTGCGTCCTTGATATTCCCGCCGAGGATATCCGCGGTCTTGAACTGATGGATAAGGAGCTTACGAAGGAAGATCTGAGTGACAAAACTGGCATTCTCGATGTAAAACTCCGGCTGACGAACGGCACGATTATCGATATTGAAATCCAATCGTCATGGAATGCATCATTTGTAAAGCGCACGCTCTTTTACTGGGCAAAAATGTATACGGCAGACTTTAAGAGCGGCGAATCGTATGACAGCCTCCACAAGTGTATTACTATCAACATTATCGCGGACAGCTTCCGGCTCAATGACGCAGTCCATTCGGAATATCGACTGCAAGAAAAAGACGCGCACACCCTGCTGACCGACGTCCTTGAAATCCATTTTCTGGACTTACAGGCAGCAAAACGGGCGAAGGAAGAAGGAACGAAGGCGAGTAAACGAAGTCAGCTTATCAACTGGCTGCGATTTATAGACACAAACGATAAAAAGGAGCGGGCAATGCTTGCAACCACATCACCAATTTTGCAAATGTTAAATGAAAAGGTAGATATCCTAGCGTTATCGCCGGTAGAGCGGAAACTATACGAATCCCGCATGAAACTCAAAAGCGACATCACGACTATCTCTGAAAATCAGTTCAATGCAGGCTGGGAAGGCGGCAAACGCGCAGGGAGACTTGAAGGGAAATCCCTCGGAATTGCCGAAGGGAAATCACTGGGACTTGCAGAAGGTTCCCGGCAAAAAGCCCTTGAAACAGCAAAGAACCTTTTGCAATTCGGATTGTCTATTGAAAAGATTGCGCAAGCGACAGGACTCTCAACAGCGGAAGTTGAGGCATTATAAGATATCACGGAGTCCTTTCTCTCCTACAGAAACAGCGAGTAGGAAAATAAATAGCGCTCTTGTGTAAAGAGTGCACGAAGCGGACGATTTGCAATTCTAATTAGGAATGCGTAGTTAGGAATTAGAAATTACACATTCCTAATTCCCCATAGCTTCTCCCCAGTACATTTTTCTACGAGTTTTCGTAAGAAAACTCGGTAGGTCGGTAACTCCACACTCTATCTTTCAAACTCCGTTTTCCGCCGACCGGCATTCTCTGCCTGTCTTTGCCATTCGTTAATTACGCATTCCGTATTCATAATTAAATCGCCCTTCCGCGATGACAATCGCTGCGAATATCAGCGCGCAGCCAGTAAAGAGGCCTGCGGAAAGCGTTTCCTGTGCGCCGTTGACGGGAATGAGGACGCTGAAAAGCATTCCGAAAACGGATTCAAAAGATAAGAGGAGGGAAGCGAGCGGCGCGGGGACGTATTTGAGGCAGATATTTTGCAAGAGGAATGCAATCATCGTGCTGAAAACGCCGAGATAGACCATCGAGAAGGCGACACGCGGATTTGTAAGCGCGGCAAGCGGGAATGTGTTGAGGCTCAAGGAGAATGCGCTTTTGCCTTCGTCGTAAAAAGGTGCGGCAAGCCAAGAAAAAACACCTGCAAAAATGAACGTAAGGATTGTAAGAATAATCGGGTCGTCCGCGCTTGCGGCGGCGTTTTCGTTTTCTTTTTCCGTTTCAACCGGCGAACGGCAGTATTTTTCTTGAAACACAATATGCAGGGCGTAAAAAATGCCGCACAAAAGAGTCAATGCGTCGCCAAGTCCAATGTAAAACAGTCGTCCTTCTTCTTTTCCGAGCGACAAAAAGCCGATTCCCGCAAGTTGGATGACTGCCGCGGCAAAAATGCGGAGCGGAGGGCGTTTGCGGTGCGCGCCCCACGCAAAAATCGGTACCAAAACGACGTACGTCGTCGTCAGAAACGCGTTTTTTCCGGCGGTCGTAAAGTTGCAGCCGACTGTTTGCAGCGCGTAGGCGGTAAAAACAAATGCGCCGAGCACGGCTCCCCGACGGAGATAGTGCGGATTGACGGCGCGCATTTTCTTAAAAAAGACGAGCGTAAGACCAACGGACGCGATTGTAAAACGAAGCGCCATCATGTAGACGGCGCTTACATAGTCGAGGCTGTCTTTGACAACGACAAATGCAAATCCCCAAATGCAGGCTGCCGTGAGGCAGCCCGCCGCTCCCAAAAGGGAGGCGGATTTTTTGCTCATCGCTATTTTTCTACCGGACGCGGCAGTTTTTTCAAACGCCAAATATCTTTGACGTAATCTTCAATCGTGCGGTCGGAAGAGAATTTGCCGCTGTTGGCAATGTTTTTAATGCACATCTTTGCCCACTGCATTTTGTCGCGGTAGAGCGCGTCGATTTGCTCCTGCGCCTTGCAGTACGCGTCAAAGTCGGCAAGAACGTAGAAAACGTCCGCACGCTGACCTTCAACGCCGTACACGAGCGAGTCGTGCAATTCTTTAAACAGTTGGTGCGTCGGATCGTAGGTGCCGTCAACCAACTGCTCAACCACTTTTGCGAGGGCGGGATTGCGGTCAAGATATTCCTGCGCATTGTATGAGTGATTTTTTTCGATTTCGATAATCTCGTCAGCACTCAATCCGAAGATGACGGCGTTTTCTTTACCCGCCTCTTCGACGATTTCGATGTTTGCGCCGTCCATCGTGCCGAGCGTCAACGCGCCGTTGATCATAAACTTCATGTTCGAAGTGCCGGACGCTTCAAGTCCCGCCGTGGAAATCTGCTCGGAAACGTCGGCGGCGGGGAAAATGCGCTCGGCAACGCTGACGCGGTAATTTTCCACAAAGACGACGCGGATTTTTCCGCGTACGCGGCGGTCGTTATTCACGCGGTCGGCGACGGTGTTAATCAATTTGATAATCGACTTTGAGCGGCGGTAGCCCGACGCGGACTTTGCCCCGAAGATAAACGTTCTCGGCGTCGGATTATACGACGGGTCTTCAAGCAGGCGGTTGTAAATGTGCATGACGTGCAGGATATTTATCAACTGCCGCTTGTACTCGTGCAGGCGTTTGACCTGAACGTCAAAAATGCTGTCCGGGTCAAGAAATTCGTTTTGCGCATGCTTTAAGTATTCGGCAAGTTTTTGCTTGTTTGCCTTTTTGATTTCGATAAAGCGTTTTAAACTCGCCTCGTCGTCGGCAAACTTTTCAAGCGCTTTGAGTTTAGACAAATCTTTTTCCCAGCCGTGTCCGATTCTCTCCGTGATAAAGTCGGAAAGAGCGGGGTTCGCGCACAAAAGCCAGCGGCGCTGCGTAACGCCGTTCGTTTTGTTGTTGAATTTGGACGGATAGAGTTCAAACCAGTCCTTCAATTCCTTTGTTTTAAGCAGTTTTGTGTGGAGTTCCGCCACACCGTTGACGCTGAAACACGCGTGAATGGCAAGCCACGCCATATAAATCTTCCCGTTGTTGATAATCGACATACGGGAATGCTTATCGTAGTCGTTCGGATAGGCTTGGCGCAGGTCGATGAGAAAGCGGCGGTTGATTTCTTCAACAATCTGATACACGCGCGGAAGGAGCGACTGGAATATGTCGATCGGCCATTTTTCAAGCGCTTCCGCCATAATCGTGTGGTTCGTGTAGGCAAACGTTTTCGTTGCGACGAGCCACGCCTCTTCCCAGCCGATGTTGTAGTCGTCCATGAGAATGCGCATAAGTTCGGGAATGGCGACGACGGGGTGCGTATCGTTCAACTGAATGACGTGGAAGTCCGCAAACTTGCTGAAATCCGTTCCGTGATTGGCGACGTAGTGACGCACCAAGTCCTGAAGGCTCGCCGAAGAGAAGAAATACTGCTGCTTTAAGCGCAGGGACTTTCCGCTCGGTCCCGAATCGTTGGGATACAGGACGCGGCTGATGTTTTGCGCATTGTTCTGCCGTTCGACGGCGCGGTTATATTCCATATTATTGAACAACTGCAAGTCGAAACCGTCGGGGGAAGACGCCTGCCAAAGGCGCAGCGTGTTGACCGTCCCCGTATCGAATCCGACAATCGGCATATCGTAGGGCGTCGCCGTAATTTCTTCGGCGTTTTCGATGTAAAAGCGCGGACGTCCGTCGGGCGTTTTCCCGTATGCAATCGTCCCGCCGAACTTTACGGTAACGGCAAGGTCGCTCCTCTTCATTTCCCACGGGTCGCGGTGGGCAAGCCAGTTGTCCGGATACTCCACTTGAAAGCCGTTTTCAATCCGCTGCTCGAACATTCCGTACTGATAGCGGATGCCGTAGCCGTGCCCGGGATAGTCGAGCGTTGCAAGACTGTCCATAAAACACGCCGCAAGCCGTCCCAAACCGCCGTTGCCGAGTCCCGCATCCGGCTCTTCGTCTTCTATCATATCGTAGTCAATATTCATATCTTTGAGGACTTCTTTGACTTGAACCGCGATTTCCGCGTTCGTCAAATTATTGCTTAATGCCCGTCCCATAAGGAATTCCGCCGACAAGTAGTACAACTGCCTGACCGGTTTTTTATCATATTCGTGGCGCGTTTTAATCCAGTTTTCCATGATAAGCTCCATCGCAGAAGCGGAAACCGCGTCAAAAAGATCGTGTTTGCTTGCCTGAGAAATGTCTTTTCCATACTGCCGCCGCAAGCGGGCCGAAAGGCTTTCTTTGAATTGTCCAGCGTCAAACTTCATTTTATACCTCCAAGGTGTGCGCATAAATTACAAAACATTGTTATATTTTTCAACCGCGCAGAAAACGCGCGTCAAACGAGAGTCAGCGACGCGGACAGTCCCGCATATCTTGTTGCGCGTCTGCCCCGCACAGATTTTCATGCGGTTTGTGAACAGTACCGTACGGAGGGCGCGACCGGAACTCGTAACCGGCTTTGCGCGGTTACGGCTTTCGCCTCCATTGCTCCGCAACGCGCTCCGCGCGCCGCTCCAATCCGGCGCAGACAGAGTTTACGCCCGCCGCGTTGTCTCCGCTTCATAACTGAGTTGTCGCACTTCACCACCCGCCGCGGTGTCTCCGCTCCGTTACGGTGTTTGCGGGGCGGCTTGTGTCGTGCGCATGGGCGCGCTGCCCGCTGTCCTTGCACGTCTTACGAAAATCACCGCGGGGGAAATCCGTTTACGCCGCCCTTCTTTTATCTCACTGCCGCGCCGCGTACCTACGCGCCGTTATTGCATTACCGCTCGCCAAAGTGATTGCGCTTCAGAACAGAGTTATCGCACTCCCACTATCCGCAGTCCTATCTCCGTCATTCTTCTTCGCAAATCATCGTTATTGCGCCGTTGCAAGCCCGCCTTGCACCGATTTCCATGCAGTTTGCGAACAGCAAACTGCGGAGGGCGGAACGCCGTTTTACCTTTCCAACGTCATAACAACCGCCCGACGCGTAGACGGAATTCACGTTCGCCGCGGTGTCGCCGCTCCGTTACGGTGTTTGCAGGGCGGCTTGTGTCGTGCGTATGGGCGCGCTGCCCGCTGTCCTTGCACGTCTTACGGAAATCACCGCGCGGGAAATCCGTTTGCACCGCCCTTCTTTTATCTCACTGCCGCGCCACGTACTTACGCGCCGTTATTGCGCTGCCGCAAGTCCGCTTCACACCGATTTTCATGCGGTTTGTGAACGGCAAACTGCGGAGGGCGGAACGCCGTTTTACTTTTCAAACGTCATAATAACCGCCCGACGCGCAGACGGAGATTCGCGCCCGCCGTATTGTCGCCGCTCCGTTACGGTGTTTGCGGAGCGGCTTGTGTCGTGCGTATGGGCGCGCTGCCCGCTGTCCTTGCACGTCTTACGGAAATCACCGAGCGGGCACTCCGTTTACGCCGACCTTCTTTTATCTCACTGCCGCGCTACACACCTGCGCGCCTTTATTACGTCACTGCTCGTTAAAGTGATTGCGCTTCATAACTGAGTTGTCGCACTTCACCACCCGCCGCATCGTCTCCGCAAATCATCGTTATTGCGCCGTTGCAAGCCCGCCTCGCACCGATTTTCATGCAGTTTGCAGACAGCAAACTGCGGAAGGCGGGACGCCGTTTTACTTTTCAAACGCCATAACCACCGCCCTACGCGGCAGACGGAGTTCGCCCCCGCCGCGGAGTCTCCGCTCCTTTATGGTGTTTGCGGAGCGGATTATATCGTGCGTATGGGCGCGCTGCCCACTGTCCTTGCACGTCTTACGGAAATCACCGAGCGGGCACTCCGTTTGCGCCGCCCTTCTTTCATCTTACTGCCGCGCCACGTACTTACGCGCCGTTATTGCGTTACCGCTCATCAAAGTGCTTCCGCTTCATAACGGAGTTATCGCACTCCTACTATCTGCCGCATCGTCTCTGCAAATCATCGTTATTGTGTTACCGCAAGTCGGCTTCATACCGGTTTTCATGCAGTTTGCGGACAGCAAACTGCGGAGGGTGGGACGCCGTTTTACCTTTCAAACACCGTAACAACTGCCCGACGTTATTCAATTCTGCGAAAGCGCGGCGTCAATCAAAACCATTTGCGGCGTTTCCGTGCCACGGAAATAGTTTTTGCCGACGGTGTAGAGAATGTCGAGTTTGTCGCCCGTCTTAAAGTCGCGATTGAGCCGCTCTCCTTCTCCCCTGAACATTGCGGGAAACTTGCACGCGCCGCAGTCGAACACAAGTTTTAAGTGCCTCTTCTCCGTTTTGCCGAGCGACGCCGCGTCCTGCACGGGAAGCGCGCGCGAGGCGAACACCAATTCCTTGTTTTCCGCGCCGAACGGCTCAAAGCGGGCGACCAGTTCCGGCAAGTCTTTTGTAATATATTCGGCCGGAAGTTCCGCGTCGACGGTTATTTCGTCTTCTTCGCTTCCGATCGACATGCCGGCTGCGGCTTCTTTTACCCGCGCAAGAAATTCCTCAAACCGGCTGCGGTACAAACTGAATCCCGCCGCGTAGTCGTGTCCGCCGTAGTTGATGAACATATCCGCAAACGCGCTTAAAAAGTCCGTCGCAATGCAGCCGCGGCAGCTCCGCATAGAGCCGACTGCAATGTTTCCGCCGTCGATAAACGTAATTGCGACGGCGGGAACCTTGTATTTTTGCATAAGTTTTGACGAAAGAATGCCCGTAATGCCGCGGTGAATAGCCTCTCCGCTTACGAGGCAGAGTTTTTTGCCGGACGACTCAAAATTTTCCGCCGCCATCGCTGCCGTTGCGGCTTCGCTTTCTGCAACAAGGCTTTTGCGTTTTTCGTTCAAGTCGATGATTTTTTTTGCCAGCGCTTCGCGTTCGATAGGATTTTCCGAAATCAAAAGTTCAAGCGCGGTCGCCGTCTGCCCCATGCGCCCTGCCGCATTCAGCGCGGGAATGATTTTCCACGAAAGGTCTGCGGACGTTACCGGTTTTCCCGCCGTGTCCATGAGCGCAAGCAGTTCGGCAATGCCCTTCCGCCGCGCCGCACCGTTGATTCCCGCAAGCCCGTTTTTGACGAAAATGCGGTTTTCGTTTTTCATCGGCATAATGTCCGCAAGAGCCGCGATAGCGACTAATTGCAAGTCCTCCGCGTCTTCGTCCGCGCCCGATTTTTCTGCAAGCCGCTTTTCGATGTACGTTACGAAAATATTGTAAAAACCTTCGATTTCGCTGTTCGACTCGGGAATATAGCGCGCGATTTTTGACAGATTTTTGAGTTCGCTCAATTCCTTGTTCGTCAACGAGGGAATTCGGACTGCAATTTCCGGTTTTAAGTCGAGCATTTGGAATTCGACGCCGTTTCCGAAGACTTCGGCAAGCGATCTTTTGACTTTCGCTTCGTTCCAGACGAGGATTTGCTGTCCCTGCAAAAAGACGGGAAGTTTTGTCTCCGCAATCGACTTTTCGCCGGGCTTAAAACGCTCCGTAAAAAAGTCGACCTTTACCAGATTCCTCACCTTGATACAGTCGATTTTGTATTCGTCTTTTTCCGTCTGAACGTCCATGAGCGTGAATTCCTGAGCGTAAAAGTCGGAATGGGAAAAGCGCAGCGCCTGCACGAGTTTAAAAGCGACTGCCGCGCCGGAAATATCCTTGAACGGATAGCGCGAGGAAGGAAGTTTGGGGTCAACGATGATGTCCGCTAGAGGCAGCGCGTCAGGCGGATTGTGGTGGTCGGTGATGATAACGTCCACTTGCAGCGACGAAGCGTATTCGACTTCCTGCACGTTCGAAATGCCGCAGTCCACAGTGATGATGAGCGAGCCGTAATTTTTTGCAAAGTTCTCGATGACGGGGATGGAAAGTCCGTAGGTGTCTTCCCCCGACGGCAAGTGATAGGTTACGTCCGCGCCGCGCCCCTTGAGATAGGAATAGAGAATCGCCGTGCTCGTAATCCCGTCGACGTCGCGATCCCCGAAAATCAAAATCTTTTCACGCTCTTCAAGCGCGCTGTTTATGCGGTCAACGGCGTCTTCCAGCGCGGGCAGCAAAAACGGACGGTGCATAAACCGCCGCCCGCTTTCAAGGTGATACATGACGTCCGTCCCCGACGTTATTCCCCGCCTCGCCATAATCGACGCTTCAAGCGGAGAAAGCGCGTACTCCCTGCACAGGCGCCGTACTTCTTCTATAGATATGTTTTTTTTATTGAATTTCATGAGTTCGCCGATTCCTTCTGGACGTTTGCCGCACTCCGCGTGCGTTGGCGCAGTATAGTGGAAATGCGGGGGAGAGGGAATGCGGAATTTTTTTTCTGCCGCCATTCCTTTTTAAGATGGGAGAATTTTTAAGCACATGCCGACTGGAAAAGCTATGACAAAAATAATGCGGCGAAAATTAAAACAACTAGGAACGCCGTTCTTGCGGGCGGCGGAGAAAGGTCTTTGAAAGATACAACGGGATTTCCTCCCGCACAAGATTTTGCTGAACGGCAAAATCTTGCAGATATCCGCCCGTGCGCCTTTCCCATACCCCCTTGTTTAAACAAATTACCATTGAAAACACACAATTTTTATCACAGCCACGAGAAAATAAACCTTCTTTGCGGGTGGAAACGGTGTCTGCGGGGGCGGGGTTTTTATGTAAAAAGCGTGTTCGCGCAATGACGGCGCACTTTCTATTGCCGATGTCCTAAGCACAGTTTCACAGCGGAGACCTAATCCATTTCCATCGAGTTTTCTTCAGAAAACTCGGGAGGGCGGCACACAGTAAAATCCTTCAAACGCATTTCTCCGCCGTCCTCCATTCCCAACTCCTCATTAAACTCTGAATTTTCCCACTTCTTCCGCCAGTCCTTCAATGCTATCCTTGTTCTTTCTCGCTAAATCATTCACCTCCTGCACCGCATTGTTAATCTGCTGCACGCCCGCGCACATCTCTTGCAGACTGCATTTACTGAGCATGAAAGTTATTATTGATCTTGCAGTCTGCCCAAGTTTGCTTACGGCAAACTTGTTGCGTAGTTCGTCTGCACATCTTCTCTGTACATCACGCGTTAAATAATTTGCCATCGGAAAGTACAATTTCCCTTGACGCCACATAAAAAACGTCGCCAGAAAACCACAACTTCCCGACAGCGATAATTCCCCATTACAAATTACCAACTATACCTTAAACTTCCCCACCTCTTCCGCCAGTCCTTCAATACTCTCCTTATTTTTCCTCGCCAAGTCATTCACTTCCTGTACCGCGCGGTTAATTTGTCCGACGCCCGCCGCCATCTCATTCATACTGTCTTTGATGACCGCCGTCAGCTGGTCAAGTTTCTGCATCTCCTGCGCGACGCCTTTGCCGCCGACGAGCATCTCCTCAGAGCTGTTTTTGACTTCCATTGTAATGGCGCTGATGTTTTTAATCGCGGCGAGCACTTCGCGGCTGCCGTTTTCCTGCTCGCGCATGGCGGCGGTCAACTCGGCGCTCATGCCGCGAACGTTTTCAGACAGCTGAAAAATTGCGTTGAACTTTTCTTCGACAATCTTCGAGGAGTCGGACAAGCCTTTGATGTCGTCGCTCAACTTTTTAAGCGTGTCGGTAATCGCCTTGCCCTGCGATGCCGACTCTTCCGCCAGTTTACGGATTTCATCGGCGACGACGGCAAATCCTTTTCCCGCTTCGCCTGCGTGCGCAGCTTCGATGGCGGCGTTCATTCGCAGACTGCATTTATTGAGCGTGAAAATTGTTATTGATTTTGCAGTCTGCCCAAGTTTGCTGTTGGCAAACTTGGTGCGAAGTTTGTCTGCACTCCGTCTTTGTATACCACGTGTTAAATAATCTGACATTGGAAAATGCAACTTCCTTTCCGCCCATAAAAAACGCCGCCGGAAAACACATTTTACCGACGGCAAAATTGCCCATTACAAATTACTGCCTAAACTTTAAATTTCCCTACCTCTCCAGCCAGCCCTTCAATACTATCCTTATTCTTCATCGCTAAGTCATTCACCTCTTGCACTGCGTTGTTTATCTGCTGCACGCCCGCTGCCATCTCATTCATGCTATCTTTGATGACCGCCGTCAGTTGATCTAACTTCCTCATCTCGTCCGCGACGCCTTTGCCGCCGACAAGCATTTCTTCCGAACCGTTTTTGACTTCCATTGTAACGGCGCTGATGTTTTTAATCGCTGCCAGCACCTCGCGGCTGCCGTTTTCCTGCTCGCGCATGGCTGCGGTCAACTGGGCGCTCATTCCGCGGACGTTTTCGGAGAGGCTGAAGATCGCGTTGAACTTTTCTTCGACGATTTTTGACGAGTCGGACAAGCCTTTGATGTCGTCGCTAAGTTTTTTGAGCGTGTCGGTGATCGCCTTACCCTGAGAACCTGCTTCTTCAGCGAGTTTGCGAATCTCATCGGCGACGACGGCAAAACCTTTTCCTGCTTCGCCTGCATGCGCGGCTTCGATGGCGGCGTTCATCGCAAGGAGGTTCGTTTGCGACGCAATATTCTGAATGACGCTCGACGCTTCGATAAGTCCGCCGGACTCGTCCGCAATCTTTTGCGTTACGGTATTCGACGCGAGCAAAGTCGCCTTGCTTTCTGACGTGGCGGCGGCGAGGTTCTTTACCATATTATCGCTTTTCTCGAGTGACTGGGTAATTGACGCGATGTTCGCAACCATCTGTTCTACCGCCGCCGAAGACTGTACGACGCTCGCCGACTGCGTTTCTATGCTGCCGTTGAGCGTTTCAATCGTGCGGATAATTTCTTCCACCGTGCTGGAGGTTTCCGTAACGCTTGCCGCCTGCGTCATCGCCTGCTGTTTTACGCCGTCGATATTCGAGGAGATTTCGTTGATTGCGCTCGCGGTTTCCGTCATGTCGGAAGAAAGCGAGTCGCCCATCTCTTCCATCACCTTGCTGTTCGCACCGACTACGCGTATCGCGTCGCCTATTTTTGTAATCGTTTCGTTGAAATATTCTGACAAGTCGGTTATTTCGTCGTTGCCTGAAATCGGAAGCCGCACCGTCAAGTCGCCCTCTCCCTGCGCGATGTTCTGCAGCGCCGCGACCGTCGTCTGAATGGGCTTGACGATGGCGCGCGCCACGAGAAACACGACGATGACTGCAATCACGAGAATCACGCCGCCGATGACGAACATGGAAAGGCGCAGCGCGTTTACCGTGCCCATGAACTCGCCGACGGGGGCTTTGATGACGACTGTCCAGTCCGTGCTCTTGATTGCAGAAAACGACGCGATGTAGCGGACGCCTTTGTAAGTATAATAGCCGACTTCGCTTGCGTTTGCGTTGAGCGCGCGCTGCAAAAAGTCAGCGGTGGACGAAAGTGAGGCGTCTCCTTTTGAGGCTTCAATCAAATTGTAAAGTTTGTCAACGACGTCTCTGTTTCTGTGAGCGACGGTCGTGCCAGTCCGCCCGATGATGTAGCATTCTCCCGTTTTACCGATGACGATGTCGCCGATAGCGTCGGAAAGAAGTTGTCCAGGCACCCCTGCCGAAAGAACGCCGATGACTGCTCCGGCATCGTTTTTAATCGGGACTGCAAAAATCATTTGCAGTTTGTTCGTTGCGCGGGAAATAAGCGGCTCGGAAATAAAGTTCTTTCCTTTTGCCGCTGACTGGAACCACTGGCGGTCGCCGATAAAAGTCTTATTGTCTGAAGAATCAAAACGGTTTCCCTGCATATCGCATACCGCAAGCAAGTCGATTTTTGCATTTCTCTCTACTTCGACGGCAAGAGTCATCGCTTGCTGCTTTTGAGTCAGCGTATCGTCGCGGAGAGAAGGCATCCGCGCAATCCCTTCCACGAATTGAAAAAGCGCGTTTGCCCTCCCGTCAATAATTTCCGCCACGTCATCCGCTTTGTTCGTCAAATGCGCTTCGACTTTTTCACTGACGGCTTTTCGGGCAACATTGACTGCAAACAATCCTTCAATGAGCGACGCTGCCGCAACAAGCGCGCCGAAAATCAAAACCAATTTGTTTTTTAAAGAAAATCTCTTTGCCATATAAAACTCCTATAAAAACTCAAGAAGAAAGTATCAACTTTCGATTGACTTTTTACGCACGTTCGTAACGAAGTGAGA
>JBQNBN010000008.1:0-45221 GCA_052169915.1 Treponema sp.
CCCCCCCCCCCCCCCCCCCCCCCCCCCCCCCCCCCCCCCCCCCCCCCCCCCCCAAAAATAGAAATTCGACGCGAATAATATTCGGAAAATTAAATGTGTAAAAGGAAATTATGGGAAAAGATCGAAAGAATTTTAGATTGTTCTGCCTAAAAACAGGCAGATGCGGAACCAATCAAAGCATTCTTTCGACAAAAAATAATTGCAATGAAAAAGGACATTGTAAGGAGGAACGTCAAAATGAAACAAAAGAGATTAGTTTCAACGATTGGAGCATTAGTTGTAGCGATTAGTGCGTCTTTTTTACTGGTTGGCTGCACAAGTGTAAGACCGGTTCGAGAGCATGGTGTTACTGTAAAATTAGCAGAAAATCAGTATGAAATATTAGGCAGAGTTGACTATAGAGGAACAGCCCATAATGTATTGGGCTTGTTCTCTTGGGGCGGAGCCGCATATAGCAAATTGTATGAAAAAGCCAAGTCAGAATTGGGCGCAGAGGATGTTATTAATTTATCGCTCGATTATGAACAAACGAGTTACGGAGTGTTTTATAACGAACGGGTTTATATAATGTCAGGTTTAGCTGTAAAATATAAAAAATAGTATTTTTTGCTGTAAAACAATAGGTATATTTTAGCTGTTCCGGTATAAGTATACCTATTGCAGCTTTTTCAAATTATGGACTGCACAGACGAACAAGCGGTTTAACCGCTTGCTTTTTTTATTATGAAATGAGCAAATATCTCCGTTCGATACTGCGGCAGCCTCTCTCTTGCAACAGCCTCCCTACCCTACTCCGCCGCCCTAACCTTCCCGCCGCTGATGTCGCGGAGTTTTGCCGCAAAGACAGCGTATTCGTCGGCGCGGATGTGTCCTATGAACGTTACGCGCTCCCCGAAGGTTTCTTGCAGCCCGGTTATGCTGAATGCGGCGAGCGCGCGGCGTATCGGTTCGCATTCGTCGTAAGTGCATTCAAAGCGGAAGGGGCGTTCTTCGACGTACGGCGTGAAAAGTCCCAGCGAGTCGGCTTTTTGGATAACGGATTTTGCGCATGAGCCGTAGGCTTTGACCAGTCCTCCTGTGCCGAGCAGCGTGCCGCCGAACCAGCGCGTAACGGTCAAAATGAGGTTGGTGCATTTTCTTCCTTTAAGAACGTCGAGTATCGGGCGGCCTGCCGTTCCCTGCGGCTCGCCGTCGTCGCTCATTCCCATAACTTCGGCGTTCAGTCCCGTGATGAAAGCGTGAACTGTGTGCGACGCGTCCGCATATTCCGACTTTTTATCTTTCACGACCATGCGCGCTTCTTTTTGCGACGAGCATGGAGTCAATTCGCTTATAAAAATCGAATTTTTTACAGTCGTCTTGTATGAAACGGATCCGGTCAAAATATCCATTACGATTTTGCCGCGTCCGGCTGGATTAAAATATCTTTTACTTCTTTTGCCGCGACGCGCACTCCCTGCGCCTTCAGTCCCTTTTCCGCAAAGTCCTGCGCTTTAAATTTTTCGCTTAAAATCTTTACGCGCGGCTTTGGAACGTAGTTGACCGTAAACGTAAACGTTTTCCGCGTATCGACGTGCAGGACGTCCATGCCGTCGGGCGCAAAAAAATAGTCGCGGTTCATAATGTAGCCCGCGATTTTACAGCGTTTTACATACACGAACTGCGTGGCAGGGTCGCGGTAAATGATTGTAAAAAGGATTTTTGCAAGCGACTCTTTGTCCGCAAAGGAGCAGCAACGCAGTTCCGGTCCCACAAAAACTTTTGACGGTGCTTCCGTAACGGTGTAAATTCCGCTTTTCCGCACGTAAAGAATCTTATCAAACTGCGTAATTTTCAAAAGTTCCGTCCCGCCGAACACCTGCGTACCTAAGTAGCCGCTTTTTTCATCATATTTGAGCGGCGTATCGCGCTTAACGACTGCCTTTACGTCCACGGTCGTGATTTTTTTAATCTCGGTGCGGCGCGTAAGGAGCGACGGCTCAAGTTTCGCTTCAATTTCATCAAGCCAGCTGAGCGCGTAATCGGTAAGATGGCGCAAAAGGCGCGCAATTTCTTTAAGCCGCGCGTTTATCGCGTTCACTTCCTGCCGGTTTTTGTTTATGTCATAAAGCGATATGCGCCGGATGGGGATTTTGAGCAGGTGAGCAACGTCCTCATCGGTTACGCCGCGCAAAAGCTCTCTTTTGAACGGAATAAAACCGTCTTTGACCGCCGCTTTGACCGCTTCGTCCGTTTTCATCTCTTCTATCGACTTGTAAATCCGCTCTTCGATAAAAATGCGCTCAAGCGTCCGCAGGTGCAGTTTTTCAGTCAATTCCGACTTTTCAAATTCGAGTTCGTCGTGCAGGACTTCGACTAACTGCTTTGCGTGGTGCTCGATAACCTGCGTTACCGTCATTTGGACGGGCATATTTTCTTTTATGACAAGGAGATTGCAGTAGACGGTCTTTTCGCACTCAGTGAATGCATAAAGCGAGTCGACAACGTCTTTGACGTAAACGCCGCGCGGAAGGCGGATTTCTATGTTGACGGTCTCCGCCGTAAAATCGTGTATCGAAGCGATTTTGACTTTGCCGTTCCGCGCCGCTTTTTCAATCGAATCCATAAGACTTTCCGACGTGCTGCCGTACGGAAGTTCGGTGATGACGATTTTTTTATCGTCGCTCACGTCCATTTTGGCGCGCGCAACGATTTTTCCCAGTCCGTCTTTGTATTCCGTGCAGTCAATGAGTCCTCCGGTCGGGAAGTCGGGAAAAAGTTGGAACGGCTCTCCGCGGAGGCACGCCTTTTCCGCTTCGATGACTTCATGAACGTTGTGGCTTAAAATCTGCGTACTCATGCCGACTGCAATTCCCTCGGCTCCGGTGATGAGAACAAGCGGCAGTTTCGCGCGGAAGACGACCGGCTCCTTACTGCGCCCGTCATAACTCGGCACGTACTGCGTGATTTTAGGATTGTAGATAATTTCTTTGGTTACGGGACGGAGACGGCATTCGATGTAACGGGGAGCCGACGCGCTGTCTCCCGTGTACATATTGCCGAAATTCCCCTGTTTGTCGATAAAAATCTCTTTGTTCGCAAGATTTACGAGCGCGGAATAAATGGACGCGTCTCCGTGCGGGTGATACGCCATGACTTTGCCGACGACGTTTGCAACTTTGGTGAATTTGCCGTCGTCGTTTTCTAAAAGCGTGTGCAGGATGCGCCGCTGGACAGGCTTTAAGCCGTCGATGAGTTCGGGAATCGCCCTGTCGCGGATAACATAGCTCGCGTATTGAATAAAGTTTGAATCGAAGAGATTTTTGACGTATGCCATTTTCCCGCCCTGAAAGTGTGTTTGCCGTTTAGGGGCGCATTCTATATGGAAAAGAGGGCGTTTTTCAAGGCGGAGTGTTGAGCGGTGAAAACTGAGTTTGAAAGATTTAACGTAGTTTTCGCCTGCCCAAGTTTGCCGGCGGCAAACTTGCAGAAAATATATTCACCGGCGGCATTACGTTGCGCCGTTCAAGCCGTGCGTAAGACGGCATGACACTTTGATACGGCAACATGACTTCTATCCTTAAATACCGTTTTCTGCGAGTTTTTGCCGTCAGGCAAAAACTCGGGCGGTCGGTAACTCCATTCTATCTTTCAAACTCCATTCTCCGCCGACCGAGCCGACCGCCCATTATTATTGTGCACCGTATCGGCAGGTGATCAGACCAGCCGCTTTGAGCGTAGGCGCGGTATGCGCGCGGAACTCCGTCCGCGTCTGTCCAGTCTCCGTGTGTCAGCGGTTCAAAATCGCGGATGACGGCGTTTCCGGCGGCAAAAAAATGGTCTATTTTCTCCCAGCCGCCTTTAAAATAATACGAACCCGTCTTGTATCCGGCGCCGTACGTAAGCCATGCGCACGCAACGGGAACTTCCGCTCCGTCTCCGCGCAAAAACACCGTTCCGCTTTCTTCCGCGCATTTGAATTCGCTTAAGTTTCGGTTAAAGTCCCCGCAGATAAGAATCGAACTCCCTTCTTTTTGCGCGCGTTCCGCGGTAAGCCGTGCAAGCAGCCGCTCCTGTGCGTCCCGCCACGTCTCCGTTTTTTCCGCGCCGCCTGCCTTCGATTTCCAGTGATTGACCAAAAGCGTAAGGGGCAGTCCGCCCGCATTGACCGTCAGTTCCATGATGGGGCGGAGGGGCGGCTGCGCGCCGTCAGCAGTGCGGATGTCAAGCGAGTGCAGTTTTAAGCCGGAAAGCGGCAGACGGGAAAGAACCGCGCACCCTATCGCCCCGCCGTCTTCTTTTGCGAACGCGGCGTATTCCAGTCCTCCTGAGAGGCGCCAACTGAGTTCGGCAAGGAAGTTTGAAATATCGTAGACGATTTTTTCGTTTTCAATTTCTTCAAAAACGTAGAGGTCGGCTTTGTTCGCTTTGATGAATGAGCAGAGTTTTTCAAGGCGGGCGCGGTACAAGTCCTCACTCCAGCCGGAGGCGCGCCGGAAGGTGCGGTATTCGGTGCCGTCGTCTTGCCCGTCAAAAAAGGTCTGCACGTTCCAGCAGATGATGCGCACCGCGCCGGACGCATTTTTGCGCGCGCAGCCGGAAAGCAAAAAAATCGCCGTAATCAGGGCGGAAAATATTTTTTTCATGGTCTCTCCTCGTTGTCGGTTTACGCGGCGGATTTTTCCAGTCGGCATGACGCAAGTCGACTGTCCGCTGATCTTTTATATGCGAGAGATGACAGAAAAAGGCAAAGACGGCGGTTTATTTTGAATATTTTTTTTAGAATTCGGTGTGAAAAAAAGAAAGCGGAGTCTCCTCCGCTGAAAATCGGTTTTATTTTGCGCGCCGCGTCTTTTCGGCGTCCTGCACTCGAATCCACTTCCAAACCTCTGGGTCTTCCTGCCCGATACGCCAAAACGCGACGGACTTTACGCCTGCGTTTTTGTAGAGGCGGAGTTTTGCAACGACGGAAAACGCGTCTTCAAACCACGCGGTAACGCCCACTTTCATGTCGATTTTGACAGTCGGAATGTCGTTGACGTATTCGACGGAACCTGTGTCGTACTGATTCATAATGCGGTTGATGCCGACGAAATACCAGCCCTGCGCCGTCTTTTCGCTTGCCCACGTGCGGCCGTAAAACGGAAGCCCCATGACAAGTTTTTCCGGCGGAACGACTGTCTTTGCGTAGTCGACAATTTTACCGCACCACCCGACGGACGCGATGGGACCGGGGCGGCTCGTTGACCAATGCTCGTCGTACGCCATGACGACAACGCGGTCGGCAAGGGCGGCGATTTTTTTGTAGGAAAATATGTCGTCGGGAATCGTTTTAACGCGCGCCGGAACGCAGACGGTAAACATTTTGCCCGCGCGTTTGCACTCGGCGCTCAATGCCGCTAAAAAATCCGTAAAGTGCGCGCCGTCCCGCGCGGGGATAAGTTCGTAATCCATTTGAACGCCGTCAAAAGGCGCCGCCGCTTCCATAATCTGCTTTATCATCCGTTTGTGCAGTCCGAATTGCGGATCGAGGACAAAGTGCGTAAGCGAACGGCTGTCGCACACGAGTACGAGGTGAACGCGCGCCGATGTGCCGCTGAGTTTTGAGCGGACGGGAACGCCTGCAAGTTCGCCATACGAATTGACTTCGGCGGCAAAATAGCCGATGTCCGTCAGCGGAAAGTCAAAGTCCAGTTCGTGCTCTCGCCCCTGCATGACCCAGCCCCAGACTTCGCCGAATTCCACCGCTTCTCCTTCCGGAGTGCGCTTGTCGTACGTCGGTTTGTTGTCGGGTTCGGGGATTTCAGGCTTCGGTTCAGCCTCCTGCGCCAATTCGCGTTTGCTGTACGCGAATGCCGCGCCGGTCTGCATGATAAACGCAAGGGCGGCGGCAAGAACGAATGCAAAGCGGAAAATCGTGAATGTGCGGGATTTCATCATAAAAGTCGCTCCGTTATTATATGAATATCGTCGAAAGAAAGGCAAATCTGAACTGCTGAAAATCGACTGCAAAGGCGGTATAGTGCGGGCATGAAAGTTTTGCACAAGATTGCTCCCGTGTGGGACTGTAAAAGCCGCGTTTTGATTTTGGGAACGATGCCCTCTCCGGCTTCCCGCGCGGCGGGATTTTTTTACATGCACGCGCAAAATCGATTTTGGACGGTGATGGCGACTGTCTTCGGCGAGGTTTTCCGATTTAAGAACAATGCGCCGGAGAGAAGTGAGGCTGTCCGCGAACGCCGCGATTTTTTGCTGCGGCACGGCATTGCGCTGTGGGACGTGCTTTCCGAATGCAGCATAGACGGGGCGGCGGACGCGACGATAAAAAACGCCGTTCCCAACGACTTTACACGGATTTTTGCGGGCGCGGATATAAAACAGGTTTTCTGCACCGGAAAAACCGCCTTTGCCCTCTATGAAAAACACTGCGCGCATAAGTACGCCGTCCCCTGCGCCTATCTCCCCTCGACCAGCCCCGCCAACCGCGCCCGCTGGCCGGAAGAAAAGTTAGCCGCCGAATATGAGAGGGTGAAGAATATTCTCTGACAGGTGTGACGTTCAGCGAGCCCGTGATTGAGGAACGTGTCTTCTCCGGCAAGATAGAGTACCCGCGTATCATTTCCGGCGAGTTTGCGATAGCAAACTCGTAGTAGGTGGTAACTGCGTTAAATCTTTCAAATTCTTTTTTTACCGCCTACGATTTTACTGCGGACGATTGTTATATCGTCAGAATGATGAAACGTTATTCCGTCCGCACAAGATTTTGCTTATCGCAAAATCTCGCAGAAAACGATGTCCGTGCAGGCGGCGTACCGTTCTTTCTATTAAAATCTGTAATAATTCCCCGCGTAATTACGCATTCCTCATTACAAATTACCGAAACCATTCCCTAAACACCATTTTCTACGAGTTTTGCCGTCAGGCAAAATCTCGGCAGGTCGGTAACACCTCTCTATCTTTCAAACTCCTTTCTCCGCCGCCCGACGTTTCTTTGCCGCCTGCCGCCGCCCGACGTTTACAAAACAAAATCGTTTAAGAAATCCGCAGTGCTGTCGTTAGTGAAGAGTATTTTCTGACAGCTGCGCTCGTGCAGGGGGCTTACCAAGTATATAGAAAAGAGATGACAAATTATATTCAACTAATGTTTGCAATATTTTTCATATCATGTTAGGATAAAGAAAAGTAAAACACGGGAGTTGACACTAATGAAGGAAATCACTATTTGACTCCCCCCCCCCCCCGAATTCTACCGTTCACGATTTAAATTTCTATTGCGTTGATAAAATCTTTTATTTTCCTCAAATGGCACCACATTGCAACCGGCGGACATTTTGTTTCCATTCGTTTTTTACCGAGATGTTGACTCCTTGCTGCAGGCAAATTTTGCAGATGCGTATCGGATGCGGATTTCTCCGTGCGAGGCTTTTATCTGCGCCGTTACGAAAATATGCGTTCGGAAACCGGCGTTCCGAATTCCGAAGGCGCGTCTTTGCAGGGCGAATGGGATGCCGTTCCGCCCGCTTAAAAATATATCGGCGTTATCGTATTTGACGAATGCGGCGGACTTTTGTCTGCGTGAGAATTGTGCCGACTGGCAAACCCGGTATTAACCGACCGACGCGGCTTAGCTGGCATCGGAAAGGAGTTGTTCCGGCGGAGGGGGAAGATTTCGCTTGGAAGTCGGAGGAATGGTTTTACCGGGAGGCTGAGAGAGTGAGCGATTTTACGGCTGCGGTTTACGTGCAGGGCGGTCTGCCGCGTTATCCTTGTCACGGCGGAGGTTCCGCCGTAAACTGCGCGGACGTTTTGGGGCTGAGACTGGTCAGTCCCGCTTTTCTGAATAAAAATGCGTACGCGGAGGAAAGGATGGGAATTAAACCGCGCAATTTTGCACAGTCGAGATTTGGGAATATGTCCGACAGCAATGACTTGCGGCAAAACTCTGACTTACCGGCGATACGCGCGCCGTAAATAAAAATAAATGCATTGACATCTCTTTTTAATTTCTATATTATACCGACATATCGCCGCTGTAGCTCAGTTGGTAGAGCAGCAGACTGAAAATCTGCGTGTGGTTGGTTCGATTCCAACCGGTGGCAAAGCCCCTTATAGGGGCTTTTTTTATTTCTGTAAGAGCTTTTTACGGCTGCATCCATCTGGCTAAGATGGATTTTCTCAACACAAAGCGGGGTTTGCAGCGAAAACGTACGGTTGAAGGCGCTTTTGTTTTTCATAACTAACATTTTTCGCCGTCTACGCCTTACATTCCCGTTGGAAAATCAATAAAAACGGTTTCAATATCAGTTTCGCAGCGAAGCTTTTCCATCACAAGGCGGACGCCCACGGTTTCGGTTTGGTAATGTCCTCCTGCGATAACGTTTATTTCCAATTCTTTTATGAGGTGGAACAGTTCGTGAGAAAGCTCGCCGGTGACATACGCGTCAAGTCCCTCTGCGGCAGCCTGCGTAACTTCTTCTCCCGCGCCACCTGAAATAATGCCTACGGAGCGTATTTCCTTTTTCCCGAATGCAAGAATGTGATTCGGTTTTTCATTCGAAGCTAAGGCGCGCGCCGCCAATTCTTCGATCGTTATAGGATTTTCCAGCGCGCCTTTCACGCCGATTTTCATATTTTTCCATTCGCCGAACGGTTGAATGTCCGTCAATGCAAGGCGAGATGCAAGACCGTAGTTGTTTCCGTAAGGATTGTTCGCGTCGAGCGGAATATGGCAGGCGTACAAGGCAATATCGTTTTTGATGAACGCCGCCGTCCGTTTGTAAACGTGTCCCGTAATCCGCTCGGAACGACCCCAGAAAAGTCCGTGATGGACAAAAAGCAAGTCCGCGCCTTCCGCGGCAGCCGCTAAAGCAGTCGCTTCGCACGCATCGACTGCAAAAGCCGCTTTTTTAATCCGTTTGGCGTCGGGACTGGAATTTGCAATTTGCACGCCGTTCATTGACGGGTCCGCCGGAAAGTCCTCTATTTTCAAAAAACTTCTAAAATATTCGTCGAGTTCATTCAAAGTCATTGCCGTCTCCCGTTATTTTGCGTTTTTCGCCGCCGCGCGATATTTCTATTCGTCTTTCTCCGTTTCATCCATATGCCGAATGAGCGCAAACGCCGTTTGTTCCGCCTGCGAGTAGTCTTTTGCCCGTTCAAGCCGAAAGTAAAAGGCAAGAAGCGGATTGGTAATCCGGATGCAGCCGAAACCGGGCGTTTCGTATTCGGGAAATGCGGAAAGACTTACGCCGCCGCGTACGTCGCCGGAATGAAGTCTGCAAAAGTCGGGAATTGCCCGCTCCGCCATCCAGTCCCCGACGATAAAGACGGGGCTAAAACGTTCCGCTTCGTTTTCCTTTGCAAAGTTGAGCAGAACTTCAAATTCCTTTGCCGAATTGAATGAAAAAAAATCCTGCTGCGCCTTAAAGCGTTCCGTGTGCAAAATGGAATCTAAAACCATTGTAAACCGCCTGAGCGGCTTGGAGTTTGCTGCGCCCTTGTACCATTTTAAATCCGGCAAATAGAAATTCCCCGTGTAGATTTTAAAACCGCGTTCGGCAAGCGCGTAGAAAAGCGGTTCGTAATGAAAACTGTCCGCCCGTTTGTCGGAAACAAAAATAATCGTGCGCGTATCGTTTGCCGCCGTTTCTGCGTTTCCGTTTTTGCCGTCGTCGTTTGCGTCAGCGGATGCTTGTTCCGCGTTTTGAATGGCAATGCCGTTTTCCGAATGGACAGCGGGACTGTAAATATAGATTTCTCCGGACGGCAGCGAAAAATGGTTTTGCCCTTCAAAGCCGGACGTAAAGCTGCCGCTGACGGCAATTTTTTGCTTTATGACATCGCTGCGTTTTGCGTTTATGTTGAGCGGTTTAAAATAGAGCAATGCGGCGAGAACCGCCGTTGCAAGGACGAGCAAAAAAAATGCTCCGGTTTTAAACGATACGCTGTAGCGGTCGACGTAAAGTCCCGCCGTAAAGCGGAGCAGCGAACGGAAGTTTATAGCGAATGCAAAAAAAGAAAGCGCGAAAACCGCTGTTGAAAACGTATCGGCGCCCCATGAAGCAATTTGCAGAATAGAAAGCAGAAGACTGAGTGGGGCAAGGATTGTAAGCGTATCGAGTTTGCCGTATTTTAAGAAAAAAATGCGCGCGCCGCTCACAAGCAGCAAGAATAAAATCAAAAATTCGCCGAATACGGGATGGGACATGCCGCACTCTAGCTGAAAACTGCGGTTTTTTCAATGAAAGGGAGGCGGTGGGCGGTTGCGGGGCGGCGTAGATATTAATTCATACTTTGCGCGCCGTGCAAGTTTAGCTGACCTCTGGAGCGATATAACGGTTTTGGCTCACACGCTTTTGCCTAAACGAATGCCGTAATGTCGTCGCGGAGAGTGTGTGGTGGAGGGAGATATAGAAAGAAAATTGTGGTTAAATATTTTACTGATAGCTTTACTAAAAAGTAGTTATATTATTTAATAACTCCATGGCACAGAAAATTTATATTGTAATGTATCATTATACACGAAACCTCATATACAGTCGTTATCCACGGTTAAAAGGACTTGCATATGATCTTTTTGAAAAGCAGCTTCAATTTTTCAAAAAAAACTTTTCTGTTGTGAATATGCAAGATGTAATGGACACTATACAAAAGAATGGGGGGGGGGGAGGCTGCCGGAAAATGCACTCCTTTTAACTTTTGATGACGGTTATATAGATAATTTAACGGTTGCTTTACCTCTTTTAAAAAAATATGGAATGCAAGGTTCTTTTTTTATTCCCGGTAAAACTTTTACTGAAAATATTTTACTTGATGTAAATAAAATACACTTTATACTCGCTAGTGCAGATTCTTCAAAAGAACTTGTAAATGATATAAATAATTCTTTAACGGAAGCTCGTAAGCATGCTGAATATATAGATTTACCGTCAAATTCGAAACTATATGCTCAATACGGCGTGGCCAGTCGTTTTGATTCTGCGGACGTGATTTTTTGTAAGCGTATTTTACAGACTGCAATTCCAGAAAAACTTCGCAATGAAATATCATCAAAGCTTTTTACAAAATATGTTGGCATAAACGAAAGTGTTTTTGCTCGCGAGCTTTACCTGAATAGTGACCAAATTCGTTTTTTAAAAGATAGCGGAATGTTTATCGGGTTGCATGGATATGATCACTATTGGTTGGGAAATCTTCCTGGGCACGAGATGCAGAATGATGTTGATAAAGCGTTGGATATCATGTCTCCTTTTATTGAAAAAAATAAGTGGGTCATGAACTATCCTTATGGTTCATATAACAAAAATGTAATTAAATATATTAAAAATAAAAATTGTATTCTCGCTCTTACAACAAAAACTGGGCGTGCAGAGCTTTCGCTTGAAAATAGATTTACTTTGGAGCGCTTTGATTGCAATGATTTCCCTCCCATAAGTGATACTTGGAATCTTAGGAGTATATGATGTCTGCCATAATCCCGAAATTGGATAAAATAGCTGCTTTTTTTGAAACAGCATTAGAAAGCTATGATATTAAATTCTGCGATGTAGATGAGATAGATGATGTTATCAAGTTCATAGATATGTACTGGAAAAACGGGCATATTCTCGTGAAATCTCGTGAGCTTATGGATTGGCAGCATTTTGATAAACGAAATAATCGATACAATTTTGTTTTGGCGCGGTATAAGGAAACCGGAGAAATCCATGCTTGTTTAGGCTTTATAACACCTCAATTTTTTGATCCTGAAATAGCAAATCTACTCTTTTGGGGGAGTATTTGGAAAACTCGAGATGATGTTAAAGGCAGAGGACTTGGAATTTTACTATATTACTATGTAGAAATGAAACTTAACATAGAAACGATATGTCTTTTAGGTATTAGTGAAGAAGGAAAGAATAATTATAAATCATTAGGATTTTTAATCGGACGGGCTGAACAGTACGTATTTCCCAATTCCACTGCCAAGGAATTCAGAATTGCCAAAGGAATTGAAAAATATCGGAATCGAAACTATTATAATTCAAAAGATTGGAATTTACATAAACTTTCTCTGCAAGAATACGATAGATTAGATAAAAACGCAGAGTTTTTTTCGTTTGTTTCCCGATATAAATCAAAAGAATATTATAAAAAACGCTACTTTTTTCACCCCGTTTATTCGTATTGTTTCTATGCTCTTACGCAAGATATTGCCGTTAAAGCTATCATGGTTTTGCGGGAATGTTCTGTAAATGATTCGTATTGTCTTCGGCTGGTAGAATATATTGGGGACTATTCGCATCTGGTGCATATTCAAAAGTCTATAAATGATTTATTGCATTCTCACAATTATGAATACTTAGATTTAGTTATTGCAGGAGTTGACGAAGACCTGCTTAAGGCTGGCGGTTTTATTAATATACGTTCTGATACAGATATAGTCATACCGAATTATTTTGAACCATATCTACAAAAGAACATAGATATCGATTATGCCTATATTTCGACTGATCCGAATTTGAATTTAATTATTGCTAAAGGTGATGCTGATCAAGATAGACCAAGCATTATTTAGGAAATAGAGAGAGTCTGCTTTTTAGTTTTGTGTCAGTATGGGAAAACCTGTAAGAACGCAATATTGCTGTATAACCGCTTCGTATACCATCGTTACTAATATCCTTTTACAGAGACATGAACAAAATCCCGCGCTTCCGACATTTCAATAGGGGCTGTGTATGGTCATGTTCGAATAAGAGGGAGATTAGCAACACCATGGAATGCAGTGCGTCCGTTTTTACCTAAACGAATGCCGTAAAACCGCCGAGGAGAGCAATTGCTTTGCACTCTGCAAGAACGATTGCAAATGCGCAATCGCCGCTCGGCAAGTCGTATTGCCAATCAGGATTGCCTCTCGGAGTTGCGGTCTTTTGACTGTGGGTGGCGGTGGGCGGTTATTACGAGGTATGACAGACTTAACGGAGTGCCGCCCTCCCAAGTTTTCTTACGAAAACTTGCGGGAAAATGGGGTTGGGGGGAGCGGCGGCATTGCAGATTTGAAGACAGGGGGCGAACGGAGTTCGTAACCGCCAGACCGCGCAGCCTATACTCACGCCCGCCGCTGCGGAATTCTCTGTAAATATTCTCAAATGCAGTTGACGCATACGGGGCGAGTAATTTATAGTCTGCCTGAGAGAAAAAAAATACCTGCATCGTGCGTACGCCTTTTAGGAGCCCCGAATGTCCGTTGAAAGCAATGCTTTAGTTGTAGATTTTTTCAATGATCCGTTTGTTTTTGCCGGTGAATACGGCAATGATTTTGATGACGACGAACCTGACGAGGTTTTGGACGACTTTGACGACGATTCGGAAATGTATGAAGAAGCATTTGAAGAGGACTTCAACGACTTTGACGAACCGTACGACGATGTTGAAGCGGAAGACGGCGTTGCAGCGTCTCTCAATTACGACGAAGACGAACTTTTGGAAGAAGACGCCGAAGTTTTCGACGACGAAGATTTAGACGAATAGCGCAGACGAGGCGGACAAAATAAAACGGCGGGACGGCATTGAGACAGTCCCGCTTAATTTTTTTTTCCGAATGGGATATGCATCCGCCTTATCGCAAATCCGCTTTAGAATTCCAGCGTTTTCCCCGAGTGCCAGAGTTTTTCCAATTCGTAAAAGCCGCGCGCCGCCTCCGACATTAAGTGAACGACAATCGAACCTAAGTCGACTAAGTTCCAGTCGTCGCCGTCGGGAGATTTTTTATTCGTGAGATGAATTTCAAGGTCGTTATCCTTAATATATTCCCGAATATCTTTTAAAAGTCCCTGTTGGTGCGCGGAACTTGTTACCGTAACAATCACAAAATAGTCAGTCCAACTGCTGAGTTCCGCTACGTTCAACAGGACGACGTCGCGCCCCTTGCCGTCCTGCAGCAGTTTTGCAATTTCAATCGCTTTTTCTTCAATCGATTTCATAGTTTCCTCAAAAATTTGTATGATTTTACCGCCGCCCTTGCCGTTTTCAAACGCGGCTGCGGCGTTGTGCGCGGCATTTTATTCGCGGACATAACGCCCGTCAAAGTCCCTGCCCAAAATAACCGTAAAATCCACGTCGGAGACGGCTGCTTTGTCCGGATCCAACACGTTCGCTTCCTCTTCAACGATGTTCGTACAGCGGATAAACTCCCCGACAATCTTCGCCACTTCCTTGTTGCCGATGTGGTCGATGATGACGGTCTTTTCATAGTCGTTTCTATCCGCGTTGACTGCGCTCAGCACGTCGTAACTTGCGTTTTGGTACAAAATCGACGTGTTGTGCGCAAGACCCTGCGTCGTCGTACCGTTTTTGATTTCAAGAACGTAAATCCGGCTTGCAAACGCGCCGCTGGTTGAAATCAGCATTTTCGTCGTCTGTTTGACTGCTTCTTTGATGAATTCCCCGTTGTTGAGCGGGAAAATGAGCGTTTTGCCGTCCACAAACCGCCGATGACCCGTAACGCTCTGCTTGATAATCGTTTCTGCGTCAATATCGGCAATCGTTGAAAGCAATTTGAACGCGTCGTCTTTATCCAAGTTGACTTTCATACGGGCATTGTACAAATTGAAAATCCGCTTGTTCAAAAAAACGGCGCTTTTCCGGTCGTGGAGCGCAGTAAAAAACGCGGTAACGGCATTTTGCGCGCGCTCTTGAATGTCGGCATCCGTTTCGCCGTCAAGCCGGTAGCGAAGGTAGACATCGATTTTATCGCCGTCAAGCGTAACCGCGCCGGAAGGCAAAAGTTGACGTTCGCCCTCGCTGGAAACAGTATCGACCGGTTCGGGAACAAAGACGCGGAGCCCGCCGAGCATATCGGCAAGCTGCATGAAGTCCGAACGTTCAATGGAAACGTAAAACGGAATTGCGCAGTCAAGAAGTTTTTCAACTTCGGAGACGTAGGCTTCCATTCCCTTTTCTTTGTAAACCGCGCTTATGCCGTCGACGCGCCCGAGCGAATAAAAAATCGCGCCGGTATTCCCCGGAATATTGACGACTGCCGCCTTTTTTGACACCGGATAATAGACCAGCAAGTCGGAAAAAACGGCTTCGCCTTCGTTTTCAACGACGAACAGCGTGCGGAGTACCAAATCGTTTTCCAGTTGGTCGGCAACCGTGTCGCGCTTGAGTTTGATTGCGAAAAACACGCTCACCGCCCCGATAATCAAAAATATGACGACGAGAAAAAGCGCGCCTTTTTGTTCGTCCATCATTTTATATCTTTGCATACGCAGCCTCAGAGAGAAGAAAGAAAATCCATCGTAACGGAAGAAACGACTTTTCCTTTCGTTTTAAGATAGTCGACGTTTTCTTGAATGACCGACTTAACAAGCGCGTCAAGCGGCAGCGACAGTTTTTGCGAAAGATACGCGTCCGTTACGTGATTGCGCCCCGGCTCGATTTTATCCGCCGCAAAAAGGATTTTTGAAAGGTTTGCGCAGCCTTTTTTCCCGAACGTGTGAATTGAAACGGCTTCAAGAATGTCGGAATCGGTAATCCCGAATTTTTCGCGGAGCATGACGGCGGCGGCGCGTCCGTGTAAGAGCGCAGGGCGTTCCGCTTCAAGCACGGAGACGGGATTGCCGTCGCGCACCGCATACGAAAGGAGCGTTTCATCGTCCTCTTCCTTGCAAATATCGTGCGCGACGCCTGCAAGATATCCGCGCCGGACATTGCAAAGCCCGTAAAGAGCGCACATTTTTTCCGCAAGTTCCGCCACGCGGACGGAATGCTTATAGCGCGGAACGGAAAGCGCCGTTTGCGCGTACCTGTCAATGTTTTTTATCAGCGTTTCAATTTCGTTTTTTGCTTCCGCATTCGATTTGTTCTTCATTTTGACGTACCGGACGTTTTTCCATCTTGGAATTGCCGTACTATATCCAAAAACCGCGCCGGAAACAATGGGCGGTAAAAACCGTGTTTGAATAACACAACGGGATTCCCGCCCGCCCGAGTTTTACTGTCGGCGGTTACTATGGAAGTTTGGCAGATAGAATTATGTCCCGCCGACTCGAGTTTTCCTATGGAAAACTCGCAGAAAAAGGAGTGCGAAAAATATTGCCTGCGAAGGCTGCGCATTTGGCTGCGGGGAAACGGTGTGCGCGATGTTGGAGAAGGCTGTTGCCGCCGACAGAATAACGTTTTTTTGATAAAATATTGTAACCATTGCCGATGAAGCTCCATTGACAATATATATATATATATATATATATATATATATATATATGAAGATAATTGTTCTATTCAGCTTCATTGCATTCCTATTCAGTCTTGCGTTGCTTCCGCTGATTATAAAACTGTGCAAGATATACAGCCTTTACGACACCGTAAATTCCAGAAAAATACACTCGGGGAACATACCGCGTCTCGGCGGAATCGCGATCGCAGTGTCATTCGTCATCTGTACCGCGCTCTGTTTCCGTTTTAATACGGCAATCGGACTTGCGCGCATTCTGCCCGTTCTTGCCGCGGGAATGTTCATCTTCATATTCGGAATACTGGACGACATAATCGAAATGCGGGCGCTTTTTAAGCTCTTCGTGCAGCTTACGGCGGCCGGTATCACCGTGGCGGGAGGTTTCCGCTTCCGGCAAATATTTGCAGTTACGCTTCCGGCTCCGGCGGGAATTGCGCTGACCTTCGTGTGGATAGTCGGAATTGTGAATGCCTACAACTTGATGGACGGGCTTGACGGACTTGCAGGGACGCTCACGTTTACGGCGCTTTTGACGTTCGGCTTTATTTTGATGCGGAGTTTCCCCGCGGGAAGCGCGTTGTGTTTTATCCTTGCCGCGTCAATCGCGGGATTTTTGGCGTTCAACTGGCCGCCTGCAAAGATATTTATGGGCGACGGCGGTTCGCAGTTCCTCGGATTCATGACCGCTGTCATTCCTCTCCTTTCTTCTTCCACGCACATCGAATATGACAAATTTATGATTATGCTCGTGCTTGTTTCTTTCCCGATGCTCGACACGATTGCAGCAATTTGGCGGCGGCTGCGCGACCACTATTCGATTATGAGCCCCGATCGTCTTCACCTGCACCACAAACTACTTAATCTTGGACTGGATAAAAAGCAAGTGCTCTATATGATAGCGATAATGCAAATTATTTTGTGCGCGACCGTCTACCTTTCCACGATGGCAAGCAAAAAAGCGGGCATTACGCTGCTTACCGTCGCGTATATCATGATGATTGGCTTTTATTCCGGCATTCATTACATCAACCGCGCCGTCCTCAAAAAAGCGAAAGACGGACAATCCTTTATTACCGGAAGGGACTTGTAGCCGTTGCTGTCCGGCGTCTGCTGATACGTCGCTATCGGCTCCATTCCTCTGTGAATTTGCCTCTAACGAACTCGTGCGGGAGTCGCATCGCATTATTTTTCAGACTTTGTAACAATCGCCTACCGTAAACTTAATATAATGCCGCGTCTTCTCCGGTATGCCGCCTTCCACAAACTCTTTTCTATGCGAGCTTTGCTGAAAGCAAAACCTCGTTTCGGGTGGAACTCCCGCTCCATCATTTAAGCTCCGTCCGCTGCCGCCCGCGACTTCCCCGAACTCTTTTTTCCCTCAAGATTATCCATATTCCGTAGGGATGTGGATAATCTTGCAGCAGGCGGTACTCCGTTCCATCATTCAAACTTCATTCTCCGCCGCCTGCGTCATTTCCCCACGCAAAAGCGGCTGAAAATATTTTCCAGAATGTCGTCGGGGCGGACTTCGCCGGTGAGTTCGCCGAGGGAATCAAGCGCGTCTTCAAGGTCTTGGACGGCGGTATCAAGCGGAAGTGCGGCTTCGGCGGCGGAAAGCGCGCTTTGAACGCTTTTAAGCGCGTTGTCTACGCACAATTTTTGCCGTTCGGAGCCTAAGCCCGCCTGCTGCCGCCTTTCAACTCCGCTGTCGTCGGTGAGAATCTTTTTTACGGCGGAATACAACTGCAAAAGCCCCGCGCCGGTTTTCGCGCTTAAAAACACCTCTTCTTTGACCGCGGAAAACTCATCTTTTATTCCCGCGGACTTCGGCGGAGCGGCGTCGCATTTATTCCAGACGAGGACGGCAGGCTGTGTGCAGGCGCGTAAAAACTCCGCGTCGTCCGCCGTAAAGCCCGCAATACAGTCGACAAGGTACAAAACGACGTCCGCTTCTTCGGAAAGGGTGCGCGTTAATTCCACGCCCTTCGCTTCAATCGCGTCGTCCGTCCGCCTTAGTCCCGCCGTATCGAACAGCCGCACGGGAATGCCGCTGAAGTCCGCCCAACTTTCAAGCCAATCGCGCGTTGTCCCTTCGATGTCGGAGACAATCGCGCGCTCTTCCTTTAAGACCGCATTGAACAAACTCGACTTTCCCGCGTTGGTTTTGCCGCAGAGAACGAGGCGCACGCCGTCCTGATAGAGTTTTTCCCCGCGCCAGCTGTCGGAAAGTTCCTGCAGCGCGCGCGCCGCTTCCTGCAGTTCCGCCGTGTCGAACGCGTCGGCTATCGTCTCTTCGTCTTCGGGATATTCGATTTCCACTTCGATTGCCGCAAGCGTCGCCGTAATGCGCTTTTTTATCCCGTCGACGGTATCAAAGAGACTTCCCGCAAGCCGTTCGGCGGCGCGTTTTTGCCCTTCGCCGGTGCGGCTGCCGATGATTTCGCGGACGGCTTCCGCTTTGGTCAAATCCGCCTTGCGGTTGAGGTACGCGCGGAAGGTAAACTCGCCCTTTTGCGCCTGCCGAAAGCCGTTTTTAATCAAAAGATTGTAAACCGCAAGCACGACGCCTGCGCCCCCGTGGCAGGAAATTTCCACCATGTCTTCGCCGGTAAAACTCTTTGGCGCGCGAAAAACGGAAACCAGCGCCTCATCGAGTTTTGCCTCGCCGTCTTTTATCCAGCCGTAAACGATAGTGTTGCCCGCCGCTTCAAGCAGGGCTTTGGGGCGCGAAAAAAAGCGCGAAAACAACTGAATGCAGTCTTTGCCGGAGGCGCGCACAATGCCGAGCGCAGCAGGTGCAAGCGCCGTCGCTACCGCGCAGATCGGCTCTTCGGGAATGTATTTTAAGTTCGCCATGTCTGTAATTCCAATTTCAAAACGATTTTTCAGTCTTCTGTAAAAAGGGCGATTCCAGTCTACTGGTGGAAAAAAGTCCTCCGCCCATTCAGTATCCGTCCGACTTCCGACCTTTGCCGCAGATTATCCTACGCGTCGATTTCCTCCGCCAGATGGTGCACGATGAATTCCCTGCGCTTGGGCGTATTTTTGCCCATGTAAAACTCCAGCACGGCAGGCACGTTTTTTAGACTTTGTATCGTAACCGGCGTCAAATGAATGCCGACGTCTTCGCTCTCGCCGCTTTTTCGCTCGTGGATAAACTGCCCGAACTCCGACGGACTGATTTCGCCGAGCCCCTTAAAGCGCGTAACTTCCGCGCTCGCGCCGAGCCGCTTTACTTCGCGGTCGCGCGACTCTTCCGAATAGCAATACACCGTAGCACTTTTTGTGCGCACTCTGAAAAGCGGTGTTTCAAGAATAAAAACGTGTCCGGTCAGTACCAGCTCTTCAAAATACAAAAGCAGATAGGTCATAATCAAATTGCGGATATGAAAGCCGTCGTTATCGGCATCGGTTGCAATAACGATTTTATTGTAGCGCAGTCCTTCAATTTCCTTTTGAACGCCGAGCGCAAAGGTCAGATTTTTTAATTCTTCATTGTCGAAAAGCGCAGTTTTTTTGCGCCCGTACATATTTTCAGGCTTGCCGCGGAGACTGAATATAGCCTGCGTCGCAACGTCGCGCGAGCCGACCATCGACCCCGTCGCGGAGTCGCCTTCCGTGATAAATATCATCGAATCCGCGCCTTTTTCTCCGTCCTGCAAGTGATAGCGGCAGTCCTTGAGTTTGGGGATTTTGAGAGAAACGGTCTTTGCCGCGTCGCGCACCTGTTTTTCCGTAACGTTGTTGATTTCCGCGCGCGCTTTCATGTTGCGGATGATTTTGTCCTCCAGCGCGCCCGCAACGTCGGGATTGCGCCTGAGCCAATCGTCAATCGCCGCCTGCATTTCTTTCATAATCGGCAGACGGATTTCAACGTTGCCGAGTTTGTTTTTCGTCTGGCTCGTAAACATCGGATTATCAAGCCCGATTTTCACCGCCGCAAGCAAACCGCCGGCAACGTCGCGCTGGTCGTAGTCCTTTTTGAAAAATTCGTTGACGCCCTTCGTAAAGCCGTCGAGGAAGGCGGTAACGTGCGTGCCCCCGTCTTCCGTGCTCTGCCCGTTGACAAACGAATACACGAATTTGTCGAGACTTGCCGTGTGCGTCATAACGAATTGAACGGCAGCCCCCTCGTATGCGAACGGCGCGTACAGCGACTTGCCCTCTCCGCCCATTTCATTGACGAGAAGGTCTTTGAGTCCGTGTTCGCTCAAAAATTCCTTGCCGTTGCAGACAATCAGCAGCCCCGGATTTAAGTACGCGTAATTCCACAGGCGTTTTTCAACCATATCCATGTTGAATTCATACTTTCCGAACAGCGACTCATCGGGCACGAACTCGATATACGTTCCGTTTTTAATGCCGACTTTAGCCACGTTCGCCGCGCCGCTTATCTTTTTTCCGCGTTCGTACTCAACCGACGCCGTTTTGCCGTCGCGGACGGAAGCCGCGCGGAAGTACGACGAAAGCGCGTTCGTCGCCTTGATTCCCACTCCGTTCATGCCGATTGCCTGCTTGAACACCGAATTATTGTATTTTGCGCCCGTGTTGACGTTCGATACGCAGTCGTCGAGTTTTCCGAGCGGAATGCCGCGTCCGTAATCGCGGATTTTGACGCGTCCGCCGCGTATTTCAATGTCTATCCGCGCCCCGAATCCTTGCGTAAACTCGTCGACGGCGTTATCAATTCCTTCCTTTAAGAGAATGTAAATGCCGTCGTTTTCGTTTGAGCCGTCGCCCAGCGAACCGATGTACATTCCCGGCCGCAGCCGAATGTGCTCGAGCCCCTCCAAGTGCAGAATAGAATCTTCGTCGTACACCGAAAGCGCCGGCTTTGCCGCGGATTTTTTTGCGGTTGACGGAGACGAAGCCTCATTCGCCGCCGTGTTTGGCGTGCCTACCGGAGTTTTTACTGTATTGCCAGCCGCTACCCCCGTCTTGCCGGCTTGCAACTGTGCTTCCGCCTGTGTTGTTGTTGCCGCGGCGGATATTTTTTTTGCCGCCGTTGGAACTGCACCACCGGTTAGAGCATTTCGTGCCGCCGGTAATTTAGTTTGAAAAGCGGAAGCGGAGTTAGTCGGTGCTTTGACTTCGTTTCCCGTCGGTGAGCGTGTCTTTACGGCTTGCGGGGCTGTTTTCGCTGTTGCCGCCGGAGATTGTGTCGTGTCTCCCGCCGCTAAAGTTGAGTTTACGGCATGCAGTTTTGTTCCTGCGCGCGAGTTTTCCGCCGCGCCGCTTGCGGAGGTTTTGAGCGCGGAGCGGAGACTTGCCGCTGCGTTTGACGTGTCGCCGGTTGCGGAACTCTTCTTGCCGGCTTGCAACTTCGTTTCCGCCTGTGTCGTTGCCGCCGCGGCGGACATTTTTTTTGCCGCCGTTGGAGCCGCGTCGCGGGTTGGCGTCTTCCGTTCCTCCGGTGATTTCATTTGGGAAGCGGAAGCGGAGTTAGCCGGTGCTTTGACTTCGTTTCCCGTCGGCGAGCGTGTCTTTACGGCGTGCGAGGCTGTTTTCGTTGTTGCCGCCGGAGATTGTGTCGTGTCTCTTGCCGCTAAAGTTGGGTTTGCGGCGTGTAGTTTTGTTTCTGCACGCGCGTTTTCTGCCGCGTCGTTTGCGGAAGTTTTGAGCGCGGAGCGGAGACTTGCCGCTGCGTTTGACGTGTCGCCGGTTGCGGAACTCTTCTTGCCGGCTTGCAACTTCGTTTCCGCCTGTGTTGTCGCTGCCGTTGGAACCGTGTCGCCGGTTAGCGTCTTCCGTGCCGTTGTTGATTTAGTTTGAAAAGCGGAAGCGGAGTTAGCCGGTGCTTTGACTTCGTTTCCCGTCGGCGAGCGTGTCTTTACGGCTTGCGGGACTGTTTCCGCTGTTGCCGCCGGTGATTTTGCTGCGACTCCTGCCGCTGAAGTTGATTTTGCGGCGTGTAGTTTTGTTTCTGCGCGCGGGTTTTCCGCTGCGTCGTTTGTGGCTTGCCTGTGTTTTGCCGCGGAGGTGTTTTCCGTCTTTTTTAAATCCGTATTTTGTTTGGTTGTCAGAGAGGTTGCGTTGGTATCGTTTTCAGCACTCATGGGCGGTACTATAGCGGAGAATACCCGTTATGGCAAACCGACCGCCTGCCGCCGGATCTGACGCTAACTTTTTGCGGATGAGCGAAGCGCACGGCGTACGATTGCGTAACGGCAGAACGCTGCAATCGCGGCTCCGGCGCAGTCGGCAAACCAGTCATACACGGACGTATCGCGTCCCGGCACAAAATATTGATGGAATTCATCGGTGATACCGTAAAATGCCGCCGCCGCGCAGACGAGCGCGATGTATTTTACCGGCTTTGCCGCCCACTTTTCATCGGAAAACCAATACGAAAAGGCAAACGCAAGCGCGCCGAATGCCGTTGCGTGGAGCAGTTTATCCAGTCCGGGGAAAACCGCCTTTTCGGGAATCGGCAGTTTTGACTGCGCAGAAAGCGCAAAAATCGCTCCGGCAATCAGAACGGATAAAACCCGCATTCCGTAATGAACGTATCTTTTTGAAATCATCGAAAGTCCTCCCGTCTCTTTATGGTGCTGTGTTTTTCCGTTCGGCGTGTGTTTCGCTCCGTTTATTCCAGTCCCCCGACGAAAAACAATGCCGCCGGAACCGTACCGGCGGCATACAATGAACTTACCGTGCGCTTACCACGTTACCGTAATGCTGTCGCGGTCGCAGATATTGCGTTCACCTTCTTCAAGTGCAAAGAACTTCGCTTTTTCCATGTTCGGAACGACGTTGATGGTGTCGCCGAGGCGGAAGTCCGCGCTGGCAGTCGTCTTGGCTATCATCGGCTGGTCTTTGTTGCTCCGGAGATACAAATGCGTCTCCGCGCCGAGCGGCTCTTTGTTGACGATTTTCATCTGCATATTGTCCTTGCCGACGGGTTTGTCGGAATATTGCAAGTCCTCGGGGCGAATGCCGAACGAAACCGCTTTGCCGACATACTCCTTGAGTTTGGCAGCCTGCGCGTCAGTCGGCGTAATCTCGAATGAACCTTCGTCGCAGACGATTTTTCCGCCGCGTTCGAGAACGTTGACGGTCAAAAAGTTCATCGGCGGCGTGCCGATAAAGCCCGCGACGAATTTATTAATCGGGTTGTTGTAAAGATACATCGGCGCGCCGATTTGCTGCACGAATCCGTCTTTCATAACGACGATTTTTGTGCCGAGCGTCATCGCTTCCGTCTGGTCGTGCGTAACGTAAATCATCGTTTTTTGTTGCGTGTTGTGAAGAGAAGCGATTTCAGCGCGCATCGTAACGCGGAGTTTTGCGTCAAGGTTGGAAAGCGGCTCGTCAAAAAGGAAAACTTTGGGATCGCGGACGATTGCACGCCCTACTGCAACGCGCTGACGCTGACCGCCGGAGAGATTTTTTGGTTTGCGGAATAAATACGGCGGGTCGCCCTCATCAAGTCCCAACTGGCGGGCGGCTTCGCGCACCTTGCGGTCGATCTCCGCTTTGTCGACTTTGCGCAGTTTTAATCCGAACGCCATGTTGTCGTAAACGGACATATGCGGATACAGCGCGTAGTTTTGGAAAACCATTGCGATGTCGCGGTCTTTGGGCGGAACGTCGTTCACTTCTTTTCCGTCGATGTAAATCTTGCCGTCCGAAACGCTTTCAAGACCTGCAACCATGCGGAGCGTCGTCGACTTTCCGCAGCCTGACGGACCGACGAATACGCAGAATTCCTTGTCTTCAATGGTAATGTTCGCATTCGATACGGACGGCTTGTCGTTGCCGTCGTAAATCTTGAAAACATTTTTCAACTCAACCTTTGCCATGTTTGCCTCCCATGGGGTTATATTATTGCCGCTATTTTATGCGCGGAAGGGAGGTCTGTCAAACCGCTGACGGTAAAAATTGAGTTTGAAAGATAGGGATAGGCTACCGTCAGCTACGAGTTTACCTGTCGGTAAACTCGCGGTAAACAGTGTTTGATGGCGGTGAAGGGAAAAACTGAATTTGAATTATTAAGCGTAGTTTTGTCCGCTACAAGTTTGCGTTGGGCGGCAGAGAATGGTGTTTGAAAGATTTAACGCTATTCCCGCCCACCCAAGTTTTCCTTCGGCAAACTTGCACAAAATGGGGCTTGGAAAATGGGCGAAGGGAAAAACTAAGAATGACGCGGGCGGTTGCTGCGAAGTTTGACAGATGCAACGGGGTGCCGCCCGCTCGAGATTTTACCTTACGGTAAAATCTCGAAGAGAATGATGTCTTGGGGCTCTTCTTTGTTGTAAGGCGCGTTAATAAACGCTGTCGCTGCCGGAAAACGTGCTACCCCAAAGGCAATTACTTATTCCTAGATCTCCCTGCCGCTGGGCAATTTCTCTTTTCGGGGCGGCGGGCGTTAACTTCGTTAAGTCTTTCAAAGTCAGTTCTTCCCTGTTCCAAAACATATTGCTCCCGCGCTTTCTATTTACCACAAGTTTTGCGCCAGCAAAACTTGCAGCGGGCGGAACTCCGTTCTATCTAAAAACTGTGTAATAACCGCCCGCCATGCACACGGCGCCTGCAAGGAGCGCGTACAAGACAAAATACTTGAACACTTTTGAAAGGATTATGCTTTCGGAACCGGCTGCGTTGACGGCTCCCGCGCCGATGGCAATGCATTGCGGGCAGACCATTTTTCCGATTCCTGCGCCCATAAGGTTTGCGGCGGCGATCCAATATTGATTGAGCGAAAGCGAAATTGCGGTTTCTTGCTGCAGATTGCCGAACAGAACGCTCGTCGAGGTACCGGAGCCGGTGATAAACGCGCCGAGTACGCCGATAAGCGGAGAGACGAACGGGTAAAAGGCTCCTGCGGCGGCAAGCAGACGCGCGATGTCGGAAATCATGCCGCTGTAAATCATCACTTTGGCAACGGACATAACCGCGCAGATGGTAAACACCGTTTTCCAATATTTGGCGGCAGTTTCGCCGAGCGTCGCGATAATTTCCGCCGCCCGTGCGCGCTGGATAAACGCGCCGATAACCGCCGCCGCAAAAATAATCACGCCCGGCGTATTCGCCCAACTGAACGAAAGCGGCTTTGCGCCCTCTCCCGCGTACACGACGACGGTGCTTTTGATGACTTTCAGCGCGTTGTTCACCGGCGGACAGAGCGGGGAAGTCAACATGAGGAAGACGAAAATCAAAATAAAAGGCGCCCATGCCCTCAGACCCTCTTTAAGACCGAGTGGCACGGCTTGTGCAGTCGATTTGTCCGAGACCGTAACGGCGAATTCCTTTGGCGTGTCGACTTTGAAAACTTTGACTGCCGCAATGATGCACGCCATCGACACTATCGAACCGATGATGTTCGGCAATTCCGGTCCCAAAAACGCCGCGGCAAAAAACCACGGCACGATGAACGAAAGGGAGGCGATAACGACGATATGCACGATGCCTTTGAGTGCTTTGACTGAACCGCCGACGAGCGCGACCATCAAAAACGGGGACAGGGACGTTATAAACAGTTGAATCAGCGCGGCTTTTCCGGCAAGAACGACTGAATCCAGTCCCGTTATTGCCGCAAGCGTTACGCCCGGCACTCCGACCGACCCGAATGCAGTCGGCGTGGAGTTTGCGATGAGGCAGGCGACGACGGCGTTGACGGGATCAAGTCCTATGCCTGCAAGCATTGAGGCGGGAATTGCGATTGCGGTACCGAATCCGGCCATTCCTTCCATGAAATTACCGAATCCCCAGCCGATGATGAGCAGGATTATGCGTTTGTCGCGTGAAATGCCTGCGAGCATTTTTTTGATTAAATCCATTGCGCCGGTTTTGAGCGAAAGGTTGTACGTAAAAAGCGCGGCGATTATCACCAGACATATCGGCCACAGCGCGTTGAGCGTCCCTTCCAAAACGGCGGTTGAAACGTTGAGGACGTTCATTTTCCAATACGAAAAAGCAAGCGCAATCGTAACGGCAAGCGCAATTCCGCACGCCGTATGGCTCGGCATTTTCAATTTTCCGAGCGACACGATAAGCCACGCAATCGGCAGCATGGCAAGCCCGAAGTTCAAAATCAACACGCACAACTCCTTAAACGGGACTGTCCCGTTCGCGCCGCATTTTAGCAGAGCGTGTGCCGGCGGTAAAGGATAGGTTTGAATAATTGAGCGGAGTTACCGCCAGCCTCCAGTTTTCCCTGCGGGGAAAACTGGCAGGGAAAACGTGGTTTGACGGGGGGCGGTATAGCAGAGAAGATGCGGCGGCAGCATGAACTGGTATTGCAAGGCGACTGGAAAGGACGCAGTTTGAAACGTGTAATGGCTGTGCATAGGTGCGGCAGAGTCGCCTGCATACCTCGCTTCCAGCGTCCTCGGCAAAAAGCCCCTCATATAGTTCCCCGCGAGTTTTGCGTCAGCAAAACTCGGGCAGGCGGCATTACGTTATGTCTATCAGATAACATTCTCCGCCGCCTGCTATTTTGCTGCGGACGGTTGTTATATCGTCAGAATGATGAAACGTTGTTCCGTCCGCACAAGATTTTGCTTACCGCAAAATCTTGCAGAAAATGCTGTCCGTGCAACCACTCCAAGCGGGCGGTCGCCTGTCGCCTGTTGGAAGCCCATTATCCATTGTGCTATACTGCACGTGAGGGGGCGGCTATGAGTAGTTCAAACAGAAAATACAAGGACTCGGTGTTTGTCGACCTTTTCAGTGAAGACGAAAAAGCGAAGGAGAAGTTCTTGTCGCTGTATAACGCCCTGCACGGCACAAACCTTCCGCTTTCGTCGCCCGTCGAAAACATAAGGCTTGAAAACGTCATGTATATGAACATAGTCAACGATGTTTCCTGCCTTGTAGACGGCAAAATCATCGTGTTAGCAGAACACCAGTCAACCATAAACGAGAACATGCCCCTGCGTTTTTTGGAATACATCGCACGGCTCTACGAAAAGCTACAAGCACCGACTGACCGCTATTTGCGAAAGCTTGCAAAAATACCTACGCCTGAGTTCTACGTCTTCTATAACGGCACGGAAGACTATCCCGAAGCTACGGTGCTGAAGCTATCAGACGCTTTCATTACAAAGCCTGAACACGCCCCGCTTGAGCTGACTGTGCAAGTGTTCAATATCAACACGGACAAAGCGAACAAAGTCTTGACGGCGTGCAAACCGCTTGAAGAGTACAGCCTTTTTGTAGAGGAAGTGAGAAAGCAAACCCGACTCGACAGCGAAAACGGCTTTACCAATGCGGTAAAGATATGTATAGAAAGAGGCATATTAAGAGAATACTTACAGCGAAAATCACGGGAGGTAATCAATATGTTAGTAGCAGAATACGATTATGATACAGACATCGCAGTACAGAAACAAGAAAGTCTGATGATTGGCATTAAGCGGGGCTTTGCCGACGGTACATACCAAAACAAGCTCGAGACGGCAAAGTTGATGAGGAATGAAAATCTTGGCATTGACTTAATCGCAAAGGTTACGGGGCTTAGCAAAGAAGAAATAGCGAAGCTTTAAGATAATGGGGAACAAGGTAATTCAAGTTCCCAATTACTAATTTCACCTGCCAAAGCCCCCCTCCCCAAAAAAACACCGTTTACCACGAGTTTTCGCAAGAAAACTCGGTAAGGGCGGAAACTCCTCTATATCTTTTAAACACCATTCTCCTCCGCCCGACAAACTCGTTAGGTCGGTAACTCCGCTCTATCTTTCAAACTCCTTTCTCTGCCGACCGACGTTCTCCGCCGCCTGCCGCCGCCCTGCCAGTAAACGCAAATTCATTCGCGCCGATGACGCCGTCTTTCACGCTGCCGCTTTGCAGCAAAATCTCCGCGTTTACAAGCGCGTCTGCTTTTTGCGCGGTGTCCGACGCGTTCACGATGAGAAAAAGGCGTTCGCCGTCGCCGCTGATTCTTTCTATATATAAGAGCCGCCCTTCCGCGGCGGACGGCGTTTCGTAGATAAAACGCATATTTGCGCTTCGGAGCGCGGCGTGTTCAGTCCGCAGTCGAATGAGCGCTTTGACCGCTGCAATGTCAGCGTCATACAGTCCGCTTTCGATTTCCTTCCACGGCATACAACGCCGGTTGTCGGGGTCTCCACCGCCTTCAAGGAAAACCTCCGTGCCGTAATACAGGCACGGCGAGCCGGGCATACAAAAACAGAGCGCAAGGGCGAGCGCGGCGCGTTTTTTGCTGCCGCCGCAGCGCGTTACGATGCGAACCGTGTCGTGAGAGTCCATTTGATTGAACAAAACGCGGTTTACCTGCCGGAAATACCTTGAATAACAGCGGTTGACTGCATACTCGAACTGTTTGGCGGTCATGCGGTCGTCCGTGCAGAATTCTACGACGGCGTTCAAAAGCGGATAGTTCATCACTGAATCGAATTCATCCCCGCGGAGCCATGGCAGCGCGTTGTGCCAGATTTCGCCCATCAGATAAAAATCCGGCTTTATCGCTTTGAGACGCGCGCGGACTTCTTTGCAAAACGCGTGCGACAATTCGTTTGCAACGTCAAAGCGAATGCCGTCGATGTCGTAATCCGCAATCCATCGCTCGCAGACGCCGATGAGGTATTCGCGGACGTGCGGATTGTTCGTGTTCAGTTTTGGCATTCCGTCAACAAAAGCGAATGAGTAAAACTTTCCCTGCTCCGCGTTGCCCTTTTGTCCGCCGGACTGCGCCCCCAAGTCGAAATGAAAGTCGTTTATCAAAAACCACGACGCGTATTGCGACTTTTTGCGGCGCTTGAGTACGTCCTGCCACGCAAAAAAGTCGCGCCCCGAATGATTGAAAACGCCGTCCAGCATGACTTTCATGGAATGCGCGTGAGCCTTGTCGACAAGTTCGCGCAGCTGCTCGCCCGTGCCGAATGACGGATCGACGGTGAGATAGTCGGTCGTGTCGTATTTGTGCTGGGACGGAGAGGAATTGACGGGCGTCAAATAGATTCCGCCGATGCCGAGCGCCTCCAGATAGTCGAGTTTGTCGATGATTCCCTGAAGATTCCCGCCGAATGCGTCGCTGTTTTCGACTTTTTCATTCGGTGCCGCCCATGTTTTAAGGCGTTCGGGCGTGTGAGGCGTGCTGCCGCGGCAAAACCGCGCGGGAAAAATCTGATACCACACCGTTTGAGCCGCCCACAGAGGGACGCGGCAGATGTCGGCTTCGTTCATCCACGGGAAGGTAAAATATCCGGCAAGGTCGCGCTTTTCCCGCCGCGCCGCGTCCGTCATAACGCCGCTTTCCAGATAACAGAGCGCATTCGCGCCGTCGGAAAGCGTAAAATAGTAGCGTGCACGCTTGAACGGCGGCTTTACGGTTACGCTCCAGCGCAGATGCTCGGAAAGTTCTTTTTTTTCAGTCATCTCGACTTCGGATGATTTCCACTCGTATTGTCCGTCCGTCATCTCCCATAAAAACGGGTCGCCGAAGATAAGCGTAACGCGTTCAACGTCTTTGCCCGTCAAAATACTGATTTCAAGTTCATCCTCGTTCAGCGGATAGCAAAAATTGTCGTATGCGTGATGTATGATTGCGTTCGTATTCATGCGCGGAGTATAGGAGATTTGCGGGCGGCGGAGAATATGCCGGCGGTGAAAAATAGTGTTTGAATGATAGAGCGTTGTTCCCGCCAGCCCAAGTTTTCGCCTGCGGCAAAAACTTGAGGAAAACTATGTTGTAACGGGGGTACCGCCCGCTTGAGTTTGCCTTTCGGCAAACTCGGTATAACTGGCTTTGCGGGAAATATTTTGTTTCATAAAGATACAATTCTATTTGAATGTTTTACGACGTCTCTGCCCGCTTCAGTTTTGCCTATCGGCAAAACTGGCAAGAACGTGTTTTTGTGAGGAGGGGGCGGCGGAGAATATGCCGGCGGTGAAAAATAGTGTTTGAATGCTTTAGCCTTATTTCCGCCAGCCCAAGTTTTCGCCTGCGGCAAAAACTTGAGGAAAACTGTGTTGCAACGGGGTGCCGCCCGCTTGAGTTTTGCTTTTCGACAAACTCGGTATAACTGGCTTTGCGGAAAGGCGGGATGATTTTACGGGCGGGAGTTGCGTTTGCGGGAAAAAGTTTTTCCGCACGGAAACGGAGCCTGAGAGGCGGGCGCGCAGTCGGCGAAGCGGAAATAATTCCGCCTCCCCGTTTACGTTTTATTTTAAGAACTTGTTATATTCTTCTTCGCTGATGAACGCGACTTTATTGTCTTCCGTCGAAAGGAAATAGATTGTGCCGTCTTCCAGCCGCGCAGTATCGGCAGGCGCCATATCCGGATCAATGAGCGCGGTTCCTTCAAATTTATAGCCCCATTTTTGTCTGCCGATGCCGGAATACATAAAATATTCGATTTTGGCATCGACGAGCGCGACCGCCCCGGGAATTTTCTCCAGTGCGCTGTCGAGCGCGTTTTCAAGCTGGTAGTTTTCAGAAAGCGTTACGTCTCTGATAAAAATACCGCGCGCATTGAACTTTTTCGTTGCGACTTTTTCCTGAGAGCGTTTCAATTCTCCGAGTCTAGACAAGTCGATATTTTTAGAAGAAATGATTGAAAATCTGCCGAGTTCTTCCATCTTCGTTGATGAGCAGCCTGCAATCGTCACCATTGCAATCGCCGCTCCTATGAATAAAACCGTTTTGCTTTGTTTCATAATAAAACCTTCCTTTTGCGTCTTGCCGCGCATTCCGCGTTTGATTTTCGGGCAGCGGATCCCGTCGTTCCGGATTCAAACCCGATTGTTATACGGCTATATGCTATTGGCATATAAAAATAGGCTCAATGCGCTTTTGGCATATTTTCAATTCGTCTTATTTGCTTTTAGCATAAAATATGGATTTGCGGAGTATTTTTATTGAAAACCTAAAAGCATGCAGAAAAGCAAAGGGACTTTCGCAAATGAAGCTTGCCGAATTGTGCGGCACGTCGACAAGTTATATCGGAGAAATTGAAATCGGCAAAAAATTTCCCTCCGTCGAAATGATTCAGCAAATTGCCGCCGCGTTGTGTGTAAAACCATGCCGTCTCTTTGCCGACGCTGAAGACCTCATCCTGCACCCCGATAGAACGATAAAACGCAAACTCATCGCCGTTTTGCAAGCAAGCATTAAAGAAACGATAGAAAAGGAATTCGGACTGGAGATGTATAGAAGAAGGAATTTATTCTGACGGAAAGTTTGAGGGCGGCTGCGGGCGGCGGAGAACGGAGTTTGAAAGACTTAACGCGTTTTCCGCCCGCACGAGTTTTGCCGGCGCAAAACTCGCAGTAATACGAAGTTGTGGCTCTCTTCTTTGTCTTGCAGAGAACTGTAGGCGGAGAATGGGGTTTGAAAGACTTAACGAGGCTTCCGCCTGCACGAGATTTTGCTGACGCAAAACTCGCGTAATACGCTATCTTGCGGTTGTTTCTGCTAAAACTTGTTTGTGTCGCGGCGGATTTGCGTTAATAAAATGCCGCCGCTGACAATGTTCCGTCTTTTAAACGCATTTTTCACCGCCAGAAGCCGCCATGCAGCGAATTAGCGGGTAAAATTGCTCAAATTACTTGACAGGGGAGCGCAACGCCATACCCCACCGCTCCCTGCAGCCCCGCTATTTCCGAACGCCGGAAGCGTTATCAGTAAGCGGCAATAATCTGCCGTAAAGTTTTTGCCCTATCTTCACTGCAAGCATACGTTTTTCGCCGCGCTGGAAAATCTTTGATACGCCTTGTTCGGCGTTTGCGCCGAAGTTTTCCTCGATAAAATATTCATCGTCTTCGCTGCCGCCGTTGCCGAGCCAGTAAAAATCGGAGCCGGAGCCGTGAATAATCGGAATGGTTTCCGTTCCCGCTTGGACTCTTACCGGCTGACCGTTCCATGTCGTTACCGTAACGATTTTTTTATCTTCGTCGCCGTAAAAACGAGAGTCTTCAATCAACGGCGACTCGGATTTTTCACGCGGATAGCGCTTGTACTGCACGTTCCAATTTCCGTCGCCGTCGTTATCCCAACTCGCTATTTTCCCTCCGAACGCAAGATATTCTTCGGTAAAATCGGGGCGGGTGTCGGCATTGCGGTCAATCTGAATCATTTTCACGTAAACGCCGCCCCCCGCCGACGTATGCCCGAATAGGTTTGTCATAAGCGCCGCCGACTCTTCTTTTTTAATGCCGAGCGCGTTATTGCCGTCGTAAGCGAAGGTTTCAGTCGTTTCAAAAATGCTGTCGCCGTCGTTATCAACGGTGCGGATGGACGGAAAACCGTTTTCAAAAACGGTGCGCGCATACACGGAACCGTCCGCGCTGTATTCGGCAGTTTGAATTGTCCCGTCCAGCACGGCAAAGCGGATTAAAGCCCCGCTGCGTTCGTTTGACGGCACTTCATATGAAGAACAGGCGGCAAAAAGCCTGCCCTCTCCAATCAAATTGAATTCCTCAAGAATTTCCGGAACAAAAAAGTCGAATTGAAATAATTTTCGCGTCAAAGCGTGCGGCGTAACCGCAAACGGAGCGCATTCGAACGTTTCATCAAGCAGATTGAACTTTGCGCTGAATCCCTGCGGTTTTGTCTCCGACTTAAAAACGACCTGCGCCGCGTACGGGAAGGTTCCGTACACGACGGAAATATTTCCCTGCGCAATCTCCGCCTTTGTCGGCGTGCCGAAGTCGCATTCCGCGCTCCACTCAATAATTCCGTCGTTGTCCCTGTCCCATGAAAAGAAATCCGGTCTGCCGCGGGAATATTTGACAATCAGGTTCGCTTCCGTGTCGCCGTCCGTATCCGCCGTCAAAGTCCCGCCGAATGCGTTTAAGCGTTCTTTCACCGACTCCTTTGTAATCGGTTCCGTCAACAGCGGAAGCATATCGTCTAACAATTCGACTGGAATCGCGCTGTCGGCAAAACTGCAAAAATAATCCCACGCCTCTTGCTGCTCTAAAATCCTCGCTTTGAGCGCGGCGACTGCGTAGAGCGGGTGCTCCATTCCGTGCGAGGCAAACGCGTTCAGCATACGAATCTGCCGCTCCCCATCCGCGAATGCCGCCGCGTAAATTGCAAGTTCAGTACCGGCATTTTCGTATTGCGGCAAACGCGCGATAAAAAAATCCGTAATCCGTTTGACTAAAGCCGAAGCGGAAAAAGCCGCGTTTGCGGCGCGCTGGAGCGCGTACTCGTTTTTGAAAAAAAGAAGCGGAAAGCGCGTATCCGACGGATAAATTTTCCTTGCCGCGTTGATTTTATCGCGCGCCTTTTGGAGAGAAGCGGGCGAGCGCATTTTATAATACGCTTTTGCGCGGATAAACTCCGCGTCGGCGGAATAAATCAGCGGCGCGGAATCAAGAGCCGCGAGCGCTTCTTCGCATTTTCCGATGCCGCAGAGGGTATCGGCGTAGAGAATGCGCGCGCCGTCGCGGTTATAGTCGACCCATTCGCCTTCCGTTAAGGATTTTCTCACCGGTTCAAGGATTTCCGCTTTCGTTTTTTTCAGTCCGCTTTTTGCTGCGGCGGTTACGTACCACAAGTCGGCAACGGAATCGTCATAGGCAAGTCCGAGTTCTCCCTGCGAAAGAGCCGCGTTAAAATCCTCCGAGGCAAGATACGACTCCGCCGCTTTAAGATAACGGACTGCAGTCCGTCTGTTTGCGGATTTTAACGACGCGTCTTGGGCAAAACACAATGCCGCCGCGCTCACAAAGGTGAAAACAGTCAAAATCTTTCTATTCAATTTTATCCTCTCATAATCCAATCGGGAAAACCGAGCGCGCTTCCGGCAATGCCGACAATTTCTTGTCCAGTCGTCCCCAATTCCTGAATGAGCGGAACAAAATCCCGCTGTTCTTTGGGAATATGCCAGCCGGAAAACACGCCGGCAATCGACTTGTACGAGCCGCTCGAGGTTTGCACTTTGTCCGCCGGCTGCCTGCTCCGGACGCAAAACGGAATGGCGACATCGTTCATAAAAAACGTACCGCCTTCTCCCGACACGCTGATGCGGGCTTTGCCTTTTTGAATTTCGGCAGACAGTGCGCCGAACGTAAAGTTATAAACGCCGCTTGTTTCGATTATAGCAAAAAAACAAGAGGCGGTCGCCCGTTTTTTCTCCTTTTGAATGCAGACGGACTGACTGGAAAAGCCGGCTTTTAGACCGCCTGCGGAAAACGAAAAACGACTTGCGCGTGCGTCCGCCGCATCTTGAACGGCGTTGATAAACGTGCGCGGAATGCGTTTTTCCGCGCCGAGCAGCGTGAACGCCTTGTATAAAAGCCTTCGGCGGACTGCCGCGGGACACGAACAAAATTCGTTTTTATCCATACAAAGCGAATCTTTACGCTCCTGCCACCGGTGCGCGGAGGCGAGTTCTTCCAACGCTGCCGCGTCTTCCGCCGTGCGCGCCGCGCCTGCAAGAAGCGCCGTGTCCCAGCCGAAAAACTTTTCGTTCAAGAGCGGAACAAGCGATAATCGGATTTTATTGCGGAAATACTGTTCGTCAAAGTTTGTGTAGTCGGTGCGCCACGGAATATTTTGCGCGGTAAGATACGTTTCAATTTCCGCGCGCGTGATATTGAGCAGGGGACGGATGTACCGCCCCCGAACCGCCGCGATTGAGCCGGAGGCTCCCTGCAAAAAGTGCATGAGAAGCGTTTCAAGCGCGTCGTTTTTGTTGTGGGCAAGGCAAATGAAAGCGGCGTTTTCGCGCTCGGCAAAGTTGTCAAAGGTTTTATAGCGTAAAAAACGCGCGGCTTCTTCGGCGCCTTTTTTGCGGACGGCGGCTGTGCAGGCAACGAGTCCGCGCGGGAGTTCCGCGGTAAAAACGTTTATGCGGAAGCCGCGCGCTTTTAAGTTTTCGCAAAAATCCGTTACAAAAATCGAATCCGCCGCGCTTTCCGCTTCTTCGCGCATATTATGGTTTACGTTGATGACGTTTAAGAGTACGCAACTGTCTTTCAGAATATGCGCAAGACTTACGAGCAGCGACATGGAATCCGCTCCGCCGGAAACCGCCGCGCCGAGCGTTTTGCCCTCGTTTTCAAGTTCCGCCGGCGATACTCCGCACGATTTTAGGTTTTGCCGTATGCGGTTTTCAAAATCGGAAACGATATTTTGGGCAGTCGGCATAGATGTGCAAAAAAATAAGGCTGCCGGAAGACAGCCTTTTATGTAGTCCGCGCTATTTAGCGGGCGGGAGAAACGCTTACCAGTTGAAGTTCTGCGTCGGAAAGGATTGTAACGTCGCTTCCTAAGCCCAAATCTTTTACTTTCAGGGAATCGCCGATATTAAGGGCGGAAACGTCCGCGACAATCCTCTGCGGAAGTTTTTCAGCGATCGCCTGCACTTTGATTGTCGGCGCGTGTTTCAGCAAAAAACCGCCTTTCAAAACGCCTGCCGGAGTGCCGGAATACTGCACTTTCATAACTGCCGTAACTTTTTGATCGGCGGACGGAACAAAAAAGTCCGCGTGCAGCACTTTATCGGTACGAATTTCGTATTCGGTATCTTGAATCAATGCGGTTTGTCCCGCGCCTCCGTCAACTTTCAGTTCGATCGTCGTTGTCGGCGTTATTGAGCGCCATACTTTATTGAATTCAACTGAATCAACATCAAGCATTGTCGATTCGCCTTTTGAATTGTAAACGACTGCCGGAATATGACCTGCGGCGCGCATTCGTTTTGCCGCCGCCTTACCGCTTGTTGTACGAGTTGCGGCATTGATTACAAACTTATCCATTTTTAGGAACTCCTTACATCAATAACAAATTTTATATTTTTCTGGGACGACAGGATTCGAACCTGTGGAATGACGGCACCAAAAGCCGTTGTCTTACCGCTTGACGACGTCCCATTGTAAACAATTTTAAGAAACCCGAACGGATTTTCTTATTCGCTTGTAACGTTACCGGAATTATATTCATCAATAATCGTTTTCTGAAGTTCATTTCTGAACTCAGTCGTTATTGGATGAACAATATCCTTAAACGCTCCGTTTGACGCTTTTTTACTCGGCATCGCGATGAACAGTCCGTTTTGCCCTTCGATAATTTTAACGCCGTGAATAACAAGGCATTTATCAAGCGTTACGGTAACATAGCCTCTCAGCTTTTCATCGTTTTCAACCTTGTGAATACGTAACTCGGTAACCTGCATACACTCCTCCGTCGTACACATTTTTTATAAGTGCGGGGACTTAATGCGCCGTAACGCATCGAAATCCCCTTGCTCGTAATTTTTGAACGGCGGCAAACGCTTGTCTGCCGTCCGTAAAGACCCCGAACAAAGTTGAGCCGGAACCGGTCATCTCATAATAAGGCGCGTTGACCTTAGAAAGAGCCGCAAACGCTTCTCCGATTTCGGTATACTTTTTTTTAAGCGGCGCGCAAAAACTGTTCTTAAAAGTCCAGTTTTCCACCGCGCCGTTATACATTTCCTCAAGCCTGCTTACGTCGGGGAAAATCTCCCGCCGCCTGTCGACTGCATAAAGCGCGTCAATCAAAGCGTACGCTTCTTTTGTCGAACTGCTGACCTCCGGAAAGACAAGCACGAACGTCAAATCTTCCCTGCGGCGTATACAGCGTATCTTTTCGCCCCTGCCCGTAACGATTGCCGCGCCTTTTTCTTTTGCGTGCAAAAAGAAAAACACGTCGCTTCCGACTTTTGCCGCAATCGAATCCAACTCTTTTTCCGAAAGCGTTGCGCCGTTGAGTTTTTCCAACGCGCGCACCAAAGCGGCGGCATCGGAAGAACCTCCGCCGAGCCCTCCGCCCGACGGAATTTGTTTTTTCAGTTCAACGGATACGGACAAACTTTTTCCCGCCGCTTCCGAAAATGCTCTGTATGCCGACGTAAGCGTATTGTTTTCCGGCAAAACCGTATCGGCGCAAATTACTTCGCACTGCCCTGCGCCGCCGATTACGCGCACTTTCAATTCGTCGCATAAATCGACGGTTTGAAAAATGCTTTCTATTGAGTGAAATCCGTCTTCTCGTACCGGCAGGACTTTCAGTCCGATGTTTATTTTTGCCGGAGCCGAAACCGAAATTTCCGTCAACATATACGTTTAATAGTATACGGATTTTACGCTTTGTGTCAAATGACGGACGGCTTCTGAAGGCTTAACGTTCACCGCTTGGAGCCGGTTTGTGCAGTCCCTGTGCTGTGAACGCGGAGTTATGAAAACAGTCCGGCAGGAGCGGCGGGAATTCGTAAAATGAAATCGTATCTGGAAGGCATCTTTTTTCCAGTCGATGTTTTATTGCCGGTCCGTAATCTTTTGACCTTGTAATTTCATTTTACATTCAATACAGTTGCAGCAAATCACCTGCAGGAGTTGTCAGTCTATGCAAAAAAGAATATCGATTACGGCAAAGCTTTTAATGGTTATCGGAGCGGCGATTATATCTCTGGTTGTTTTTATCTGCGCCGTAGTTGGAATGATACTTTATAGAAAAAACATTAACCAATTCAGCAACTTTACCGCGCACCAATTTGAAAACGTTGAAAAAGCCGTAGAACTTTTCGTTAGCGGCGGGAACAATATTTTAAACATAAGCGCGGCGCATCCGGCAATTCTTGCCGCCGATGAAACGATTTATAACCGTACTGCAGCCGCCGTAGCTGCCGGAACCGCAGATATTCACGGCGGAAAGACGGAGACGGATATCGTGTCGTTTTTTGAATCGATTGTTAAAAATTGCTCCGAATTCAAAGAAATATATTTTGGAACGCGGTGGGGCGGTTTTGCAACGCCTTCCGTTGAGCCTCTTGAAAAAGGTTTTGATCCGCGCGAGCGCGCTTGGTACAAACTTGCCGCGCAGGGAAACGGCAAAATCGCGATAACGGATACGTACGCTTCAACCGACGGAGAGCCGCTTTTGACTATTACGAAAGCCGTTAAAGATTCCCGCGGGGAATTGCTCGGCTGCTTGGGACTGGATATAAGTCTTTCGGAGTTGACGGAGTTTATAAATACGATAAAAATCGGAAAAACTGGCTATTGCATGTTGGTGCAAAACGACGGAATGATACTTGCCGACCCTAAACACAAACAACTGAACTTCAAAATGCTCAAAGATTCCAATATTCCGGCGTTTACTCGTCTTGCGGACGCGTCTAGTAAAGAGATAAAGCTTTCAATGGACGAAGGGCAATGGCGCGCCTATGTATTCCCGTTGAAAAATATGGACTGGCATCTTGTTATGCTCGTAAGCGAACGCGAAATAATGTCGCTTTTCATTGAATTGCTGAGAGCGATGGCGCTGATAGGAGTTTTGATGTTTGCAGTCTATTTCAGCGCCGTGTTTGTTTTTTCACGAGTGCTCAAAAAGAATTTGCAGCGTCTTCAGCTTATCTTTTCAAAAATTGCGACCGGAGACCTTACCGACCGCGCGGAAGTGAAAAGTCGAGATGAAATAGGACAGTTGATGACGCATTTTAATACTGCCGTAGAAAATATGGGGCGCATGATAAAACTGCTTAAAAACGAAGCGGACACAATGTCTGAAATCGGCAACGCGCTTGCTGCGAACATGGAAGAAACGGCGGCTTCAGTAAAACAGATTGGAGGAAACGCCGCGTCCGTAAAAGAGCAGGCGTTGACGCAAGCCGCAAGCGTTACGGAAACCGCTGCGACAGTCGAGCAGATAAACGGACGGTTGAGCCGCCTCATCTCCGGCATTGAGCTTCAGGCGGACAGCATTCTGCGCTCCTCGTCTTCCATTGAGCATATGGCGGAAAATATTTCCGTAGCAAGTCATACGCTTGAAGAGAATAACGCGCTCATCAAAATCGTGTACGGTCAAACGCAGCAAGGCAAGGAAGGCGCGCGTTTTGCCAATTCCATTGTGGAACAAATTGCCGAACAGTCCCAGTCGCTGATGGAAGCGAGCCAGATTATTCAAACGATAGCCAGTCAAACGAATCTTCTTGCGATGAACGCCGCTATTGAGGCCGCGCATGCGGGCGAGAGCGGAAAGGGCTTTGCCGTCGTTGCGGAGGAAATCCGCAAACTTGCCGAAGAGTCCAATATGCAGGGTAAGCACATCGGAGTCGTCATAAAGGAATCGACTGAAATTATCTCAAAACTCACGGAGGCGGGCGCGAAAGCGGAAAATCTGTTTGTTGAAGTTTACGACTCCGTCAGCACAATTTCAAAACAAGAGGACGCCATTGTCAATTCGATGAAAGAGCAGGATGAAAACAGCCGGCAGGTTTTGAGCGCAATAAAAGAAATCAACTCCGTTACCGAAGAAGTGAAATGCGCTTCTTCCGAGATGATTGAAGGCGGAATGCAAATTGCCGAAGAAATGCAAAAACTTTCGGAAATAACGCAGGAAACTACCGACAGCATGAACGGTATTGCATCCGGCGCGGAGCAAATTATGCATGCCGTCCATGAAATTAATTTGGTAACGCGTAAAAACAAGTCGAGCATCAAAAAACTTTCCGCAGAAATCAGCCGCTTTAAGTTGTAGATGAACGCAGGCGGCCGCAGGCGGCGGAGAACATAGTTTGATAGACTTAACATTGTTACCGCCTGCACGAGATTTTGCTTGCGGAAAACCGGCATAGAATGGGTCTTGTCTCTCTGTTTCTGCAATGGCATTGTGATACGCAAACTGGCATGCAGCAGAGTTTACCCATTCCGGAGCAAAACTCCCTCCAAACATCTCAACAGCGTTACGTTACCATATCGCAAACCAGCACAAAGCAAGCGCCTCCCCAAACACCGCAACGGCATTGCGGCAGACAGCAAAGAACTTCATTTGACAGACTTAACATTCCTGTTGTCTGCACAGGTTTGCTGACCGCAAACCAGCACAAAGCAAGCGCCTCTTCAAACACCGCAACGGCATTGCATTAGCAATGCCGGGCGGGCTGCAAACCCCGTAAGCGCTTACAACTCCGTTCCAGCAGCCCGCAAGCTATGCAGTCCACACGTCTTTGACGTAGGGCATATCGGCGAGGGCGGAGACGGTGTCTTTGTCCGGCTGGACGGTGAGCTGCTGGTTTGCGCGCACGATGTAGGTGCTCCGGCCGATGTCGATGTGGAAGTAAACGCAGCAGGTGCCGCTTTTATCGAATAAAAAGTCCTTGAGTTGGGCGATGTGCGCTTCGCTCTCAAACCCTGAATCAAGTTCAATGTGCACTTCTTTGGTGGAATGCTCTTTGAGCGTGCGCGGGTCTTCGAGGCTGTCTACGAGGAACGAAGGCGGTTCGCGGCTGCCGTCAACCTTGCCCTTAAACGCGCAGATTTCGCCTTCGTGCACGCGCGGCGCCAATTCTTCCCAGATTTTCGGGAAAAACGTCAATTCAATTACGCCGTTGTAGTCCTGCAGTTTGCCGAACGCCATATCCTTTCCCGCTTTTGTGCGGATTGTCCTGAGCGACTCGAGAAATCCCAAAACCGTGTACGTTTTGCCGCCGTCGCCTGCCCGCCTGAACTTTCCGCCCGCAGCGGCAGCCGCGTCTTTTTCCGCTTTGGCTTCTTTTGCTGCGCGGTCAAGCGTTTTGGAGGTGAGCGTTATCGAATTCTTGATGACTTTTTCGTATTCGTCGAGCGGATGACCGCTGACATAACAGCCGATGCACTCTTTTTCCTGATTGAGTTGTTCCATCGGCGGAAGATTAGGCATTTCCTCGTACACAAAGTCGACGAAAGTCTTTTCTTCCGTCTCGCCGAATAAGTCCGCCTGCCCCTGCGCTTCGCTTTCCATGCGGTTTTCCGCGTATTTGACGGCGTTTTCCAGATTCTTAAAAAGCGTCGCGCGGTTTTTGCGCAAATCCGGCTCTCCGTCGCGTTTGGGCGCGCCGCAGTTATCGAACGCACCCGTCTTTATGAGGACTTCAATCGCCTTGTTGTTGACTGGACGCTTGCCGTTGACGCTTTTAACGCCTGCGCGCTGCAAAAAGTCCATAAAACTTTTGTATTCGCCGTTTTCCTCGCGCTCTTTGATAATCGTCCGCGACGCTTCTTCGCCCATCCCCTTGATTCCCTTGAGACCGAAGACGATGTGCCCGTCAACCACGTCGAATATGACGTCGGAGCGGTTTACATCCGGCGGGTCAACGGGAATGCCCATGCGTTTGGCTTCCGCAATGTATTCCGGCAGGGTATCGGTAGACGTAATTTCGTTCGTGAGGTTCGCCGCCATGAATTCCGCAGGCTTATGACATTTAAGCCAGCCCGTGCGGTACGCGACCACCGAATACGCCGCCGCATGAGATTTGTTAAAACCGTAGCCTGCGAACGGCACCATTATATTGAAGATATCTTCTGCGTGCTTTTCGGAAAAATTGTTTTTAAGCGCACCGTCAACAAATTCTTTCTTTTTATCCATAAGGACTTCTTTTTTCTTTTTTCCCATCGCACGCCGGAGCATATCCGCGCCGCCGAGCGAAAAGCCTGCAATCCGCTGCGCAACCTGCATGACCTGTTCTTGATAAACCATAACTCCGTAGGTTTCTTCGAGAATGTCTTTAAGGCAGTCATCGGGATAGCGGATTTTCTCGGGATTGAACTTGCCTTCAACAAAGTTGGGAATATAGTCCATCGGCCCCGGACGGAACAGCGCATTCAAGGCGACTAAATCTTCCAGACGGTGGGGCTTTGCCTGCCGTAAAATCTTTTGCATTCCAGGAGACTCGAACTGGAACACTGCAACCGTGTCTCCGCGGCTGAAAAGTTCGAATGTTTCCGCGTCCGTTTCACTCACTTGGTCTGCGCGGAACAACGGCTCTCCGGGCTTCCGGTGCTTGTTGATGATATTTTCCGCATATCGAATGAGCGAAAGCGTCTTTAAGCCCAAATAATCCATCTTTACCAGTCCGCACGGCTCGATAATATCCATCGTGTATTGAACGCCGACTTCTCCTGTTTTTGGGTCTTTAAAAACGGGAGCCCAATCCGGCAGCGGCGTGCGCGAAATAACCATGCCGGAGGCGTGTAAGCCGGTGTTGCGGTTGATGTTTTCCAATTTGAACGCAAGCTCAAAAAGTTTTTTGTAACGCGGGTCGTCCTTGTATTGAATGAGCTGCCCGTTGTCGGAATGACTTTCGTCCGGCGGCGTAAACGCGTCTTTGAGTTTGGCTTTCGGATTGTCGGGAATACATTTTTTGAGCATGTTGACTTCGCTTAAAGGAATGCCGAGCACGCGCCCGACGTCCGCAAGCACTTGCTTGGCTTTCAGCGTGCCGAACGTAATGATGTGCCCGACCTGCGGCTCGCCGTAGAGTTCGCGCGTATGCTGGATAATGTCCTGCCTAAAATCGTAGTCCATATCCACGTCAAAGTCGGGCATGGAAACGCGCTCCGGATTCAAAAAGCGTTCAAAAATCAACTTGAATCTGAACGGATCGATGTCGGTAATTTCCATTGCGTAAGCGACAAGCGAGCCTGCACCCGAACCGCGTCCGGGGCCTATGGGCTTGTCATGCTTTTTTGCCCAGTTGATAAACTCCCACACCACAAGAAAATAGCCGGAAAAGCCCATATTGAAAATGATACCGAGTTCGTAGTCCGCACGCTCTTGAATCTCTTTTGTAACTTCCTTGTAGCGTTTTTTTAAGCCCTCATCGACGATGTGCCGCACATATTCGTCCTGCGTCTTAAACGGTTCGGGGATTGCGACACACGGAAGACAGTCTTTTAATTCCTGCGTGTCGTACTGTTTGATTTCCAACTTACACATATCCGCGATTTTCAGCGAATTGGACAAAAGTTCAGGATAGTCGGGGAAAAGAGATGCCATCTCCGCGTCGCTTTTTAAAAACCATTCAGTGCGTCCGCCGCCCATTGTCTGGTGCGGCTCGTTGAGCAGTTTCTTGAATCCGATACAGCGCAGCGCGTCCTGCGCTTCAGCATCGTCGCGGTTGCAATAGTGAACGTCGTTCGTGAGCACCATCGGAATGCCGAGTTTTTTTGAAAGCGCGATAAGTTTTTTGGCAACGTATTTTTGGTCGTCAAGCCCGTGATCCTGCACTTCGATGTAATAATTTTCCGCGCCGAATAAGTCGCGGTACATGAGCGCAGTTTTTTCCGCCTCTTCATCGTCGTCATGCAGGAGCATTTGGGGAATGACGCCCTGAATGCAGGCGGAAAGGCAGATAATTCCCTCGTGATATTTTTTGAGCAGTTCAAAGTCAATGCACGGCTTCCCGAAATGCAGTCCCTCTTGGAACGCGATACTCGAAAGCCACGACATATTTTTGTAGCCGGTTTCGTTTTTGCAAAGCAGAATGAGATGATAGTACTTTCCGCCGTAACGGTTGCGTTCAAGGACGGTGTGGTCGTTTTCGGAAACGTAGAACTCTTCGCCGACGATGGGATTGATCCCGTTTTTCCGGCAAAGGTGATAAAAGTTCAGCACTCCGAACATATTGCCGTGGTCGGTGAGCGCAAGCGCCTTCATATTGAGCGCCTTTGCGCGCGCAACCAGCGTATCTATTTTTGAAGCCCCGTCCAACAGCGAATAATCCGAGTGAACGTGCAGGTGAACGAACTTTGACTCAGGCGTCCCCTCCGGCGCATCCGGAAAAACTTTATAGTCAGCCATACCTTTCTCCTGTGTGATTTTGGCAGAAAAAAACTGTTCGGAAACTTCCGTAATGAAGTTCTCGAACGGGGCTAGTGTACTGGAAATGGCGGGCGGCTGCTATGGGGTTTGGGAGATTTAACGGGGTGCCGTCCTCCCTAGAATGTCGGTCGGCGGAGAAAGGAATTTGAAAGATAGAATGGAGTTGCCGCCTGCTGAACATAATTTTCTGCAAGATTTTACAATAGGCAAAATCTTGTGCGGACGGAACGGCGTTTCTCCGTTCTAATGACATAATAACAGTCCGCAGCAAAACTCGTGGGGAATAACGTAATGGCAGTTTTTCTTTGGAAAACTGCAGCGGACGGCAGGGGCCTTGCATCTTTCAAACGAAATATCTCCGTCCGCCAAACTAGGGGAAAAGCGGTGTTTAGGGAGCGAGTTCGGTAATTTGTAATGCGTAATTTCATTGCAGGAGCGATTTTCTTAAGGCGTTTGTGAAATATCAAGCATTCTCGCAATCCGCTATGCCGCGGCATTTCCTAAAAAACATTTTGTGCAAGTTTGCCTTTGGCAAACTTGGGAGAGCGATACATAACGATGTCTTTCAAATACTGTAGCAACCGCTCGACAAACTTGTGTGGACGGCAGACGTGCCAAATCTTTCAAACTACGTTATTTTGCGTCATGAGATATCGATTGCCCCAAACTCCATTTCCCGCAAGTTTGCGGAATGCACACTTGGAGCGGACGGCAATTCCGTTAAATCTTTCAAATTATGTTTTTACTGTCCACTGCTTTATTGCAAGTTTTGCCATGCGGCAAAACTTGTGCGGGCGGGACTCCAGCACAGTCTGTCAAATCACGTTCTCTGCCACCCGCAGCGGAACTCCAGCGGGCGTTGTCTCTCCGCTTTACAATTTCATCACAGTTTTGGAACTTTCCATATCGGCTTTAAGTCTCGCGTATTCGGACTGTGAAACTTCGGAAAGTTGAACGTCCTTTTTCCCGTCGTATATTCCGATATAGTATTTTGACTCTTCCTGCACTTCGGCGACGAGTTTCGGGTCAATCAGAACGCTGCCTTCCACGATATACGACAGACGCTGGTACAGTACCGCGTAAACCTGCTTGTAACGCAGAACGGCATCTACAAGCGCAACTGCTCCGGGCACCTTGTCCAACGCTTTATCGACCGCGTCCTCAATGGTTACATTAAATTTTGTGGGAACAACTACGATTATATGCGCAAGGTCTTCGCCCATAACCCGACGATTATCTCGTTTGTATTCTGCCGCACGGCTCCATTCGATGTTTCTTGTGGAAATGACGGTAAACGCTCCAAGCCGCTGCGTACATCCGGTCAAAACGACTGCTAAAACGGCAATCACCGCAAGCGCGCCGATTGTTCTTTTCTTCATAATAATCTCCTTTTCCGGTATTGATTTTAAGTCCGTGGAATCGGTTCCGCCCTCGTCTGCTTCGCAGACAAAGCGACTCGACGGACTGTTTCCGTGTCCGTATGCCGCTCCGCTCCCGCAGTTTTCCGGCACGCAG
>JBQNBN010000009.1:0-44424 GCA_052169915.1 Treponema sp.
ACTATTTTCCTTTCGACGCAGAGCGTCGGGGAATTAAACCCTCTTTAGATTAAAGGGATTGCTTTTCCGGCAATCTCCGCCTTTGCAAGGCCGCTCGGTTCCGGCGGTGTGCAAAGGCATTAGACTTGTTTCGAAACCGCGCTCGTCAAACAACGAGCGCAATCTAACCTGAGCTTCCTTATCTAAAGCATATCTTCCCTCATAACGGCGATTTTTTCCGTTCAGTCTTTCTCTCACACGCGGTATTTAATCTTTTTGCCGGTGCCTTCGTAGAGTTTGTTCCGCGTTTCAGTAACCTGCGCGTCGGAAATATAACTGTCGAAAGTCGTCATGCGGTCGATTATGCCGTTCGGCGTGATTTCTACGATTCTGTTTGCAATCGACTGGATAAACTCGTGGTCGTGGCTCGTAAAAAGGACAACGCCGGGAAAGTCGATGAGCGCTTCGTTCAAACTTTGAATGGCTTCAAGGTCAAGATGATTGGTCGGATCGTCCATGATAAGAACGTTCGCGCCGGAGAGCATGAGTTTTGAAAGCATACAGCGCACCTTTTCGCCGCCGCTTAAAACTTTGACGGGTTTAAGCGATTCGTCGCCGGAAAAAAGCATGCGCCCCAAAAAGCCGCGCACGTAGGCGTCGTCCTGCTCTTTTGAGTACTGTTTGAGCCAGTCGGTGATGTTCAAGTCGTTGGCAAAATACGAACTTGAGTCGCGCGGAAGGTAGGTCGCGCTTGTCGTCTGTCCCCAGAAAAACTCGCCGGACGTCGGATTTTTTTCGCCAGAGATAATGTCGAACAGCGCGGAAACGGCATTATGCTCGATGCCGACAAAGGCGACTTTATCCGTGCGGTTGATTTTTAAGTTTACGTCTTTGAGAAGTTCAACGGAGTCTTCCGTAAAGCACAGTTTTTTAATTTCAAGCACGTTATTTCCGATTTCGCGGTCGGCTTTGAAATTCACGTACGGGAATTTGCGGCTTGTAACGGGCAGTTCTTCAAGCGCAAGTCTATCGTAAACTTTTTTACGGCTCGTCGCCTGCCGGCTTTTTGACGCGTTCGATGCGAAACGCAAAATGAATTCCTTTAAGTCCTTCATTTTTTCTTCGCGCTTTTTGGCTTGGTCTTTTGCCTGCCGCTGCAAAATCCTGCTCATCTGGAACCAAAAATCGTAATTGCCGGTAAACTGCGTGATTTTTCCGTAGTCGATGTCGCAGACGTAGGTGCAGACTGTGTTCAAAAAGTGTCGGTCGTGGCTGACGACGATGACGGTGTTCGGAAAATCCATTAAAAAGTTTTCAAGCCAACTGATAGATTCGATATCAAGACCGTTCGTCGGCTCGTCGAGCAAAAGCAGGTCGGGATTGCCGAAAATCGCCTGCGCAAGCAGCACGCGCACCTTTTGACTTTCGTCAAGTTCGCTCATCATTTTTGCGTGAAAGACCTCTTCCACGCCGAGCCCCGAAAGCATTTGTTCAATCTGATTTTCCGCTTCCCAGCCGCCCATCTCACCGAATTCGGCCTCAAATTCGCTTGCCTTTAAGCCGTCTTCTTCGCTGAAATCAGGCTTTTCGTAGATCGCTTCGCGAGCTTTTGCAATTTCGTAGAGTTTGGGGTAGCCCATGAGCACCGCGTCTTTGACCGAGTACGAGTCGAATGCAAAGTGGTCTTGTTTTAAGACTGCCATGCGCTCGCCTGTGCCGACTGTGATGGTGCCTGAGTCGTGGTCGATTTCGCCTGAGAGGACTTTGAGGAATGTCGACTTTCCAGCGCCGTTTGCGCCGATGATGCCGTAGCAGTTTCCGGGCGTGAATTTTAAGTTGACGTCTTTAAAAAGCGGCTTTTCGCCGAACTTTACGCTTACATCGCTTACCGTAATCATATTTTTACCGTCCGTTATTTTTTTGTAAAAAAGGCTTTAATGCGGGAAAAAAGCCCCGTCTTTTTTTGCGCCTGCGCTGACTTTCCGCCTTTGTTTGCAGGACGCGCGCTTTCCTTTTGTACGCTGCCGGTTTTCCGCACGGGAGAGTTCTTTTTGCCGCCGCTTTTTCCGTAAGGCGCTTTGCGCGCATTTTTTGCCGCCGCGTCAAAGGGGCGTTTTGCGCCGCCGCGGTCTCCGGCGCGTCCCGTCCTGCGGTTTTCTATCGTTTGTGAATCGGCGTATTTTTGTTTATAAATCTTCATGCGCTCTTCAAAAGAAAGCGTTTCCATTTGAGAAAAGTTTTCCGCATTGCTATTTACGCCGCGCGGGTTTAGGGCTTGTCTGCGCTTGCCGGTACGCGCTTCGGACAGTGAGCCGGAGCGGAAAGACGGTCTTTCCGTGCGTTCAAACTTTCTTTTTCGCTCAAAACTATCCTGCCGCCTTGCGCCCCGCTCGCTCCTAAACGGTTTTGAAGATGAGTCGTCATAGTCCTTTTGGAATTCGGTTTTGATGTAAATGCCCTTGCTTTTGTCGTCCGCCATCAGTGTGTCGTCGGCAACCGTTGCAGGAATCTGCATTTCGATAAAGCGCTCAATCGGCGGAAGACTGTATACGTCCTGCTCGGAGCAAAACGTATACGCCTTGCCGGTTTTTCCCGCGCGCGCAGTACGCCCGATGCGGTGCACGTAGTTTTCCGCTTCGTTCGGAAGGTCGAAGTTTATAACCATTTCAAGATTGTCAACGTCGATGCCGCGCGCCGCAACGTCGGTTGCAACAAGAACGGCACGTTTTCCTTCCTTAAATTCATTTAAAATCTTGAGGCGTTTTGCCTGCGGCAAGTCCCCGATGATAAAACTTGAGTTTATGCCGTTTAATTCAAGCCGCTTTGAAACGACTTCGCAGCTGCGCTTCGTATTGCAAAAAATAATGACGCTTGACGCATTTTCGCTTTTCAAAATCCCGATTAAAAGGCGCATTTTGTCGTCGCTTGAAACGTGAATCAATTCCTGCCGGATTTCAGTAACGGTAATGTTTTCCGCTTCAATTTCGATTTCTTTTGCGTCGCGCGTGTATTCCCACGCAAGATTTTTGACGTAGGAATTGAGCGTCGCGCTGAAAAGCATGGTCTGCCGCTCTTCGCTCGCAGGAAGGACTTTTAAAAGTTTCCGCAGGTCGGGATAAAATCCCATGTCGAACATACGGTCGGCTTCATCGATGACAAGAAACTTCACCGCTGAAAAATCAAGATTTTTCCCTTCGTTTAAGTCGATTAAACGCCCCGGCGTTCCGATGATGATGTCGACTCCCTTTTTTACCGCGTCGATTTGCCTTTCATAGCCGACGCCGCCGTAAAAACTGAACGCTTTTAATTCCGCTGCAGAAAGGAGCGCTTTGGCTTCTTCTTCCACTTGAACGGCAAGTTCGCGCGTCGGAACCATGACAAGCGCTTTTGCGCCGCGATTTTCTTCGTTTGAAAGCATTTGTTGAATAATGGAAACAAGGTAGGCGGCGGTTTTTCCCGTTCCCGTCTGGGACTGCACGTAAAGGTCTGAGCCGTCTTGGGAAAGTTTTAGAACCTGCTCCTGAACGGGCGTGCATTCCGTGTAGGAGCACGAGGCAAGCCCCGCAAGCAGTTTTTCATTCAAATTAAAATCCGTAAAATTCATACTGAGACTACTATACTCTTTTTATACCGCAATGTACACAAGAGGGAGATTTTCGACTGCGGACTGACGACTGGAAAGGGGAAGTTGTCATTGGGAATGCGTAGTTCGTAGTACGTAATGAGGAATTTTGAGGCGGCGGACTGGAAAAGATTTGTAAATGCCGACTGCATATATTGGTGTGCCGCCTGCACGGGACTATTGCGCAAGAATAAAAAAAGCGTCCCCGCAAAGCAACGCATATACCGTGCGGGGACGCAGCCTCCTTTATTTTCAGACTGACAAGTCTTTAATTCTTTTTTACTTCGTTTTCCGGATCAAAATGGAAAACAACGTTCGAGTCCGTGAACGAGTTGAAATTCGGATGCGCTTTTAGGAATTTGATAAACGATTCTGCGTCCGGTAAGTGCATATCTTCGCCGCCGCGCGCTTTTACGACGGCTCCAAGCGTTTTATATCCGTCTTTCCCGTCCGCGATGTAGGAATTCGTTCCGAGCCGGTACACGGCGGAATCTTTTATCTCTTCCCACGCGCCGGTCGCGCGGTTTTTCACTTCAACTTTGACAAGGCGTGCGCCCGCCTTATCCTTGTATTGATTTGCCTCGTACCGAATCCCCGCGCCGTAGGGGAAGGCGCCGGTAGAGCCGCCTTCAAGCGCGAACGCAAGCGCATCTTCAAGAATGCGTTTTACTTCCGCGCCGGTCGCATCCGTCATAAAAAGCGAGTTTCCGAACGGCAGAAAGGTATACGCGTCGTTGAACGTAACATCTCCGGGCAGAATGTCTGCGCGAACGCCGCCTGAGTTTTGAATCGTAAAGTCGATGTTGCCTTTTCCAAGCGTTTTGATTTCGGAAAGCATTGTCTCCGCAACAAAGCGCGTTGCAACCGAGCCGCTCGGGTTTGCCGTATTGGGGATTCTATTAGCGGAGCCGCCGGGCATCGTAACTCCTTTTATCGTTCCGACAATTTCTTTTCCGAGCGATTGTTTTTCCGCCTTGTACTTTGCAAGAATAGTTGCCGCTTCATCGTCCGCTTTGGCAAACGTAATAAACGGCATTTTTTCAAGGGACGCGACAATGTCAGCCTTTTCTTTTCCAGTCGGTTCGTACTTATTGCCGTTTTCGTCCTTTCGTTGAAACCAATCCGTGTGCATGAGAACGTGCGGCTTTCCAGTCGCTCCGGTTACGATTCCTTTTTCATCGAATTGAACGGTCAGTTCGCCGACCAGTTTTGAGTATTCCCAGCCTTCGACGACATAGACGGGCTCTTTTGCAGGAGATGTAAACCGCATAGGGTAGGCGGCGCGCACCGGTAAGGCAGCGCTCAGCATCTGGTCGTCTCCGAACAGCCAGTGAGAGTCGCCGGTAACGATGATGTCGATGCCTGAAACCTTTTGCGCAATTTCAAAATTCTTTTCCGCTCCCCCGTGAGAGAGCAAGATGATTTTGTTGATTCCCTGCTTTTTAAGTTCGTTCGCATATTTTTGCGCGGTTTTCACTTCGTCCGTAAACTTGACATCCTTTCCCGGACTTGAAGAGTCCACCGTTTTCCGCACCGTGTCTAAGCCTATAACGCCGACTTTTTGCCCTTCCGCCTCAAGAATGCCGTAGGGCTTCCACATGCCGAACAAAATGCTGCTTTTGAGAGGCGTTACGTTGCTTGAGATGACGGGGACTTTGAGGAAGTCGAGGAATTTTTTAAGTCCCTCGTTGCCCGTATCGAATTCGTGATTGCCAAGCGTAAAAAAGTCGAAACCGGTAACATTCATCATCTCCGCGTCGGCTTTGCCTGCAAAAAGCGTAAAATACAGCGTTCCGGTGATTGCATCTCCTGAGTGCAGCGTTATCGGATTTTTTGCAGTCTTTTTTATCTCTTTGATTTGGCGCACGACTTCAGGATAGCCGCCGATGTGCGTTTTTGTCTTTACGCCGTCGATCGTCATCTCGATTTCTTCCGGCTCTAGGTGCGAATGGTGGTCGTTGATGTGCAAGATCGTAATTTCAAGCGGGGACGAGGGCGTCCCCTTGGCAAAAAGCGCTGCGGCAAGCGAAAGCGGCAGGATAAGCAGCGCAGGTTTTAACTTTTTCATACAAAACTCCTAGGAATTAAAATAATGCGTCGGCGGAAAGCGCCCATCCGATCCGCACGGGTAACGTAATTTTAAGAGCCGAAATTTCATCTGTCAAGTTTTGTTTTTTTTATACTGCAAAAAGCTGCAAGAAAGTGAGGGTAGGGGAGTGGGACTCCTTTCGTCTTTATGAGTAGATTTTTGATTTGATTTTTCCAGTCGACTGGAAAAGTCTTCTTTCCGGTCAAGATTTTTTTGTCCAATCGTGATACAGTCCGCTCACTTTCAAAAGTTTAAGGAGAAGCCATGAAAACTTTAGTAATCGGCGGGGCAGGGTATATCGGAAGCCACGTGGTAAAGCAGTTGATGAGGTGCGGGCACGAGGTTACGGTTTTTGACAATTTGTCGAGCGGACTGAGGCAAAATCTTTTTGTAAAAAACACGTTTATATATGGAAATATTTTGATTCCGCAGGACTTGGAAGCGGCGTTTTCGCTCAAGTTTGACGCGTTTATTCATCTTGCGGCGTTTAAGGCTGCGGGCGAGTCGATGACGAATCCTGAAAAATATTCGGTGAACAACATAACGGGCACGCTCAATATTTTGAATGCGGCGGCGGCTCACGACTGCAAAAACATGGTTTTTTCGTCGTCGGCAGCGATATTCGGCGAGCCGTCCTACCTTCCGATTGACGAAGACCATCCGAAAAATCCTGAAAATTACTACGGCTACACAAAACTTTCTATAGAAGAGTTTATGGAATGGTATTCAAAATTGCGCGGACTGCGTTTCGCCTCGCTCCGTTATTTTAATGCGGCAGGCTACGACGTTGACGGCGAATTGTTCGGACTTGAGCAAAATCCGGCGAATCTTTTGCCGGTCGTCATGGAAACGGCGATTGGAATGCGCAAGGAAATGAAGATTTTTGGCGACGATTACGATACGCCTGACGGAACGTGTATCCGCGACTACGTTCACGTTTCAGACCTTGCCGACGCGCACGTAAAGGCGCTTGAACATATCGCCGCTGCCGGCGAAAACTTAAAACTCAATTTGGGAAGCGAAACCGGCACGTCCGTCAAGGAAATGGTGGATGCCGCGCGGCGCATTACGGGACGTGCTGTCCCCGCGCTTATAACGGAGCGGCGCGCAGGAGACCCCGCAAACCTTGTCGCCTCATCCGCCCTCGCGCGCGAAAAACTCGGGTGGAGCGCGCACTATTCGGACACCGACACGCTGATAAAGACGACGTGGGACGCATATCGGAAGTTTGCAGAACTGCACGGCGGAAGATAAAGCGGGGAGGGGGAGCGCGGTTTAGTGTGCAATGGAGAATAGGGGCTGCGTAATTGTGCGGACTGCACAAACGCTGTTTTACACCGATTACGTTTTTTGCAGTTCGCCCCGCTTTGCCATAGGCAAACCGGGGCGAGGGTAGGCGGGCGACAGAGGATGACACAGGCGGTTGTTATGCAGTTTGACAGATTTAACGGTGCGCCGCCCGCTCTCGTTTTGCGGAGGCAAAATGAGGAGAAACGAAACTGCTAGGGCAGATTTTACGAGCAAGTAAATGGCAGCTGGAATTTGTACTGCATGATAGTAATGCCTAATTACGAATTAAAAAAGCCTTGACACCGCGCCCCGCAGACACGGTTTGCACCTGCAAGCGGCATTGTTAATGAGGAAATTGTAATGCGGAATGAGGAATTGGGAATTATGCGCTGAGGATGGCAGTGCTTGCCGTGCGGTTTAAAACAATATGAAAAATGCGCCCGAAGCGAGGCGCGCGGAGGGAATGTATGAGCGTATCATTTTATATTAAAAACAAAAAAGGTCTTTTCGGAAGTAAAGCACCTATGACAGTAGAAAAATGCTTAAAACTTTCCTCGCAAAAAATAGAGCAATTTTCTTTCGATGAGACGGAAGATAATTTTGATGCAAAGAAATTCCATAACTCATCCATTGCCGATTATGAATGCCTGCTATGCGGGGTATACGGCTAGAGTTCCCGCGGCTTCGAACTTTCTTTTGAAAAAGAACTCAATGTATATGCCGTTAGAATTTTTACCCCAAGCACTAAGGAAGACTGGCACGTTGCGTTGAAATATATCAAAGATTTAGCGGAGAAATTGGGCAGTGATATTGTAAGCGAACGAGAGGAACTGTTTACGATTCATAACATTGAACAATTTAATTATACCGACGACATTTTATACGGAATAAAATGTTTTTTTGACAATAAAGACACGGAAGAACTCATAACTTTCGGAATTGTCCGTGAGGTTGCTCTGAACAAGAAACTTGCAGAAAGATTTTTAAATGCTGAAAATCCGATAGAAGCTTTCGGCACATTTTATAAAGAGATTCAGTATTTGGACGCTTTTTCGGCAAATCAGATGTTTTTTGAGGATAAAAACACTAAAAAAATTATAGGAATATATACTTTGACCCAAGAGGCAAAAACTATTTTGCCCTATAAGCCGAGCGTGGAATTCAAAAATCTGAGCATAGTCAAAGATGAATATATAAGCGTTTGGAAATTAGCCTTAATGATTATAAACGGCGCTCCTGAGAATATGGAATTGTACCAAAAGGCAGGAGAGATAGAATATTCCGACTTTATAGCGCGTCTGCCGAGAGATAAATACCGTTTTATTGATGCGAAATACATTGTAATTGACGCCTTAACGCAGGAAGAGATTTTGAGCATAGCAGGGAAAAATTAAAAACGACGCATTCCTAATTCCCCTAAAACTCCACCTTCCCGCCGAGCGTTGCGCTGACCGATATGCGCGAAACGCCGTCGGTTACGGCAAAATACGCTCCGATGAGAGAGGCGTTGACGGATACATATTTGTGCAGTTTTAAGTCCGCGCGGTGCGTCAATTCGTATTTTCTGCTCAAGATTTTTCCGCGCTGCTCAAGTCTGACGTTTATGCTGTCCGTCCGCGAGAGCGCAACGCCTTGAAGTTTCTTTTTCCGGTCGAGCGCTTCTGCAAGCGTTTTTAGAGGACTTCTCTTCCCCGCGCGCTTCCATAAAAGCGTTTCTTCCGTCGCCCAGTTTTTGTCCGACGAAACGCTGAACTCTGCGCCCGCTTTTAAAAAGTCCGTGGAATTAAAATAAAATCCCGCCTGTCCATAACTTGAAAACGTGTAAAGCGCGTTTTTAGGCTCGGAGGAGGGAATGCGCGCTTTTACCGTCAACGAAAGCGTAAATTCGTCGGTTTCATACCATTTAAAAAGAGAACGCTCGCTGTTTGAACCGAACACGTTTATCGCCGTATTGATTGCGCTCGCTTTCAGTTGGTAAATGTCGTTTTTTTCTGCGGCGGCGCGGATGTCCCTCGAGGCGGAAACTTCCGCTCTGGACGGAATAAAAAAATCTTTTATGTCGGCAAAAAGCGCGCGCCTCCACGTAAACGCGTAATTTGCCGCGTAATAGACGCTGTCCGTTCCCGAAGGCTTTTGAGAGAGCATTTTTGACGGCAGATTTTTATCGAAAAAGTCATAAAACGGCGCGGACAAAAAATAATAATCGCGTTCGGAAAGCGACGTTTTCAATTCTCTCCAGTCGTCCGCATAATTTCCGCCGCGGCTTACAGTCTTTACGCCGCCGCCTTCTTTTGCATATTCAAACGAAAAATTATTTTTCCTCACCGCAAAGGGGAAGGTAAACGTCATGCGCGTCGCATCTGAAAAACCTGCGCTCGGAAGCGCCTTATACCGTCCCTCTGCAGCAATTCGGTAGGACGGCGCCATCGACAAAACTGGAAAAGATGCGGCAAGTCCCGCTTCCGCCTCTGCAGTGCGCTCGGAGGCGTCGAGCCAGCCTTTTGAAAAAGACGACTTTGACGAATGCAAAAACGCCGTAAAATAGTCCCGCTCTCTAATGATGTCCGCCGTGTATTTTTGCGCGCTCTTTTTTTGCTCGTTTTTCGCCTGCGCATTGATTTTAATCTGCGTCCCGCCGACTGCAAAAAGCGAGTTTGCAAGCGCCCCCGCATTCTGCCGCGCCGTCCACGCGTTCTCCTGCTCCGCAACGCTTCCTTCTATATGCACCGGAACCTTAAACGCGTTCATGTCGATTGCCGCTGAAGTCGTTTTAAAAACCGCCGCCGAACCGCGGTCAAACGAAAATCGCTCCTCAAAAGAAAAAACTTTTCCGAGCGGCACGGCGCTTTTTATGCGGTGTCCGCCTGAAACAAAATAATTTTTTTGCGCGGAAGAAAAATCTGCATCCGCGCTGAGCGCAATTTTTGCAATCGTAACGCCCGCTTCCGCCGCGCTTGAAAGCGTTCCTCTGCGCTGCATTTCTTTTTCCGTCGGCAAAACCGCATGCCCGGTCAATGTCGACTTAAAAAGCGCGTCTTCGATGATTGCAAAATCGTTCGCTTCAAAAATCGCGCCCTTTTTAGAAAGCGTAAGGCTCAGTTTATCCTGCAAAGAAAAATAGGGCGCGCTGCCGTCAAAATACAATTCGTCAATGGAAAACTCCCCCGAATCGCTTATCGTAAACGGAAGCGCCGCCCCATTCGCCGCCGTAAAGCGTATTTTCATGCGAGACGGCGCGTAATTCGTGTCTACTTCAACTTCCGCATCCAACTCATCTCCGTCGATGAACACCTTACTTTTTCGTATGTCGACTGCAAATGCGTGCCAGCCGCCGCCCTGCATTTTTCGTAAATCCTTCATTTTGACTAAAACTTTGACCGCCGTTTTTCCATCGGCATGAAGAGACGGAGAATCTGAATCAAGGACGAATGTAAAAGCCTCGTCGTCATTTGCAGGCGCGCTTCCGAACGGATTTGAGCCTTGCGTTTCATACTTAAAAGAAAAGTTTACCGTCTTGTATGAAGCGATATCCGTTTCGGTAAACTGCGACGCCGCCGTAACCAGTACATCAGAGAGAGAACTTGCAGAAGGTTTTGTCTTCCACGAGATGCGCTGCACGTAGTTATCCTGTGAATTAAAGTCCCCGCGGTCGGGCGCAGAATTATCGATTCTCGACTCCGCCTGCGTTTCGATGAGCGCGCCTGATGCAATCTGCATTGACGGGGAAACCGCTTCGTAGGGACCCGCGTATATCGCGCCTCTCGACGGAACTCCTGATGCGCGCGTGATAAGCCTTATTCCTTTTGCTCCTTGAATTTTTACGCGGTCTTTTTCTTCCAGTCGAATTTCAATTTCCTGCCAAACGCCGCTTTTCGTTCCGTCGGTTATAAAACGCGTCCGGCTTTCGGGTGGGGAACTTGAAATCTTCCACGTAGGAATTTTTGCTGCGTATTCGTCTTCAATGCTTCCGTCCGCCTGTACGCCGAGTTGAATATAAACGTCGTCTAAAAACGTGTCCGACGTTTTGAGCGCGACGGTAAATCCGCGCGCCGAAGACAAATCTTTTTCCGTCGGGATAGTTACCGCAGCCCATTCTCCCGCCGCGCTGAAATTCCATTTAAGAGGAATTGCGTAGCCGGAAATGCTTCCGTCCGTCTGCGCTTCCGCTTCCTGAGTTTGATTCTGCGCCGCATTCAATGCCGCCGAGGTTGAATAGTCCCGCTTGTTTATCGCGGGTGCGTAGCCGCTTTTAATATATTTTGCGTCGTATTTTCCCCAGTACGCGGTTTTTGCAGGATTGTTTTCCATAGAAAGCGCGCGGTATTTTCCGGCGGCGTTCCGCGTTTCCACGGATGCGGCAGCCGCGTTTGACACGCGTAAAAAGTCGTCTTTTGCATAGCGCAAACCTGCCGCCAACGCCGCGTAGCCGTGCAGGTCTTTTCCGCTTTGCGCGTATTTTATGCGAGAGCCGACCGGCCAACTGACTGAAGCGGCAAGGTCTCCCCGTAAATCCGGCAAAAAATTATATAAAAACGCGCCTTCGGCAGAAATCTTTCCTGAATCCGAATCCGCGCCCTCTTCGTCCCACGTGATATAGATTTTGTCAAAGCCGCCTGCCGAGAGGATATGCACCGCGCCGCTCAATTTATCGTAGGTTGCGCTGGTATCCTGCACGCCGTTCCGGTAGACGCGCACGGAATTTTCAGCCGCTTCGGTGCCGATGTCGTAGCGGTTGACCGGCGTGTACGTGCGCACAAGGAGAGAGGCTTCGCATTCGGCGCTGCGGTTTAAGTAGATGTCAGGATAGACGGAAGCAAGAGGGTAGCGGAGTTCCGGCGCGCTGAAATCCGTTCCCGACGCGGAGTCGTTATAGACGTCGGCGTATCCGTGCTTTTCGGAAAAAAAATCGTTTGCGACAAAGCCGTCCGTTTCGTCCGAACTGAGAGCGGTAAAGCCCGGCACTTGACTTGCGGTATTTTTGAGCGCGACCGATACGTCTGAAGAAGAGGCAAGCCCCGTCTTATAGCGGAATGCGCATACGAACGGAGAAAAGCCTTCCGCCGACTGCGCTAAAATCATATTCGTTCCGTTTATCGTTATGTCCAAATCGTAAGAAAGTTCCGCCAAGTCCGGTTGTGCGGCGGATTGTTTGAAGTGTGTCTGAATTTTTCCTAAAAATGTCGAAGAATTTGCATAACTTCCGAATATAGCCGCGCTTGTACTGCTTGAAAACTCAAAAGCGACTGCAGGGAGGCGTCCGTTTTTCCGCTCCGCTCCTGCCGTCGATGAAAGTAGTATCAAACGCCGCGCAGGTTCCGCCCGCCAACTGTCTGCGTCAAGTTTTTTGTATTTTCTCCCCTGTGAGTCGGAATAAACGCCGTTTTTATCTTCAATATAGACTGCAATGACGGATGCGGTTCTTGCTGCACTGTCAAGCGCGTACATTCTGCCGCTTACGTAGTCGGAAAGTTCAATCTTTTTTTCCGAAACGGCGTTTTTTCCGTAAAAGGTTGCGCTTTTGCTTTGCGTCATATCGTAACGGACTGCGGCGTCCGCCCGCCATTTTTTTGCGGGGTCTTCAAAATGAGCGTATACGCCCGGCGCTTGATTTTTCCCGCCGCCGATTCCCATGTTAAATTCGTCGATTGAATAGATATTCGGAAAAACGATGCCGCGGTTTGCAATGCGCACGTGCCGCACGATTTCATCATCATTTCCTTTATAGCCTGCGGCAATCGTATTTTTTGCAAACTTGTCTGAAAATGTAGTCTCAAAATACCATTTATTATTCAGCGTCAGCATAAGCAGTAAGTCCGTTTCCTGCGTGAAAACCGGCGTAACCGGCGAAAAAGCAGATTTCGTACCGCCGCCGAATGTCGCGTTAAAGCCGCCGCTCAAAGAGCCGAGCCAATAGCCGTTGGCAAGAAAGTCCACTTCGCTGTCGCCCATATTATAGTTGAAAAGCGTTTCAGGCTGTTCGACGGGCAGAGGCAAAAGCGCAGACTGCGCCGGATCTTTAATGGAGCCCGCTCCCGATTTTTGCGTCCGGGCTTCCTCACCCCAAAGCGGCGGCGCGCAAAACGCCGCGCATAAAAATGCAAGACCTGCAATGAGCGCAAAGGATTTTAATTTTTTTGCAGAATCGATTAAGCGCGCTTTTTTAATTTTTATTTCCGGATGCTGGGACTGCAATTTTAGTATCGCGTCTTCAACCGCTTGTTTTTTCTTTTCCCCGAAGTCAAAAAGCGTCTCCTGCCTCCCTGCCGTTTCTTCGCTTTCAACGTTTTCCGCCGCAACGCCGAGCAGACGGATGCCGCGCTTTGAGTCGTATTTTTTTTCAAAAAGCGTTTTCGCGCGCAAAAACATTTCGTCCGCCGACGTGATAAACGTTTCCGCGCTTTCCCGCACAGAAACGGTCGAAAAATCTTCATACCGGATTTTTACGGCAAGCGTCCGGCTCTTCTCTTTTTTTTCAAGCAGACGGAACATAACCGTCCGGCAGAGTTCCATAAGCGCGGTTTCCGCCGCATATTCGTCCTCAAGGTCGTACTCGTAGGTTGTTTCGGCGCTCACAGAATGCGTTTCTGGCGTTGTCCGCTCGGTTTCAATGCCGCGGACGGTGTTGTACAGAAAAGTTCCCATCGCATTGCCGAACATGAGGCGCAAAAGTTCAAGCGGTTTTTCATGAATGTCGCGCGCCGTGTACATTCCCGCCGCGTTTAAGCGCTCAAGCGTCTTTTTTCCGATTCCCCAGATTTTTTTTAGAGGAATCGACAGCATAAATTCCTCTTCTTTGCCTGAAGGAATGCGGTAAAAACCGTCGGGTTTATCCATCTCCGACGCCATTTTTGCAAGATAACGCGTGGATGCAAGTCCTGCCGACACGGTAAGTCCCGTTTCTTTACGTATGCGCGTTTTGATTTTTTGCGCGGTCTGTTCGGGCGTGCCGAACAAAGCCTCCGTTCCCGTTATATCGATGCAGGCTTCGTCGATTGAAATACGGAACACGTCCGGCGAAAAATCTTCAAGGATGCGCATAACCTCGCGCGACACTTCCGCGTAGCGTTTTATGCGCGTCTTTGTGTAAATGCCGTGCGGACATAATTTTACCGCCTTTGCAACAGGCATTGCCGAATGCACGCCGAATTTCCGCGCTTCGTACGAGGCTGTGGAAACGACGCTTCTTCTGTTTTCAGGCAGTCCTCCGACGATGACAGGCTTTCCTTTCCATTCAGGATGGTCGAGCTGCTCGATGGATGCGAAAAACGCATCCATATCAAGGTGAAGGAATAAGCGCTCCGGTAAAGAAGTCATTGCATTCCGCCTAAAGAGAGAGCAGGGATTTCAATATTTTGATGATAAAAAAGATAGCGGCGCTTTCCCGTCTCTCTGACGCTTTCGTCAAGATAGAAGGCGCCTGCTCGTATGACGGATTTTTTTTCGGGGTCGGCGATATAACTGAACGTCATATTTTCAGGCGGATACGAAGGAATTAAAAAACTGTCCGTTTCGGCTTTTTTTTCAGGAATATACGAATTGTCGGAATAAAAAATCGAATTTCCGCCGTCGCCTTCGACAATGAGCGAACACGTTTCAGGAATTCCGTTCAGCCGAATGCGGACTGTCCGCGACACTTCTCCAAAATAATAAAAATCGCTGTACGAAACGGAAAGTTTTTCACCGCTTCCTTTGGCGATGATTTTTACATCTCGTTTTTCCGCGTTTTTTTTAAGTCCGTGCGCGATGAGAACGTTTGCGGCAGCCAAAAACAGCGTCAAAACGACCGGCGCGCCCAATGCCGCTGCGACGCTTTTTTTGAGCGGCTGTTTTTTTTCGCTGCCGGAACGCTGCCATATTTTGTTGAGCCGGGTAAAGATTTTAAGCCAAATGAATTCGAAGGGCAGAAGGGCGGAGGCAATCAGCAGGTTGACGGAAAGATTGTCGTGCAGGAGCCGAGAGGCTTTTGAAACGTCAAGATATTTTACAATCTGCGCCGCGTAAGGAATGAAGGGAAGGATGAGCGCGGCGAACACAAACGACAGAGCGGGCGTCCGCCGCGCGCGTCGGGATGCGTAAATGATGACGTATTCGGCGGCAAAGACGTAAAAAAGCGAAATGTCTATCGCGCTGAACAAAAAAATATTGATTATTCCGCTGATAAGGAGCAGGTAAGCGTAAGATTTTGATGAAAAAAGTCCTTGAATGCGCACGATAAGCAAAAACACGATCGAAATAATAAAAAACGCCGCCGCAATTTTTATCGATAGGCGCGTAAACAAGTGAATATTTAAGAGCCGGTATAAAAAATCCGACAGATACTGTCCTGCCGTCAGAGAAAAAGCCGTTAAAAGCGCGGTAAGCGGGATTAAATACCATATTTTTTTTACGCCGCGCATAACGCTTTTTTTAAGCGGCTCAAGCCAAAACGAAAATTCGCAGAGCGTAAAAAGGCTGATGAACAGGAGAACGATAAACGCGCTTATCGTAAAAGTCTGCGGAATAAAAAACGCTTTATCGCGTATTTTAAGCGCAAGAAAATGCGAATCCCAGTTTCCGGCGTTCCAGATTTCAAAATTCGTCATAAGATTTTTGAAAAACGCCGTTATTTTTTCAGCGTCGTTTGCATTCGCTTGGGCGGAATTGATATTTATTCCCGCCGCAGGAATTCCCGTTTCCAAAAAGAGAGCGGTGCGCATATCGGTTTTTAAAATATCGTACCGGTAAAACGAATAAAGATTTCTTCCGTCTATCGCATATTTTAATTTTGCCGACGAAAACGCCTTTCCCGCAAGTTTTACCAGATTCAAGGGGGATGAGGTTTTTCCCGCGCACGGAATAACGGCGTTTTGCGCGTCCGTAAAATTGACGGAAAAGCAGCAGTAGCCGCTCTCTCCGCTGTGCGTGAACGCAAAACTTTCAGCGCCTTTAAGGCTTGCCGAATGCTCAAGGTGAGGATTGTCGCCGTAGGAAAAAACAAATTTAAGATCGTAGGGAAGGTCTAAGATCTGTGCTTGGCGCGCAATATCCGAAATAAGTTTGATATGCCGCACCGCTTCTTCCGTCGAAAACACGAGGCGGAGTTCCGTTATTGCTTCATTGTCTGGATTTTTGAACGCGTGCGGCGAATTTTTTGAACGTGCGGGAAACGATACGATCGTATTATACGGATAATTTTGTCCGTCCGCTGCAATCAGTTCTTCTTTTTGAACGTCGGCATTGAGGATCGTCATTGCGTCAAAAAGAAAATTGCAGGCGTCGTATCCGTGTACGGACTGTGAAAAAACGGCAGGCGGGAGGGCGCATGATAAAAAGAGCAGAATAAAAAAAGGAATTCCGTTTTTCTTCACGACGCTAGATTATAGTATTAAGTGTTTACAATGCAAGTAGTCTTGACTATAATAGCCAAAATGCGCGCCGGAGAAAACATAAACGCTGTCTTATATTTGCGCGTATGAAAAAAACGGAAGGTAAAACTTTCTAAAAAACTTTTATCAGGAGAACCGGTATCTCATGTGCGCTGCCAATAAGAAATTCATGCTTGAACTTCCGCTGAAGGTCGTATTGACGGAAAACGGCTGTTCGAGTTTTATACGCCGTAAAAAAAATCCGATCCGCTTTCGACTTGCCGATAACCTTGATGAATACGGCATTTCCCTCAATAAGTTTTCTCCGCAGTCCATACAAAGCATGCTTCTTTTGGACTACATTTCAAAAATCGAAATTTCAATGCCGGAATTCGTTTCTTCCCGGCAGGAAGTGATGGATCTTTCAAAGATAATCGTCTATTCGCTTTTATACAAACAATTTGACCGCGATATTTATTCCGAATTGATAAAATGCAGTTGCGTGCGTAAACACAACCGCCTCAATCCCGCCCATCTTATCGACGAAAAAACGACGATGAGCGAAAAGCAGCTGCGTTCGATTCTCATACATAAGGACGCGGTTATCGGACGGACGAGGAAAGAAATCCTTGAACCGATATGGCAGTCGATTCGGGAAAACGGCGACTATTCAATGGAAGAAAAAAATATTTTTATGCTCATGTCCGAAAAATTTATGAATCGCATGAGTTTGATGAATTGGTACATCATTACCCTGTTCCATAAAGATCCCGGATTTAATGAAATGATTTTGATAATCCGCAATCTCATCGGTCAGTACATGGAAAAATCGAAAGTCGCCGAATATATTTCCGTTATGGTTATGGAACTTGCGCTCAACAGCGAAAACGCAAATGTCCGTAAGGAAGCGAAAAATATGTATCCGACTGTCGAAGATATCAATTCCTTGATTGTAGAGCCTGAAGTCAGAAAAAATATCGCTTCCGAACTGCAAAAAAAGCGGGTGTTCGTTTCCGTATCGTGGAAACTCGGCGGCGGTTCCACGTCAATCGGCAAGCAGGGGCGGCTTCAGATTACGCTTTACAATAAAGACGACGAGTTTCAAGAAGTCAAAGAAAATATTGAAATGAAAATGTCCGCCGATACAAAAAAACGGACGCTTATCGACTTTTACCGCGAACTTCCCGACGGGCAGGACGGCACCGACCTCGGCTTGTATTATCTTTCTTATCTTGACGACGCCTGCAAAAAGGTAAACGTGAAGTTTGAGTCTTTGGTAAATCAGTATTCTGCAAGCGACCTCACCGTCATCAATTTGATTTTTAACTTTTGATATGCAGCGTTTTTATTTTGGAGCCGTGCTGTGCGCCGTCTTATGTGCGGCGTTTTTTTCTTCGTGCTCCGACTCCGACGTAAAAATTTCCTATGTAAAAGCGTTTACCGTCCTCGACTACCGCAGCGACGCCGATATGCCCGACGCGCGGCTTGCCGTTTTTGTAGAGACTTCAGGCGGCATCGGGCGGGCTGAAAGCATAAAAGTCAAAAATGAAGAAACCGGCTTTGAATGGACTTCCGGCGCTCCGGTAAAATTTTCAAATGCGGATGCGCAATGGGCGTCCTGCCTCAATTTTGTTTCTCCGAACAACGCGATGATTCCTTCAGGAACGTATGCGCTGAACTTTACCGACGCACAAGGAAAAGAAGAGCGGACAGGCTTTTCAATTTACTATCCTGAACATATAACGCTTACCAATGCGTCCGACATGGAAAAATCCGCGGCGGGAAACTATACTCAATTCATCGCATCCTACGATGAAAAGGGCGTTATGCTTTCGTATGAGAGCGGGACTAAAACGGCGTCTTCCGTTTTTGCCGAACATGAGGATGCAGCCTATTGCCGCCGCTGTCTTGAGTTTACGCAAGGGACGGTGTATTGCCTTTTGCCTCCGGTTTACCGCGACGGCGCTCAAGGTGCGGCGGCAGAATAAAAGCGGCGGATGAGTTTTTGCCGCCGAAAATTGTGCATGAAGTAATAGACCCGTTCAGTAACGATGTCAGCGGACAGGTTTAATGTATGAGGGAGATTTTTAAGGAATATATGAACAGCGATTTTTCGGAACAGAGGACTGAAACAAAGGAGGCGCCGCCTGATGACGGCGCTCAACATTTTAATCCGTTTTATCGAGTCGTAAAAACATACGTTTTGCGCTCAGGGCGAATGACGCAGGCGCAGGAACGCGATTATCGGGACTTGTCTCCGGTATGGTGCATTCCGTTTTCAAAGACGAAGATAAACTTCATCGACGTTTTCGGAAATACGAATCCCGTCGTTGCCGAAATCGGCTTTGGAATGGGAGCGGCGACTGCGGAAATCGCGGAGGCTCACCCTGACATAAATTACATCGGTATTGAAGTACACCGTCCGGGGATCGGGCGCTTGCTCGGCGAAATCCGTAAGCGGGATTTGAAAAATCTTTTTATCATCGAACACGACGCGCTTGAAACGTTGGAAACGATGTTCGTCGATAATTCCGTAAACGGTTTCCACGTGTTCTTTCCCGATCCGTGGCAAAAAAAACGCCACCACAAAAGACGCCTCGTCCGCCGTCCGCATACGGATTTGTTTGCGAAAAAACTTGCCTCAGGCGGCTATCTGTATATGGTCACGGACTGGCTGCCGTACGCCCAAAGCGCGCTTGAAGAATTGACGGAGACGCCGACGCTTAAAAACAAATACGAAAGTTTTGCGCCCAAGCAGGATTGGCGTCCTGAAACGAAATTTGAGCGTCGCGGCATAAAAGAAGAGCGCGCAATTACCGAACTCTATTTTGTAAAAACATGAATACTGCACTTGATACTTCCGGCACGCAAAAAGCGAACAATTCCTCTTTATTGCGTATCGCCGAACTTGAAAAATATATCGCGCGCTATCAAAAATCCTATTATAACGGGGAGGCGGAAGTCAGCGATGAGGAGTTCGACCGGCTTTGGGACGAATTGACCGCGCACGACCCTGAAAATCCTCTTTTAAAGAAAATCGGCGCGGATTCCGGATCCTTTGCAAAAGCGCGCCACATTATCCCGATGGGAAGTCAAGACAAGGCTGCCGACCCCGAGCAATTTTTAGCGTGGGCAAAAAAACGCGATTATCCTGAGTACCTCGTGGAATTTAAACTTGACGGCGCGTCGCTTGAACTGCAATACGAGCGCGGAAAACTTTTACGCGCAGTTACGCGCGGAGACGGGACAGTCGGAGACGATATTACGGCGAATGCAAAAAAGTTTTCAGGCGTTCTTGAAACGCTTTTTTGCGACGGAAACCCCGTTGATTTTTCAGGCGGCATCCGCGGCGAAGTGATTATGACGCATGAAACGCATCGGACAAAGTTTTCCGATAAAGCAAATTGCAGGAACGCCGCGAACGGGCTGATGAAGCGCAAAGACGGGGAGGGAAGTGAAAACCTTACGCTCATCGTGTACGATGCGCTTTCTTCAAGCGGCGAAACGTTTTTTTCCAATGAAAAAGAAAAAATCGACTGGCTGAAAAAACTGGGATTCAATACGGCGCCGCTTTTTGTCTGCAAGACGGCAGAAGACGTCATCGACTGCCGCGCCCGCATTATGGAAAGCCGCAAGTCACTTGACTACGACATAGACGGGCTTGTCATAAAAGAAAATGAAATTCATCTTGAAGATCTAAGACGCGCGCGTCCCGAACGGCAGATTGCGTTTAAATTCAGCCTTGAAGAAGCCGTCTCCGTGCTCCGCGGCGTTGAGTGGAGCAAAAGCGGCGCAACGTATACGCCGGTAGGACTGTTCGACGAAGTCCCCTTGAACGGAACGATTGTAAAACGCGCAAGTTTTTCAAATCCGTCCATCATGCGGAAACTCGGCGTTAAAATCGGTTGTAAAATCATCGTCGTTAAGCGCGGCGAAATCATTCCGAAGATTGAAAGCGCGTTTCATGAAGATGGGACGGAAGAAAAAGAAATCGCTTTTCCTTCCGAGTGCGAAACGTGCGGAAGTCCCCTCGTCGACGATGATACGCGGCTTTTTTGCCCGAACAAAAACTGCCCCAAACGGACGCTGCACCGGCTTTTAAAATGGGCGGAAGCGGCGGATATCCGCGATATGGGGGAGGCTCTCATCGTCTCTCTCTTTCAATCCGGCAAGGTTACGCGCATAACGGACTTTTACACGCTTACTGAAGCGGACTTAACGCCCTTTTTTTTGAATGAAGAAAGCCGCGCTCAGGAAAAAAAATCGCTCGGAGCGGAAAAAGTTATCAAGTCCGTCAACGACAGGCGGAATATGACGCTTTCATCCTTTGTCGCAGGATTTGATATTGAAGGAATAGGCGAAACGAGCGTTGAAAAGTTAGTTGAAGCAGGCTTTGCTTCGCTTGAAAAACTGCTTGCCATGAGCGTTGAAGAGGCCGCCTCCGTCTACGGTTTTGCAGAAATTACGGCGCGTATTGCCGTTGAAGGACTTGCAGAAAATGCGGAGGAAATGCGCGATCTTGCGTCAAATTATATTTCGATTCAAGAAGTAACTGCCGGAACTTTTAGCGGAAAATCGTTTTGCTTTACCGGCGAGTTGACTTCGATGAAGAGAGCTGAGGCGCAGTCGCTTGTAAAATCTTTGGGCGGCGTGTGCCGCTCGTCGGTTACCAAAGATTTGACCTATCTTGTTACAAACGACGCGGAGTCGGGCTCGGCGAAGAACAAAAAGGCTTTGAAACTCGGCGTTGCCGTTATCAGCGAAAAAGAATTTCTTGCGCTGGCGGGAAAATGAAGCGCAAACTTTTTTCGGCGGGATTTATCGTTTTTAACGCCGCCTTTGCTTTCGTTCTTATTGTTTTGACGGCGAATGCGCTGCGATTCGGTCGGTGCTTTCCCGCGGCGGAAAAAATTCCTGAAATCGACTATCAGTTATTGCGAATTCTGCCGTACAATTTGAGCGACGGAGAGGTAAGCGCGGCGATTTCAATTTTAGATACCGACGGAGACGAATGCGCGGTTATCGAACGCTCGTGGCGCGGAAACTTTTTGACTGCGGATTTTATCTGCGCTTCTTTTTCCGAAAAAAAATTGTATTTTCCAAAGCGCATCTACGGCGCAAAGTCGCTGTATTCTGCAGATTTTAGTTCAAAAAAGGGGAAGCGCGGAACAAATCTTTTTCCGTATTATAATCAAAACTCTTTTTGCCTGCTTATAGGCAAGTCCCGCCCCAGTACCGAACGTAAAGCCCTGCGCACGATTGCCTCCTTTGCTTTTAGTCCCGCCGCCGTTTTCGTATCCGGCTTTGTTCAAAAAACGAGTCTCAATCTTACCGATCTTGAAAACGGTAAATACTATGGCGTTTTTGTAGAGCAGGGAAATTTAATTGTGCGGGAAGAATAGGGCGGAAATGCGGACGGGCAGACTGAGTTTGAAAGATTTAACGGAGTTTCCGTCCGCTTCAAGTTTTGTATTTGCAAAACTTGCGGGGGAAAAGAGAGTTTGTGGACGGCGGCAGCGTTTAAGCAGTCAGTGAGAAAGAAGTTTGTAATATTCCGCAGGGGTGAATATCAGAGGTCTATCCATTTTTATATCTTCAAAATCTTTATCGCCGGTTAAGAGAATATCTGAGTCGGATAAAACGGCGGCTGCTAAAACCGGCAGATCCGCCTCATCGCGCATTTTTGGAAAATCGCTTTTATCGATTGTCTGCGGCATAACAAATTCTTCAAAATCCGCTTCCGCAAAGAAAAAGTCGAGCAATTCCTGTTTTTCCGGAAATTTCTTTTGAAAAACTTCATAACCTTCTTCCTTTATATAGGAAGAAATCACAATCGTATGCTTGGTAAGCATGTGCGAAAAAACGCGCGCGGTTATGCCGCCGGGAAACAAAATTGCCGAAATAATGATGTTCGTATCGACAAAGATTTTCATCTGCTTGTGCGCATTTCTTTGATATATGCCGTAAGGTCGTCTTCCGTTGCAAAGCCCGCTTCATCCGCTTTCCCCCGCATCTGCTCTTGAGCGGCTGTAAGCGCTGTTTGGGAAGCGTTCGTCATATAAATTTTACCGTTCGTTTCTTCAAAGAAAACTTTGTCGCCGGTTTGCAGCCTCAATGACTTTCTGATTATAAGCGGAATGGTAATCTGCCCTTTTGAAGTAATTTTCGCAAGTTCCATAACAAACCTCCTTACTTTCCTTACTATACTGCCAAAGGTTTAAAAACGCAAGTTTTGAAAGAATTTGTGTACGCTGTATATTCAAAAAGAAAGAGGTATTAAAAGCCGACTGCAAACGCCTTATTAAGAACAATAATATCGTTCATACCGGCAAGCCCTCATCTTACGGAACAATCGACTGCGGAACCTACCGGTATTTACCGAAAGCCGTCTTGTTGCGTTAGGGCGTTACGTGTCCGTCTTTGTCAAAATACATGACGGGGCACACGTAAAACGCAGTTGACTTATCGCCGGTGTATCCGTGGTCTTGGCTCAACTGCGTTTTATACAGATTCATATAGTACGACTTGTTTGTGCTTTCTTGCGAAGATGACCAAAAGCCGGCGAATTTGAGTCCCAATGTATCATCCGTCTGCGAATACGACGGCAAGCCGTAGATTTTACCGTTTCTAATAGCTTTGTCGATAAGATACATTTCTCCGCGCGAGGGCAAGAAGCCTGTGCCGAGGCTTTTACAGTATTTTGCCGCGTTATCCGCTGCCGCTGCGGAAGGATACGCCGTCAATATCGCGTCCGTGTTACTCTTTCCCGCTCCGACATCGTCTGAAGTCGTCACGGATATGGATGACGCAGCCCATTTCCTTTTTTGCGACGCGGAACCCGCATTATCATCAACGGCAAGATACATCCAGTCGCCGGTTACGTCGAATTCAAGTGGACCTGAACTTGAAAAAGAACCCATGCTTATTTTTACTTTGGATCCGTTTTTGACGTAGACAACCGTTTTGCCCTTGATTTTGTCGCCGACGCAGTATTTTGAGAATACGGGGTAGAGCGCCATGTTTTCAGTCGGCGTTATTGTTTGGCCGAACTGATAGTCAAGCGTATTTGGGTAACTTTTAGTTTTGCTCCAGCCCAGAAGGATTTTTTCGTCGCCGCTATGGACTGCATATTCCGGTTTCCATGTTTCGCCGCCCTCACTCTTACTTCCCGCCTGTGCAAGCGTTACAGATTCTCCTTCTTTTACTTTCTGCTCTGCCGGTTTGTAGTTTGAAAAAGAGCCGAAATCTGACAGGGTGCAGCCGGATAAATCGTAGGTAATGGTGTAGTACGTCGTATAATGGTAGCCGCCGCCTGAGTAGTCATTGCGTCTGCTGTCTTCTACCGGTCTGCAGCCTGCTGCCAAAAGCGCCGTACCGACTGCCAAAACCGATACTCCAATTGAAAAAAGCGTTTTGTTTCGTTTCATCTTGAACGTTCCTTGCATGATTTCATGCGCATGTGTAGTTCCGAAAAACCGTAACGCCGTCCCGAATGCAGGTTTTTCGGCATTCAAGAAATTTTGAAAAATTCAACAAAAGAATTGACAAAATTTAATGAATACCGTGATTTCCCCCCCCCCCCCCCCCCCGATTTAGTCAAGACGACTGGAATATAATTTTACCGATTGTTAAAAGACGCGCTCAAAGCTCAGTAAAATAAAAAAGCCGGAAGCCCCCAATTAGAAAACTTCCGGCAAAGCGCACAACCAATCAATCAATCGTGTTGCTTTAATTCAGTTTTAGTTCGGCGAACGGTTTAAAAAACTTTTCCGCGGCGTTTTTCGTCAGTTCAAACGCGTGCGGCGTTTTGTTGCTCGTGCAATAATATGTTTCGTCAGCCGCTCCTTCTGTGCGGAACAAGCGGAGCGTAACCGTATCGTCAGCCGTTTTAATTTCGATGTCCGCCGCCGCATCTGCAGGAAGAGCCGTCCCTTTTGGAAGCCAAGAAGAAACGTTGAGCGAGGAAATCTGCCCTGCCCACGCATTCGCTTTTTCTTTGTCCACCGCGCTGCCTTCTTCAACGCCTGTCGCAGTCCATTCGTCTTTGTCGTCGCCCGTCATCTTTGCAATACCCCACGTGCTGCCTTTTACCGTAACGGTAACTGCCGTGATGTCGCTTTTGGGAAGGGCATACACGTTTTTGCTCTTCAGTTCGTCGGAGGATTTACCGAACGATGCGCGGAGATTTGATGAGGCAAGGAAAATGTCTTTTTTCCCTTCGAGCGTTAAATACGCCTGCGCGCCCGTCGACGAGGTTTTTCCGACCGTAAGAGCGCGGATTTCCTTGCCGTCTTTAAACGCGGAAACCTTTATCGCTTTTGCTCCGGTGAGCCCGTAGCGTTCTTCAAGCGGCGCCGACCCCAGTTTTCCGACGGCGTCAAGCGTTTTTACTTCTTTTACGGCGTTTACGATTCTGTCCGCGTCCGCCGCGTTGACTGCAAACTTGTCGTCTCCGACATACCACACGCCGTTTTCAAGCGTCAAAAGAATGTCGAGACCGTCGCCCCTTATCGTAATTTTGTCAGGAGCGTCGCCGAGCGCAAACGTTTTGACCGGATTTTTCAGTCCCAACGCCGTCTGTACGCCGATTACGCCCAAAAGAACGGCGCACGCGGCAAGAAGAATTATTTTTCGTGTTTTCATGGTGCATTCCTCCTATTTTTTCGACTTTGAAACGTCGCGCTCATCGTTCGGATTGTACGTTTCTTTGATACGGAGACGGCGCACCGTCCGCAGTTTCCAGACAATAAGTCCCGCAGCGACAGTCAAAACTGCAAGCCCGAACTGATTAAAATATTTTACCAGCACGGCAAAAAGTCCCGCCGTGTTTGAAAGCACGTTGAGCGAAAGCCCCTTTGTCCGCATTTCGCACAAGTCCCCGTTGCCGTTGAGATAGTCCACCGCATTCCGCACCAAAAGCGCGACCGGCTCCGAGCCGTCTTCATCGATAAGCTGGTTCGACGCGATAAACGCGCTGGAGGCAAAAAATATTTTTCCTTCCTGCGTCGCCTCCGCCAAATGCGTGTTCGCCTGCAGTTCGCCACTTCCGCCGTCTTTTGCCGTAATGTCGGCGTCGAACGCGCTTTTAAATCGTCCTTCAACGAGGACAGCAAGGTTTTCCGACTTTTCCGTCGACTTATCGTAGGGCGGCGTAAGATTCGGACTTAAATCGATATTGCCGCTTTGTGTCCACGAACGCTCGGAGGATTTTGCCAAAACAGTCGTTTTAAGCGCCTTATCGCCTTCCGCCGCGGAAACATCGATTGCGCCCGCCTGCAAAAAGATAACGTAGCCCAAATTGTTCGTAATCGGATGCTTTGCAAACTGCTTTTTTTGCATGAGCGGCGCCCAGTACAGTTTTACGCTGCCGTAATTTTGCTGACGCGCCGTGTAGCAGTTTTCATCGAACACGTAGTTCGCCTCCGCCTTAATTCCGTATTTTTCAAGCAGACGGTTCATTCCCGTTTCGACTGGAATAAAACTCGGCGGCTGGTAGTAACTTTCCTGCCGCATTTCAAGCGGGTCTAAAAACAGCAGGAGATTCCCGCCTTTCATCATAAACTGATCGATTTTGTACAATTCTTCATTGGTGAAAGCGGTTTTCGCTCCGGTTATCATCAGCGAAGTAATGTTCGGCGGAATTGAATCTTCTGCAAGGTTGAGCGGCGTAAACTCGTACATATCGGAAACAAGGGAGATCAAATGGAGCGGCGCGCCGTTTTCGCCTGAAAGATTTGCCTCTCCGTGCCCGGTGACGTAGCCTATCTGCGTCGACTTTGATAAAAGTCCCTGCATCGTCGTCGTAATGTTTTGCTCGATGTCATCCGCTCCGGAAACGACGTAGCCGAAAATCGAAGATTGAATAGAAAGCGGAATGACGCGGAACGAGTCGGCGTACTCAAGCACAAGCCCGAACACGCCGGTTTCGTCAGTCCCGTCTTTTCCTTTCCAGTTGAAGGTTTGAAGTCCGTATTTTGCGCCCGCCGCGCGCGCTTCTTCTCCCAGCGGCGTCTTTTTTACAAACGTCATGCGGTTCATGTTCTTTTTGTTGACGCTGTCAAAGGCTTCGCGCACAAGATTTTCCGCTTCATCAAGTCCCGCAATCCTAAAATTCTTTAAGCCCTCGGTTTCATAAAGCGTCATCGCAAGCGCTCCGCCTGAAAGTCCCGCCAAAATGTCGGTCGTCGAAATCATTTTTGAGATTTTGGAGGTGAGTTTGTATTCAAAACCGTCGCTTGCCGTAATGGAATCCATCACTTCAATCGAGTCGCCGTAGGAAAGCGCAAGTCCCATGTACGCCTGCTTAAAGCCGACTTCGTTGTTTTTTATCTCTTGAATCTGCGCCTGACGTAAGCCGTAGCCGTCGGCAATAAGACGATTTTCCGCCTTGTTCATGTCGAAAAACTTGTAGGAAAAGTTTTTATTCGCATTCCCCTGATATTCGACAAGAATGTCCTCAACGTACTGCGAGACGGCGTTGTAAGGCGCGGGAAGGTTTCCGGAAAAGAAAACGTTGACGGTCAGAGGCTCCGAAAGATTTTTTACGACGTCCTTGCTCGCCTTTGAAAGCGAATAGGACTTTTGTCCGGTCATGTCGAATCTCAAAAACGCTTTTTGCCCCGCGATGTTTGCAAGAATTAAAAGCGCGATAAACAGCGCAAAGTCGCTTGCAGGACTTTTTATCCATTTTATAAAGTTTTTCATTCAAGTCCCCCTATCTGCGCTCTTCCTGCTGCCCGATGACGGTCAAGCAAAAAAAGACTGATGCAAGCGAAATAAAATACAGCAGGTCGCGCGTGTCGATTATGCCGCGTGAAATCGACGTAAAATGCTCGTTTGCAGAAAGGAATTGCAGCAAGTTGACGACGGGCGCAGGCAAAAACACGAGAAAGGCGCTTATCATCGTCATGCCGATGCAGATTATGAGCGCGGTGAAAAACGCGATAATTTGATTTTTCGTGATTGAGGACGCGAACACGCCGATTGACGAAAACGCCGCGCACAAAAACACGGTGCCGATGTAGCCGCCGATAACGGGACCTGCGTTCGGCGTTCCGAACGGCAGAATGCCTGCGAGGTAGAGCAATGTCGGCGCAATCATAGAAAGAGATGAGATAAAGGCTGCAAGGAATTTGCCTAAAACCGCGTCGACTTCCGTTACGGGAAGGGTCATCAGCGTTTCAAGCGAACAGCTTTTCTTTTCTTCGGCAAAGAGACGCATCGTCAACGCCGGAATAAAAAGCGCAAGAATGACCGGCATGAGCGTAAACATATCTCGGAGTTCCGCGCGGTTTTTTAAGTAAAACGCCGTAAAAAAAAGCGCGCCGGTTATGATGAGAAAAAGCGCCGTTACGATATACGCGACGGGGCTTGTAAAATATGCGCCAAGTTCGCGGCGCATGATGATGAGGGCGGGGGAGTTTTTCCGCCTGAGGCTAGAGGTATTTTTATTCATTGTGCGCTCCGTTTTCCGTGCCGCCTGCTTTGGAAGAATCGGCAGTTAATATATGGAAGACATCTTCAAGACTGTTTTTCTGAAGCGTCAATTCGTATAAGTCAATTCCGGCGGAAAGCACGGCTTTTGCAATCGACGGACGAATTTCAACGCCGTTTTTTGCCGCCGCGTAGACAGTCGTCATTGCCTCTCCGTCCGATTTTTCAAAAGACAGGTTTTCAATGTCTTGAACGCCGTTGAGGGCGGCGGAAAGTTGCGCTTCATCCGCTTGTGCCGAGATTTTGACGACGGCTGCGTGTCCGTAGCGTTCGCGGAGTTGTTCAGTAGGACTGTCTGCAACGAGTTTTCCGCCGGAAATAATGATAACGCGGCTGCAAAGCATTTCAACTTCGCCCAAAATGTGCGTGGAAATGATAACGGTGCGCGTTTTCCCGATTTCTTTGATAAGCGCGCGTACGTCTCCGATTTGGTTCGGGTCAAGTCCGCTTGTCGGCTCATCGAGGATAAGAATCTCAGGATCGTTCATGAGCGCGTGCGCAAGCCCCACCCGCTGACGGTAGCCGCGCGAAAGGTCTGCAATATTTTTGTGCATAACTTCTTGCAGTCCGCATACCTCGCACAGGCGCGGCACTTTTTCATCCTCGTTCTGCTCCTGCACGCGCGCAATGTAGCGGAGATAGTCGTCGACAATCATCTCTCCGTACAGGGGCGCGGACTCCGGCATATACCCGATTTTTCGCTTTGCCGCAACGGGATTTTCCGTAATATCCTGTCCGTCAATCTTTATGCAGCCTTCCGACGGCTTGAGAAAGCCGGTAATCATGCGCATAGTCGTCGTTTTTCCGGCGCCGTTCGGCCCCAAAAGCCCGACTATCTGCCCCGTCGGAATAGAAAAACTTACATCGTTTACCGCACGAAAGGTCCCGAACACGCGGGAAACGCGGGAAACTTCAATCATTTTTAATCCTCCGTAAACGAATGAGTCCGGAAACGGACGTTTTCGAACTCATTATCTCATAATTTTGAATACAAAAGGCTGACTGCATAGGCGTCGTTACTAAAATGACGGCGAATATTCTACGTATACGGTGTTGCCGTCAACCAAGGTGAATGCCGCAGTTAGTTTATCGTCTCCCATTTTTTTAGTGAGAAACAGATAGGTGATGAGTATGTATTTACCACTAGATATTTCCGACAATCCGGACTTTGAAGATAGTGCAAATATTTCTGTCGGGTCATCGGCATCGTTTATTGTGAGCCGGAATGGCTTATCTGTCATAGAAGGGAAAGATTTCGTTTCGTATCCGCTGCCATTTTGTTTTACAAGCGGCCAGCCGCTATTTCCGCCCGGAAAGTTATATTTCTGCCATTCCTTTTTAGCATCTCCACTGCTGCCACTTCTTATGATCTTGAACATAAAAAGATTTTTTAATGTCTCTTTATCTGCTTTCTTAAAACCACTTTTTGTTATTTCTTCACTTTTGGCAGTGATCTTTGCCGACTGACCGTTTGCTTGTTTTTCTAGTTCCGTGTCCGTCGCTATGCAGTATTGGAGCGTCAACTCGCCGTTCGTATCGTTTGCGCTTATGCCGCCGTTTTTAGGATTGTACACACCTGCGCTTATTTTTACCTGCAAATGCTCATTCGCGTCTTTCGTTTTATACAAGTCAACGTATTTTTGAATTTTCGTCATGTCTAAAAGACCGTCGGGCGTTGTGCCGGAAGCGTGCGCGAGCGCGTAAAAACTTGAAGCAAACTCGTCTGAAGAAACTTTTACAAAGTCGTCTCCGGTTTTCGTCAAAACGTACTTAAATACGTCGTCTTCCGTAAAATACACTCGGTTTTGCGTGAGCGCAGTGCCGATGGTGTACGGTTTTACATCCGTCGTTTCCGCGCCGCCTGCGGTGAGTTTTTGGTATTTCAACGAGTATTTTGGAGAGGCTTTTAATCCGTCGTTATCTTTTGAAACTTGCGCCTCAAGTTTATACTGCACCGTCTCTCCGAGCGTTACGGTTTTGCCGTTTGCAAGCATCGCTTCAAATTGTAAGTAGGCGCTCGCGGCGGCGTTTACGCGGGAAATATACGTGTCCAAAGACCAGTTTTCCTCAATCGCAGGATTTAAGTCAAAGTTGCACTTTACAAGGGACTGCAAGGGGCTTGCGTACGGGTGCATGAAGCCCGTTACCGTAATTTCTTTGTCAAACGGTTTTCTGTCTTTCGTTCCCTTTACTTTGACGGTGAACGTGCCCGCCTCATCGTCATAGCGTTGTGCGGACACTTCCGTAAACGTATAGCCGTCAACGGTTTTGTGCGCGCCCGCCGCAATTTTTTTTGCCGCTTCCGACGCGCTCTGTGTCCCGCGTGTCAGATTGAAGACGGTCAATAAATCGCTTTCGGCAATGGGGTACGTTTCGGCAAGCGGCATGAACCCCGTAATCGTAACCGTCCGCGTTTTTGAGTGAATCGAGCCGTTTTCAAGCCGGAACGTAACTTCCGCACTCTTTGCCGCAGCGTTTCCTTCAATTTTTACGTATTTTATCGTGTAAGTCGACGCGGCGTATCCCGTTGCGGTAATTTTATCGGCGGTTAGTTGATTTGCCGTTATCGTCGCCTTCGTCGGCACGTCGAGCATAACCTTATCGACTTCCGCGTTGATTGTCTCCTGCGGGGTGGGTGTCGGGTTCGGCATTTTAAATCCTGAAATTTTTAGCGTTCTGAACTTTGAATGCAGCGTTCCTTTTTCAAGACGGAATTTGACAGTCGCCGACCGGCTGGCATTGTCCGCCGTAATTTCATATCTTATCGTGTAAAGAGAGTTATCGTAGCCGGCAGCCACGATTTTTTCTTCCGTCAACGCTTCTGCCGTTATCGCGGCTTTCGCCGGTACGTCAAGCGTAACCTTGTCGACTTCCGTATTGATTGTTTCTTGCGGAGTCGGCTTATACCCCGTATCCGCGCCCGAATCGACGCTGCAGCCTGCCAAGATGAGCGCGCACGCGCACAGCGTAAAAAGTTTCAGTTTCATAGTAATCTCCTCTATGTATTCAACATATTACAACGATTTGAGCGAATCGCCGCCGCTCCAAACGCTTTGCCTTTCGCACAAGGTAAGCGAATGAACGCGTCTACAGTTTTATCGTGCGCTTTTTTTCGTCGGTGTGCGGCTTATACAAAACGGCGACGTTCCCGATGATGCGCACTAAAGACGCGTCCGCCGCGGTGCAAAATGCGGCAGCCAATTCGCGTTTTTCCTCTTTAAATTCATTGAATTTAACTTTGATAAGTTCGTGGGCGGCAAGTTCCATTTCGATTTTAGCGTTGAGAGACGGCGTAACGCCGTTTTGTCCGATGATGACGTTCGGCGTAAGCGTGTGCGCAAGGCGTTCAAGCGTTTTTCGTTGACGGCTGCTTAATTCAATCATAGCCGGATATTAGCAATATTCATGCGCTTTTGCAACGAAGATGAAAGAGGACTGTTTCCAGTCCCTCTTTTATGCCATTTAACGGTTCATATCGATTTTTTTGAGAATGGCGACAAGACGCTGCTTTTCAAGCAAATCGATGGGGCGGCCTTCAACGTATTTTTGCGCCTCCGACGTATACGCGCCCGCCGTCAAGCAAAAGCCGCGGTCGACTTTCGTATCGCGCATTTTGGAGTGGAAGTCGCGGATATACAGTTCGCCGATTGCGCCGGTCGTGCGGTAAAAGCGGAACAACTCGTTATCTTCCCAGCGGGACGTTTCAACGGCGCACAAAACGTCAACGGAGTCGGAATTGGTGATAACGTCTTCAATCTTTACGTACGCGTCGTGGTAATACGCGGAAACGAACTTCCTGCACAGCGCGACAAATTCGCTCGTTCCCGCCATTAAATACGACTGGAGATTGCTGTTTTGATTCAATTCCTGATAACGGGCGACCAGCGCGTTTACATCCTTATAACTCGGCGTCAGCGCTTGAATCTGCTTGAGGTACTGCAGCGCCTTCGCAATATTCTGCTGCGCAAGATACGCCTGCGCAAGTTTGTAATAAATCGTAAGGCGTGTTTCGGGCAAAATATTTTCCAATTTGAGCGCAATTTCATAATCGAGAACGGCTTTGTCGCTTTGGTGCATTTTGTCGTGAATCGTGCCCGCCGCAATACAGGACTGCGCGCCGAATGTCGGATCCGAGCGCAGGTGCATAAAGATTTTAAGCGCCTTGTCCGCCATGCCGGTATCTTCCATCGCCGAGGCGATATAAAACAACGCTTCTTTGTCGGCAGGATTTTCATCGATGACTTTTTTAAGGTGCGGCAGACATTCCTTGTATTTTTTAAGACCGTAGAGCGAACTGCCGAGTATCTTTTGCGCCTCCGTGTTTTCAGGATCGACTGCAGAAGCGCGGCGGGCGCACAGGAGCGCGCGTTCAAAGTCCTTTTTTTCGAACATCAAACGGCTCATGTAAAAATTGGCGTCAAAACTTTTTGAATTGCTTTTCAGCGATTCCGCCAAGCCCTGCAAGGCTTCGTCGAGTTTTTTTTGCTTATACGAGCAGATGCCGAACCTGAGGGGAATGAGCGCGGGATCGATTTCAGGATGAAATTTGACCATGCTGAACAGCGTCGCATACAGCGGCTGCGCCTTTTCGTAATTTTTTTCCGTGTAATATAAATCGCCGAGAGATGTGAGCGCGTTTATGTTCCGCGGATCATGCGCAAGTTTTTTTGTGCAGTCCTTGATGACTGTGTTGCGGTTTTTGGCTTTGGGTGTTTTTTGTTTGCCTTGAGCCTCGCTTTTGCGTCCGGAAAGAACCATGAGCAGCATAACGAGCAATGCGGCGGCTATAACAGAAACTAAAATAGGAAGCATAATGCAAACTCTCCTTAAAAATTATGTATTTTTGAGTTCCAAAACCATTTGGCTGATTCTGGACAGAGCGATTTTTATTTTTTCAACGGACGTTGCATAGCAGCAGCGCACATAACCTTCTCCGGCTTTGCCGAACGCGCTTCCGGGAACGACTGCGACGTTGTATTTTTGAAATAAGCGCAGCGCAAACTCTTCGCTTGAAAGTCCTGTCGAATGGATATCGGGGAACATATAAAAGGCGCCGGTCGGTTCGGGGACGGGGAGAGCCATATCGCAAAACGCTTTGTACATGAGATTCCGCCTTTGCCGGTAACTTACGCGCATTTTTTCGACTTCTTTCCAGCCGTGTTTTAAGCCCTCAAGGGCTGCGTACTGGCTCATAATCGGCGCGCAGATAGTGTTGTACTGATGAAGTTTTACGATTTGCTGCATGAGTTCGTCGGGAGCGGCGATCCAGCCGCTTCTCCAGCCGGTCATGGCAAAGGACTTTGAAAACCCGTTGAGAATAATCGCATAGTCTTTCATGCCGGGAAAACTGCCGATTGAAACGTGTTTTGTCCCGTCGTAGACGAGTTCGCAGTAGATTTCGTCTGCAATGCACCATATTTGACGGCGTTTTATGACTTCCGCCATTTTTTCCAATTCGTCTGCGGGAATGGTCGTTCCCGTCGGATTGCTCGGAGAGCAGAACATAACGGCTTTGGTCTTCGGCGTGCACAGTTTTTCAAGTTCCTCCGCCGTCGGAGAAAAGCCGTGCGCGCTTGTGTCAAGCAAAACGATTTTTGCGCCCGTCAACTGCGCAAGCGGCACGTAATTGACGTAGCACGGTTCGCAGACGATCAGTTCGTCGCCGGGATTTAAAATGGAACGCAAAACCGCGTCTACGCCTTCACTTGCGCCGACGGTAACAAGAATTTCGTTTTTCGGCGCGTAGTGAAGGTTATAGCGTTCCATGTAGCGCGCAATTTCTTCGCGCAGTTCCAAAAGTCCCCAGTTCGAGGTGTACGACGTATGTCCTTTTTCCAGATGATAAAACGCTTCTTCGCGCATAAGCCACGGCGTCGGAAAATCAGGCTCGCCGACGGAAAGAGAAATAACGTCGTCGTGTCCGATGAGCATTTCAAAGAATTTGCGGATGCCGCTCGGAGGCGTTTCTTCGATTGCGCGGCTGAATTTGTCCTGCCTCGTATTCATCAGGCGATGACTCCCTCGCGGTTGTCGCGGTCGCGTTCAACGTAGACGACGCCGTTTTCCTTGTACGTCTTTAAAAGAAAGTGCGTTTTTGTCGAGCGGACGCCTTCAAGCGTGGAAAGTTTTCTTGAAACAAAAAGCGCGACTTCCTGCAGCGTGTCGCCTTCGATGATGACTTTTAAGTCGTAGCCGCCGCTCATAAGGTAGAGCGATTTTACCTGCGGAAAGCGATAAATGCGGTCTGCAAGGGCGTCAAACCCGTGTTCGCGTTCCGGAACCACTTGTATTTCGATTTCCGCACGGACTTTTCCTTTCGCTTCGCTGTCTTTTTCGGGATTTACGATTGCCGCGTATTTTAAAATAACGCCGTCATCTTCCAGTTGTTTTATCGCCGCTTCGACTTCTTGAGCCGTTTTTTTTGTCATTGCTGCAATATCTTCTGCCGAAAGCCGCGCGTTTTGGCGCAAAAGATCAAGAATTTCTTCCATAAAGTAAACTCCGAAGAGCGAACGCTCAAGTCTGTATGTTATAAGATTTTCGGCATATTTTCAACGGAGGTGAGTATTTGCGTTTGAGGGACGTGTGTGTGGTGTGTGTAGGGGGACTAGAGAAGGGCGAGCGGGTCGATGTCGCATTCGATATAGACGCTGTGGCTTCGCGTGTAATCCGTTAAAAGCGCTGCTGCGGCGGCGCGGATTACGCGTATGTCGCGGCTTTTTAGAATGACGTGATAGCGGAAGTTCCGCGATATTTTGAAAACGGGGCATTCGGCAGGGCCGATGACGCTGCCTTTTTTTCCGAGCGCCGATGAGAGAATTTTTGCCGCGTCGAACGCCGCCTGCGCTGAGGCCTTTTGCTTTGCCGCGCGGAAGACAAGGCGCACGAGGCGCGAATACGGCGGAAAGTCCAAAAGACGGCGCTGAGAAAGTTCGTATCCGTAGAACTCAGCGGTTTTTCCTTCGCAGGCGAACTTTACCGCCTCGCGCTCAGGCGCATACGTCTGCACGATAACTTTGCCGTCCGGAAAATAGCGTCCCGCCCTGCCTGCAACCTGCGTTATAAGCGCAAACGTACGCTCCGCTGCGCGGAAGTCCGGCAAATGAAGCGCGGTGTCCGCCGATATAACGCCGACGAGTTTGAGGCGCGGAAAATTCAAGCCTTTGGCGACCATCTGCGTTCCGAGCATGATGTCGTAGTCTCCGTTTTTGAATGCGGAAAGTTTTTCCTGCAAATCCCCGCTGTTTTTTATATTGTCCGCATCGATTCTCAAGATTCGCGCATTCGGGAATTTTGCGCGCGTTTCGGCTTCGATAAACTCCGTTCCGAACCCTGAATACCCCGCATCAAGAGAGCCGCATTGGGGGCATGACGACGGAGACTCGGCAGTCCAGCCGCAGTAATGGCAGCGCAGGCGGTTTTCGCTTTTGTGATAGGTCATCGGCACGGAGCAGTTCCGGCACATCATTTCAAATCCGCAGGACGAACAGCGGAAAAAATGCGTAAATCCTCTTCTATTTAAAAAGAAGATAACTTGCCGCTTTTCCGCAATCGCCCTGCGCGTTTCGTCTGCAAGTCTTTCGGAAATGCTGCTTGAACCCGCACTTTTTGAAAGGTCGACGGTTTCTATTGAAGGCATTGCGCCGCCTGAAAGCCGCTTCGTCAGCGTGTGGCGGATAAGCGTTCCCTCTCTCATCAAATGCCATGCTTCAACCGAAGGAGTTGCGCTTCCCATAACGAGCGGAATGCCCAAACGTGCGGCGCGAAACATGGCGGTCTGCCTGGCATGGTAGCGGGGCGTATTTCCCGACTTGTAAGAAGCGTCGTGCTCTTCATCGATGATAATCAGTCCCAAATCCGGTACCGGCGCAAAAACTGCGCTCCGCGCGCCGACGACAATCCGCGCTTTTTTATGAAGGATTTTTTTCCATTCGGCAAGACGTTTTCCCGCAGTCAGTCCCGAATGCAAAACCGCCGCCGCGTCCCCAAAGCGTTTGACAACGGAATCGATAACCTGTTTGGTCAGTCCTATTTCCGGCACCAAATAGATAACGCCTTTGCCGTCCCGTAAAACCTTCTCCGCCGCGTGGAGAAAAACCTCCGTTTTGCCCGTGCCCGTCGCGCCGTAAAGATAATGGTATGCTCCCGACGAGTTTTCCGCCGGAGCCGCAATGCTTTCCGCTGCCGCAAGTTGTTCGTCGGAAAGACGGCATTCCGTTCCGCTTTCAAAATCCGCTTCAAACGGAAAACTAAAACCTTTCGCCTCCCGCCTGCCCGACGGCGCCATTGCAAACAGCGCTTCTCCGACCGAACACAAATAGTATTGCGAAAGCCAGACGGCAGTTTTCATCAATTCCGGCGGCAAAAGCGGCTCTTCATCCAAAATTCGGATGACGGGGCGCATTTTTTCTTTGTAGGACTCGCATTTTTCAGGAAGGAAATCGTAAATCTCCGTGACAAAGCCCGTCGTTTTCCGATTCCCAAAGCGAATTTCAGCCCTCATTCCCTTTTCGATTTTGACGCCGTCTGAAAGTCCGTCCGTCGAATACGTGAAGGGCTGATTGAGCGGAATATTGAGCGCGATGTCGAGATATTTCACTGCGGGCGTCCGATTAAGCGGTGAAAGCGCGCGGCGTAGTCAGGCGAAAGCGTTAAAAGGCGGCTTTTGAACAGTTTTAAATCTTCCCACGCAGGACGCTTTAAATCTGCGTTCCGAAGCAGCGCGCTCGGATGATACGTTACCAAAAGCGGAATATTTTTGTATTCGTAAAAGCGGCTCCGAAGCCGCCCGATTGAGTTTTCCGTGTTGAGCAGATTGTGAGAAGCGATGCGTCCCATCGTAAGAATCATTTTCGGCTGGAGCGCGGCGATCTGCGCATCAAGAAAAGTCCTGCAAGATGCGCATTCGTCAGGTTCAGGATCGCGGTTTTTCGGCGGGCGGCATTTTACGATGTTTGCGATAAAACAGTTTGCCTTCCGGTCAAGTTCGATGGCGTTGAGCATTTTATCAAGCAGCTGCCCCGCGCGTCCCACAAAGGGCAAGCCCTGCCGGTCTTCTTCTTCGCCCGGCCCCTCGCCGATTATCAGCACGTCGGGATTTTCCGCCCCCGTTCCGGGAACGACGTTTTTACGCGTGGAGGCAAGTTTGCAGGCGGTGCAGGAAGCGATTTTCTGCGCAATTACGCCGATTGAGTCGTATTTAATAGAGGAAACCGGATTGGAAATGCGAACTTCCGGTTCGGAATGAGAAAGGGGACTTTGAGTCCCGTCGGCGAACTCATGATTTTGCCCGTCTTGAGAGTACGTTTCCTCTTTTTTTTCATCGTTCGTAAAGTCGATTTCCTCTTGGAATTGCCGCGTTGTAAAGCCGTACGCGCTGCCTGAAACCGCACGGAGAAACGCAAAAATCGTCCGCTTGTCCTGTCCTGTCATTTGAACGTGAGAATAGCACATAACTTGTAATTCGGACAACAAACAAGTATACTTTTTGAAAATCACGGAAATTAGTATTTTTATATGTTAAAACGAATCGGCATTGCAACCCTTTTTTTTGCTTTCTCGCTCCCGCTTTTTTCGCAGGTGAGCGTCAATCCCCAAAACGAATTTTATTCCGACGCGGTAAGCTGGCGCCTTAAAGGCTATGTTGAATCTCTGCCGCAAATAAAACCTTATCCTGCGGCAATGATACGGAATATTCTTGAGCAGGTTGCCGAATGCGGCGACGAATTTGAGGAGCAAAAGGCAAAAACCTATCTTGAACGCTACTTTGATAAGTCATGGCACGCAGGGATTGCAGGCGGCGCCGACGCAAGAGTTAAAAAGTTTGAAGGAGAGAGTAAGAGCGGCGAAAACCATTATTCGGCAGGCGCGCTCGGCTACGGAAAAATATTTGCTTCAGGCGACAACGTTTTTTTAGACTTCGTTTCGCTCGGCTATGATGCGGGCTTTATTACGGCGAACAATCATTACGCGCAAACGGACGTTCTTCCCGTCTTTGAAACGGATTCTTCGCGCCGCTTTATAAAAAATTATTCTGCGCGCGCAGGAAACGCAGACTTTTTATTCGACGTAAACGCCGCCGCCGCAGTCGGAAATGAAACGGTCTACGGTTCGTTCGGCTTTCACAAACTCGGCTACGGACTTTATCCCGACGGCGACATCATCTTAAATCCTTCATCGTATCAACTTTTGAACGGCGCCTTTCATTATAACGGAGAGCGTTTTAAGTATTCGCAGATCCTTGCGCTGCCCTTTGCGCGCGCCTACCGCAGACAAAACGACTACGGCGCACTCAAGTTTTTGTCGTTCCACGCGCTTGAAGTGCCGCTTTTTGCGCGGAAACTGAGCCTTTCGTTCTACGAATCCGCCGTATGGGGAAAATCATTTTCCCCCGCCTACCTTTTACCCGCGCCGTGGTTCGTCATTGCAAACGTCGCAGGTTTTAATGAAAACGTTATTTCTGGCGTCGAAATAAAATGGCTGCCGCTTTCATCCCTCGCGCTGACTGTAAGCGCGGCGTTCGACGACCTGAAACTCAAACAGTTTTTCAAATTGAAAATGGATGACGCCGCCGTCCGTACGGCATTTAAAACCGGCATTCTGTATTCGCCGCCGCACTCTTCCGTCTCGCTTATCAGTCTCGATTACACGCTCGTTACTCCGTACACCTACACAAAGTACAACACATTCGATGATACGTATAATTTTATGGACTACACGAACTTCGGTATCGGAATAGGAGCGGCGCTTCCGCCGAATTCCGATAAGGTTGCGCTCAAACTGCATTTTAAACCGTTTCGCCGGATGAAGATTTGCGTTGACACGGCGTTTTTGCGGCACGGAAATCCGTACGAAAGTTTCAGCGATGATGAAGCGGCAAAAATCGGAGAAGGCTTTGCGGACGTGTCAACCGGCGGAGACATAACAAGCGATTCCCGCGGAACGGAAACCGCCCTTGATTCGACAAACTTTTTGAAGCAAGAGCATATCATGTACGTTATGCAAGCCTCGCTTGGACTTGCATACGAGTTTGTCAAAAAGGGACTTTTTTCTGCGGAAGTTTCCGGCGGCTACACGTTTGAGTACGTAAAAAACGACGGAGTTACAAAAGAAATATACCGCGGTAGAGTGCCGAATGCAGCGGACGCTGCAGCCGCGCGGCAAAACTGGATTTCCAATCTGCATGATTCGTACAATCATTATTTCAACTGCGGAATAAAATTTACATTTTAGCGGCGCGCCACACTATGAATCGAAAATTCCTTTTTTTATACTTAAACACCGGCGCAGGACACATATCCGCGGCAAAAGTGCTTGCCGAAGCGATGAAAGCGCAAAATCCCGATGCGGAAATCAAAATGCTCAACGGTTTTCCCAAGCACAAGGCGGGGCACCTGCTTTTTGAAAAAGGCTATAACTACGCCTGCAATTACGTGCACGGCGCCTTTCCGCTCATCTACGACCTTGCGATGAACCGCTGGGCGCAGGACTTGGTGCGCCGGATTCTTGCGCCTGAAGTGCGCCGGTATTTACGCAAAATGATTTTGCAAGAAAAACCGACCGATATCGTTTCCTTTCATTTTGCAGTCTCCCCGTTTATCCGCGAAGTGTGCCAAAACATTCCGTGGAAAATCAACGTAACAGTCATCGTAACCGACCCCTTTACCGTTCCGCATTCGTGGTTTTTTTATCCCGACATGCAGTACATGGTCTATTCAAAGGAAGCAAAAGAGTCGGCAATAAAAGAATGCGGCGTTCCTAAAGAAAACATTACGATCATTCCCTTTTTGATGAATGAAAAATACCGACGTCCGTTTTCAAAAGACGAAGTTGCAGACCTTCGGAAAAAGCACGGATTCGATCCCGATAAAAAAATCGTTCTCCTTGTCGGAGGCGGCGAGGGGCTTCCGGGCGCGACGGAAATCATCAACGAATGTATCCTGCACCGCGCGCGCTTTTCCGTGGCGGTTATCTGCGGGCGCGACAACGTAAAGCGGCGCAATTTTAATCTTTTGCGTATTGCCTATCCCAAACTTGACTTACACGTCTTCGGTTTTATCGACTATCTTGACGAGTTGGTAAAAATCTGCGACTGCGCGGTGATCAAAGCGGGGCCTGCGACGCTGTTTGAAGTGCTTTCCTGCCGGAAGCCCGTCATTGTGTGTAAGTACATTCACAATCAAGAGTTGGGGAATATGCGCTTTGCCGTCAACAACAGCGTCGGCTATTTTATTCGCAGTCCGCGCCGCATTTTCAAAAAAATCAACGAACTTTTAAGCGACACGGACTTTGACAAAAAGATGGCGCACCGCTTTGACGGCGTTCAAATCGACACGGACGCATCTAAAGTCGCTTCTCTTCTTCTCCAAAAGTAAAACGCTTTACTTCCCGTTTTTCAAACGCCTCTTGTATAAGGCTGCCGCAGTCAAGCGAATCGAAAATCTCTATCGCCCTCTCTACCGTCCCTCTCAAAACCGGATGCTTGGGACTAAAGAGGACGCAGCAGTCCTCATACGGCAGAATGGAAATGCGGAACGTGTCGATAAAGTTGGCGGTTTCAACGATTTCTTCTTTGTCCATGCCGACTAAGGGGCGGATGAGCGGAAATTGTGCAAAATGTTCGGTAACGCTCATGTTTTCAATCGTCTGACTTGCGACCTGCCCGAGACTTTCTCCCGTGATAAGGCAGTCGGCGTGAATGCGCTCTGCAAGCAGGTTCGCGGTTTTTACCATGCAGACGCGGAGCATAAGCGTTGTCCAGTCGGCGGGCGCTTTTTCTTTTATGCGCATCTGCACATCCGTAAACGGAATAATGTTCAAGTTCGTGTACAGCCCGTAGAACGAAAGCCGTTTTGCAAGTTCTTCGACTTTTTGCTGAGCTTCAACGGACGTATATGGATAGGAGTGAAAATATATACAGTCGACTTTCATACCGCGTCTGAGCATTCGGTAGCCTGCGACCGGCGAATCAAGTCCGCCTGAAAGCAGGAGCAGCCCCTTGCCGCTTGAACCTGCAGGAAGTCCGCGGCAGCCTTTTTTTGCGTCGGAAAAGACAAAGCAGCGTTCGCGCACTTCAACGAAAATCTTTACGTCCGGTTTATGCACGTCGACTTTTAAAATACCTGCGTCAAAAACGGGATCCGCCGCGCGGCAGGCAATTTCATAGGAATTCAGAGGAAAGCCTTTATCGCTCCGCCGCGCTTCGATTTTAAACGTCTTTGCACCGAGAGAGGCGGCGTTTTTCGCTTCTTCGAGCGCCGCTTGCCCAAGCGAGTCGATATTTTTTTCACATACGCGCGTTTTCGCCCAGCCGGTTATGCCTAAAAGATGGACGAGCGCCGTTTCCGCTTTGTCCGCGTCCGCCTCTTCACAGTCGATGTAAAGCCGTCCCGCCCGGAGACTGACGCGTGCCTGTGCGCCGTCCAAAGCGCGCCGCGTGTTTTTCAAAAGCAGTTTTTCAAACTCGCGGAGATTGGAGCCTTTCAGTGTCAACTCGCCGATTTTTGCAAGGTATGTAATCATGATGGCGGATAGTAGCAGAATAATACGGGATGCGGAATGAGGGATGGGGAATTTTTTTGATGGGTTAAGCAGTGCTTTGATTTTCCGTCTGCATAAACCTATTTTAAGACTCCGATATCGAACAGTTTTATTGAAAATATGCATTTCCACAGATATACTGCGATCATGAGTGGAATGCTTTTTAATATCATTATTTACCCGATCATCCAGATTGTTGAATTTATTTTTATGCTTTCGCAGCGGATTTTCTCCAATACTGGTTTTTCCGTAATGTGCATAAGCGTGGCGGTTACGGTTTTGTGTCTGCCGCTGTACGCCGTCGCCGAACAATGGCAGGAGCGCGAACGGCAGACGCAAAATCGCTTAAAAAGCGGCATTGCGCGTATCAAGGCTGCGTTTAAGGGCGATGAGCAGTACATGATTTTGTCGGTTTTCTATAAGCAAAATCATTATCACCCGATGATGGCACTGCGCTCGTCGTTCGGCCTATTGATTCAAGTGCCGTTTTTTATTGCGGCGTATTCCTATTTGTCGCATCTTGAGATTTTACGCGGAACGCCCTTCCTTTTTATACGGGACTTAGGCGCTCCCGATGCCCTGCTTACAGTCGGGGGGGGGGGGGGGGGCACAAATCTCTTGCCGATTGCAATGACTCTTATCAACGTCATTGCCGGTGCCGTGTACACACGCGGTTTTGCATTCAAGGAAAAAGCGCAGCTTTACGGCATGGCGCTCCTGTTTTTAGTCCTGCTGTATAATTCTCCTGCCGGTTTGGTTCTCTATTGGACGCTCAACAACGTTTTTTCGCTGCTTAAAAACATTTACTACAAAATCAAAAGTCCGCACAAAATGAACGTTCTCTTGTGGGCGGGAGCTGCGGCATTCGTATTCGTCATAGCCTACCTTAATTATTATCGAATCGGCGGAAACGCCCGCGTGCGGAAAATCCTTACCTTTATTTTAGCGGCGGCTGCATTCACGCTAGCGGTTTTTCCGATTGTCCAAAAACGCATCAAAGTCGATTTGACGAAAATCCTCTCCGGCAAGGAATCCTTTGCGCTCTTTATAACGTCGGCACTTTTGCTTACCCTTACATCAGGCTTTCTTTTACCAACGAATATGATTGTCTCATCTCCGCAGGAATTTTCGTATGTCGACCGCTATGCCTCTCCGCTCTTTTTTATCGGAAATACGCTTACTCAAGCCATAGGCTTTTGCGTATTTTGGCCGCTTGCGCTTTATTTTTTATTCTCCGACAAAACAAAACGGATTTTTGCCGTTACCGCAGCTTTTGTCGCAGTCAGCGCGCTCATCAACGCCTTTATTTTTCCGGGAAAATACGGATTTATTTCGACTGCACTCGTGTTTGCATACGATGTCAAACACCCGCTTTCCGAATCGGCGATAAATCTGGGTGCACTTGCGATCGTCGCCTTCGCCGTTGCTGCCGTCATACAATTCAAAAAAACGAAAATGCTGACAACGCTTGCAGCGCTCGCTTCCTTTTCTCTTTTTGCACTCTCTTCTTTTAACGTAATCCGCATTGCAGGAGCGTTCAAGTCGCTTGCTTCCTACCGAAAACCCGAACAAGCGGCGGGAGCGACAAGCGTCGAACCGATTTTTTCGCTGTCGAAAAAAGGGAAAAACGTCGTCGTCCTCATGGTTGACCGCGCAATCAGCGTGCTCGTTCCCTACGTTTTTGACGATTACCCTGCGCTTAAAACGCAGTATTCGGGATTTACGTTTTATCCGAACACCGTTTCGTTCAACGGTTATACTTCGCTCGGATCTCCTCCGATTTTCGGCGGTTACGAATCAACTCCGACGGCAATCAACGCGCGAAAAGACGTGCCGCTCCTTCAAAAACGCAACGAAGCGCTGATGATGATGCCGCGTATTTTTGACGAACACGGCTTTCACGTTACGGCGACAGATTTGCCTTACGCAAACGGCAACTGGATTCCCGATATGAGCATTTTTGAGCCGTACCCGAACATTAAAACCTACGTTACCGATAGTTTTTACACCGATCTGTGGTGCACGGAAAATAATTTGCATCTGCCGAGCGCAAGCGATGTCCTCAAACGCAATATGATTTGGTATTCGCTTTTAAAAACGTCGCCGCTTTTGCTGCGCGAAAGTATTTACGGCTCCGGAAACTGGGGCGCGTTGACTCGAAATGTTGCGCTCAGAAAGACGCTCAACGGGTACGCCGTCCTCGACTATCTTCCGCGCCTTGTTTCCATTGTTGACGACAACAGCAGCAACGCGCTCATTATGAATAATAACACAACGCATGAATATTCTTTACTTCAAGCTCCTGAGTACCGACCTGTCACAGCCGTTACCGAATTCGGAAGTGGAAAATACGCAAAACGCATTGACTATTCGGTTAATGCTGCGACCGTTATGCGCCTTGCCGATTGGTTTGCTTATATGAAAAAAAACGGTGTTTATGATAACACGCGGATTATCATCGTTTCCGACCACGGCCCGGAAGAAAATGTCGTAACGCGCAATCATTTGCCGTTTGAGCAAGATCAGTTTAACGCATTTCTTATGGTCAAGGATTTTAATGCAGTAGGCGACATCAAAACCGACAATACCTTTATGACGAATGCCGACGTTCCGTCTCTTGCGCTTGCGGATTTGATTGAAAATCCCGTCAATCCTTTCACCGGAAATCCCATCACGCAGGACGCTAAAAAGGACCCCGTGTACATTGCGATATCGGGAACGCAGCTATTGGGCACCAATGCGTATCAATTCTTGATCGACCCGAAACAGGACTTTTACGTGCACGGTAATTTATTCGAGCCTGAAAATTGGGTTCCGGCGGACAGGAAGAATTAAATTATGAACGCGTGGTGAGGAAAATTTCCTAATTACGCATTCCGAATTAAGAATTACGTATTGACTTCTTGCAATATTTTATAAAGCTCTTTTGCCGGGCAGGACGCATGGGAATCTACTATCTTGAAAACGGCGCGTGCCAGCGTCCCTCATAGGTCATTTACGACAGGGAAGGCAACAGTCTATCCTGTGCGCAAAGCCGCGAGTACGACTGGAAAAGCATACTTTCCGGC
>JBQNBN010000010.1:0-44412 GCA_052169915.1 Treponema sp.
AAGTTGTCGTTGACTTTGGGGGCTCGGCGCGTGCCGTAACTTCGGCAGGTTTGCCCGTGCTCGATGAAAGCAATACGGTCGTTACGATTACGGACGGTGCGAGCGTCGAACTTGCTAAAGGGGCTGCCGGCATTTCCGTCCGGCTTGCAGTCGGCGTAAAGATTACCGTTAAAGCGGAAGTAAAAACTGCCGCGGGCTATTGGACGGGTGAAAAAACGCATACGGTTCAGGCAGGGCTTAATTCAGTCGGCTTGACGCTTTCAAAAACGCCGGAAAGGACTGAAAACATTTTGTTTTTTGCAAGAGATGACGGCGAGGGGGCGGATGTAAGGCTCGGAAGCAAAACGCTTGCCGCAAAGGTAGAAAGCAAAGTGCCTCCGAAAATTTCCCGCGACGGCATAGGTCGCGTCTATCTTTTGTATGCCGACTTGAGCGTAACTCCGTCGGTACGGCGTTTGCGCAGGTTCAATGTGGACGGGGATTTTGATAAGGATTTTACGCTTCCGCCGCCGGATTCGTTTCACGGTATTTCGCAGATGAGCGTTGACGCAAAGACGGGAAATATCTTCCTTATAGACAGCACGGGGGCAAGTCCGCAGGTGCTTTGCATGACGGAAGACGGCACCGTGTATAAGGCGAATCTTGCGCCTCTCGTACCGGGAATGTCCCGCTTAGGCGCGCTTGCGGCTTTTGACGGCACGCTCTTTTTGGAGGCGGCGGTAACTTCCGGCTCTCATACCGATGAAAAACTGTTTGCATTCAAAACCGAATTGCAGGAGTCGGGGAGTGTGAAAACGCTCAATCTTACCGCCGCAGGAGTTGAAACGCTTGAAAAAATTGCTGTAACGGGCATCAGCGGAATTGAGACGAATTGCGCCGATATGTACGCGGACGGCGCGGGCGTTTACGTTTTGCTCAACGCAGACAATACGCGTCATGAAGTCGGCTCCGTATATTCTGCAGGGAAAATCGTCGGTTATACGTACACCGGAAGCGGATTTACGGACAAAACGGAAGCGGGACTCAACCCCGCGCATGCGGAAAACGGCGGTCTTGCTTTTGACGCATCATATTTTTCCAAACCGGTCGCATTCGTCGGGTACGATAAGGATGCGCTCTACATTGCCGACGACGGCGCAAATATTGTCTATAAAAATGAAAACTTCCGCGCGGACGGCAATAAAAACAGAATTGCCGCGTTCGACCGGCAGACAAAAACGCTCGCCTTTACCGATACGGAAGCAAAATGGTTCGCGGAGTACGGCGCATACAAATTGCCGAACACGCCTGCGCTCTCGTGGGAGCCGGGAGACTTTACAGCGACATTCGGAATGAAATATTGGACGAGCGCGGACGGGAAAGCCGCGTTCTCCGAGGCAAATAAACTTTGGGTGTCGACCGACTATCAAATAAAGCCTTCCGATATTTTCTGCTTTGACCAAGACGGAAATTTTTATATCCACTATATGGATGGAAACTACTCAGACGTGCGGCGTTTTACCTTAAAGGAGGACGGCTCGTACGATACCACGTCGGAGAGCGCGAGGTTGGAGTCTGACGGACTGGTAACGGCGATTGCGGCTGATGTTTCCGACGGAAAAAGCTGCCTGTACGTCGTCCATCAACAAAGTGCCGCTTCTAACTGGAAGATAAGAAAATACGAATGGAATGGAAGCTCTTTCCTCGGACTTGCAGCGGCGCCGGCTTATACCATAACGGGAGATTCTTCGACGCCGGGAATAGTTACCGCTCTTGCTGCAAATAAGGACGGACTTTTTGCCGCAGTCAAAAAAGAAGACAATGTCATCATGAAAGAATATTCTTTGTCGGTACGGAAATACAAGAAAGACAATGCTTCTTCTGCCGGTGAGGTGAGCGTAGTCGATAAGATGAGTATGGAAGAAAGCCATGCTTCCAATACGCCTTATAAAACTTTTGCGGGCGCAATCAACGCATTGCAGATACAAAACGGCGCTTTGTATTGCACTGTATCGACGGAAGAAGCGCTTAAAAAGTCGGTCGGAGTTCTGCCTGCTCAGAAAATCGACGCGTTCAAAACGAGCGGCGCGCTGTACAAGGTCTCTGAGACGTCGGCGTTCGGAGGGACTGCGCAAAAACTGCTCGATAAGCCGTTCAGCGATTCTGCGAAAACCGGCTACGGCTTTTACCGCTTCAGCGCGTTCAGGCAGGGAGCGTTCGTTATTGCCTCCGACGGCGCGTGGGGCGTAAACGGGGTTGAGGCTTCCGGTCATACGCCGTCGCCGGAAATACGCAATACCAAAAAAGTCGTTGCGTGCGATAGTTCCGGCGGCACTGTCAGCGAAAGCGATTCCGGAGGAAAGTTCTCTAAAAAATTGCAGCACGACAGTTCCGGCGGCTTAAAATGGAATTAAAGCACGCGGGTGCGGTTCGGTTGTAGGCAAGTGCGGGGCGGCTGCGGGCGGCAGAGAACGGAGTGTGAAAGATATAACGGGAGTTACCGCCCGCACAAGTTTTTGCCGTAGGGCAAAAACTTGCGGGAAAATGGAGTCTGAAGAGGGGCGGTGTTTGAGAAGCGGCGTTATAGACCAAATGGTATCCTTCGCCGGTCAATTTTTGCCGTAAGGCAAAAACTTGCGGGAAAATGGAGTCTGAGAGGGGCGGTGTTTGAGGAGCGGCGTTGTATACTGAATAGCATCCCTCGCGGTCAATTTTTGTTGTAAGGCAAAATCTCGCGGGAAAATGGAGTTTGAGAGGGGCGGTGTTTAAGGAGCGGCGTTATAGACCGAATGGTATCCTTCGCCGGTCAATTTTTGTCGTAAGGCAAAATTTCGCGGGAAAAAGGAGTTTGAGGCGGGACGGGGAGGCGGTCATTCGTTTTTATCTGCGGAAGATTCGCACGCGGCGGGAATGGAGGCTGCAACGGACTGACCGTGCGCGTAAGCGCGTTTGTACAACCGCTTTCTTGCTCCGCCGGCGCATAACTGTAGAGCGGGTGGCTTGCGGGTAACGCCGCAAAACTACGGAGGTTCGGCAATCAACGGGAACTCCGCCTGCGCCGGATTGCTGCAGGCGGCAGAGAACGTAGTGTGAACGATGGAATAGGGCGCCGCCTGCACGAGTTTTCTTTTCAGAAAACTCACAATAAACGGATTTTGCCTAAATCGTGAAAACTCATCTAAGTGTTCCTGTTGCGCCCTTTGTATTTTCGTGCCACTAGAAAAAATCCGCGCTCGATGATAGTATGCGCCCATGTTGAATTCCGCTGCCGGACAGATTAAGCTTTTTTTGACGAGTCCCGTTCTTTTAGCGTGCGTTTCAAGTTGGTTTTGCGCTCAATTTATAAAAACCGTTATAAATGTTCTGTACGGGAGAATCCGCAGCGTTTACGAACTGATTGAAAACCTGCTGTGGAAAACTGGCGGACTTCCGTCGAGCCATTCGTCGCTGGTAACGGCCTTATGTACGACAATCGGCGTGCGGCACGGCGTTGATTCCGACATTTTTATTCTTGCCTTTTGCTTCGGCATGGTGACGGTGCGGGACGCGGTCGGCGTGCGGCGGTCAAGCGGCGTTCAAGCGAAAAAAATAAACGAACTCGGACGGGATTTGCATAAAAAGGACATCGTTCAATATTCCCCGATAAAGGAAGTGCACGGACACACGCCCATCGAAGTTACGGTCGGCTGTCTGCTCGGCTTTTTTACGGGACTTGCCTTCGCGCTTTTTTAATTTTTACACGCACTTTCGACTGTATGCGCCTTTCTTTCCGCATTTTTGTTTCCGCTCTGTTTGTCTCCGTTTCCGTTATTTTTATGATTGTATTCCGCGCCGTTCCGGCAAAAAAATTGTGGGCGGGCTACACCGTTCTGTCCGTTCCGGCGGGGACGGACGCGTCTTTAGTCCTTGCGGGACTGGAAAAACGCGGCTGCAAGAATGTTATTTGCCGCGCTGTCCAGCGCGTTCCGCTCGATTTGCCTCAAGATACGCCTGAAGTCTCTCTTGCCGCGGCGTCGGAAGCGGATTATCTTCTGCGGCGCGGTAATTTTTTCTTTGATAAAAGCGGCGTTCTTGAACTGTATTACGTTCCCGACGAATACGGAAAAAATCTGAAAGCCGCCGCTGCCGCTCTCAATGCCGAACAAAAGATAAACGCCGCGGTGAGCGCGCCTTTCCGCTATCCTGCGGCGTTTTCGTTTTTGTGCTTATCGTTCGCTTTTTTTCTGCTGTTTTTTTGCCGCGAGCGGGTTCTGTTCGCTTCTTTTGCGGCGCTTCCCGTGCTGTACGCCTTTTGCTTTCCGTCCTTTGCGGCAGCGGCGGCGGTCTGTCTTCTGTTGTGCGCGGCGTTTTGGGCGTTCGGCTCATGGGGAATGAAAAACGCCGCTCGCCTTGTCTTGAAAAGCCGCGAAGTCCGGCTTCTCGCCCTCTTTTCAGTTGTCGTCTCGTGGTCTTCCGGCGTGCGGGGCGCGCTCTTTTTTGCTGCCGCCGCCGTATCCGGCGCGTGCGCGGTTTTTCTGCGCGGGCAGGCGGCTTTTACTGCCGGAGCAAAATATTCTTTTGAGCCGGTGCGGATTTTGAGCGCCGTCATACGTAAGCCTGATGAGAAAAACGCATTTTACTCGCTTGCCGGCGTTTCGGTTTGTTCGATACTGCTTTTCGCCTTTGCGCTCCCGTCTTTTACAGGCGGCGCGTCTTTTGCCCGGGGAAGACGGACGCTTTTTCCGGCGGCGCGCGGCAGGGGCGGGACTTTCGTTTCTTTGCAGGATTTTATCGAATGGAAAAAAGAGGCTTTGACTTATCCGTATATTTCCGTCAATTCAAGCGAATTCGGAAAAAAATTACGCTTTGTATCGATTCCCCGCTATGAAAATTCCGGAGGGCTTATTGCGGAACGTTTCCAGACAGTCGTCTTTGACAAGGAATTTGAAAAAAATGCGCTTGCTTCCATCGACTCTCTTGATTTTCCGGCGGTGGAAAAACTCTTAAAGCGGCAAAAAACATTGTCGATTGGATATGCTTCTCCGTCTTTTCAAAGCGTAAGCGTTTTCACTATAATAACTTTTACGCTTTCAGCGGCGGGACCTCTTTTTTTGTACGCAGGCTGGAAACTGTCCGGCGTGCGCGGGAAGAGTTCGATTTATCGCATATTACGCAAGACTGCCGGAACGTAAGCGTTTTACCGCGTCCTGCATCAGAAAAGTTTTATCAGGTGGAAGAATGACTGTTTTTTCGGGATTTTATGCACTCAAAAAAAAGGCTTACAAAAAGACCGTCAGCGGATTTATTCCCGACAGCCTCGTTATTCCCGTAACGCAGGATAAATGGAAAAACTGCCGTCTCCTTGTAAACGAAGGAGATACGGTAACAGAAGGGCAGTTGATCGCCGCATCCTCAGGATTTGACGCAGGAAGGTCGATGGTATACGCGCCGCTTCCGGGCGTTGTTGAAAAAATCGTGCAGTGTACCTGTCCCGACGGCAAAACGTCCGACGCCGTCAAACTGAAATTTCAAGGCGGCTTTCGTTATACGGGAAAAAAACTTGCCGAACGGGACACGTCCGCGCTTTCTGCACAAACGCTTATTTCGGAAATCGGAGAGAAAGGAATCGTCAACACGTTTGTTACCGATAAGCCAGTTCCGCTTGCCGCCGAACTTGAAAAAGGCTTGTCCAGTCCCAAGCGCATTCTTGTCGTTCGACTTTTTGACGACGATCCTTCGCGCCTTACGGATTTACTGGTTTCGTCCTTTTTCTTAAAGGAAGTTTTTGCGGGGGCGGACTTGTGCGCGCGCGCCATGGACGCGAAAAAAATCGTTTTTATTAAAAGCAAAGATTTTGACGCGGATGAAAAAACGTTTCATTTCAGCCGGAGCGCGCATTTTTTTCCAGTCGACATAAAACGCTATCCTGCAGGCTTCAAAAAGGAAATCTGCAAGACGGTGAAAAAACTTTCAGGCGCGCATTCAAGTCTTAGAGCCATAAGCGAAGGCGACTTATTTACGGATTCTTCTACGATGTACGATTTATACCGAACGGTCTCGTTCGGAATGCCGCTTATGGATAAGTTCGTGCACGTTTCAGGCGAATGCGTCCCCGCTTCGGGAATGATACAGGTGAAGACGGGCGTGAGTTTCCGCTCGCTTGCCGAACAATGCGGCGGTTTTATCAAAAAGCCCGGCGCCCTCATAGTAAACGGCATTATCACCGGCTCAAGCGCAGAAAGTCTCGACGCGCCGGTTACAAAATACGTAAAGTCCGTTTCGTTTTTACCCTCGTCCCGCGTTCCTCATCAGTTACAGTCGGTGTGTATCCGGTGCGGAAACTGCCGGAGAGAATGTCCCTGCGCTCTTTCGCCGGACGTGCTTTACCGGCATGTAAAAGGCGTTATCGCTGCAGCCAAGCCCTATGTGGAGTCGATGCGGTTATGTTCGTCGTGCGGCTCATGCAACGCCGTCTGCCCCGCGCGGCTTCCGATATGCCAGACAATCGCTTCTTTTAACGAATCGCGCGCAGTAAAGGAGGATTTATATGAATCTTCCATATAAGAGAGCGCCGCATTTGGTGCGCCCCTTTATATATCTGCGTATTTCGATCGGAGAAGAGGCGTTCCGGATGCTTTTGCTTTTGTGCGTTCAGATTGCGCTGCTGTTCATGTCGAAAAGTTTTTCCGCCCTCACCGTTATCGCCTCCGCCGCATCCGCTTCGTTTGCAGCCGATATCGTCGTTTCCCGTTTTTTCAGGCGCAGGGACGAGGAACATTTTACCTCCCTTGCAAGTCTCGTTCAGGGAATTATCATCGGCATGCTTTTGCCGGAGACGTATCCTCCGCTGAGCGCCTTTACCGCGTCTCTTGCCTCCATGTTTGTCGTAAAGTATTTTTTCGGCGGTTTTTCGTACGCGTGGGTGAATCCTGCTGCTTTTACCGCCGTCATGCTGTGGTTTACAGGCGCGCGTCTTTTTCCCGAACTCATTGTTACGCGCGAGTTGCTTGCGTCGAAAAATCCGTCGGAACTGCTTTTGTCGGCGGGCGTGTTTCCCATTCATTCGTTCGACTCCGCTCTTACGGCTTTTTTTAATAACGCGCTCTTTGCGCCGTTTAAGGTTTCCGTTCCCGAAGGCTACGTTTCTTTGTTTTGGGATAACGGCTCTGCAATTCCCGCGTTCCGCTTTAATTTTGCGCTGCTCGTCTCATCCGCCGTCATTTACGGGCGCGACGCCGTGAAAGCGGTGATCCCTGCGTTTTTCTTGTTGACCTATCTTTTGCTCGTCCGCGCGGCATCTCCTTTTTTCTACAAAGGAATTCCATTGCAGGGCGATATGCTTTTAGCGCTCCTTACCGGCGGAACGCTTTTTACCTCGGTTTTCGTGCTCGGCTGGTACGGTACGATTCCGTGTTCAATCGGCGGGCGGATTTTATACGGCGTTTTCGGCGGACTTGCCGCGTTTTTTATCGCAGGCGCAGGTTCCTCGTCGTCGGGAATGATTTTTGCAGTCGTTTTGACGAATATTTTTTCGGTATTCGTGCAAAAGTGGGAAGAGGCTGTGGATTTGTACGCGCTTAAAAAAACGCTTTCGGAGGCACGCGGATGCGCGGGAAGTTGATTGAACTTTTAAAAGCGAAGTGCGCGCGTTTTTCTTTTGGCGGCGCATTGGCGAATGGAAAAGAGGCGTTTTCGCGCGTGCGGCGTTTTTTGTTGAACAAAATCAAGATGCGCGGCGTCCGCGCGTTTGAAAAAGATGAGTCGTCTGCCGGTGAGCCGCGCTTTGCCGCTTCCGGATTGAAGTTTTCAAATGTAAAATCGTTTTTTTCAAAGTTTCCGCTGCTGAAATTCGTAAATATGCGGTTTTTAAGCCCGAAATTTATGAATCTGCGGACGAAAGAGTTGCTTCGCGTATACGGCATTTTTACGGCGATGATGATTATCATGCTTACGGCGGCGGGTGGCGCGGTAAAACTTTCGTCTTTACGCTGGGAAAACGCTTTACGCGCCGCCGTAGAAAAAACGCTTTCCGAAAATACCGGTTTTGACGGGAAGGTCGGGGCGTTTGTGCGGATAAAATCGCCGTTTTCCTTGAGTGCGGCGCTGTATGAACTTGATCCGCCGTTTCCGGACGGCGCGCAGTACGCGCTTATTCTCCGTGTTCAAACGATGTACGGCCCCGTTCCGGCGGTTTTTACGTACGGCAGCGATACTGGCGCTCTCTTTGTCGGTTTTGCCTCCGTGTCGGGACGGGTAAAACGGCTTTTGGAAGATAACGACGCCGACCCGCGCCTGCGTTACTGGACTGCAAAAGTTCCGGCAATTTTGCGGGCGGTTGTTACGGGGGATGAATGATAGAGCGGTGTTCCGCGGCGGGCGGTTGTTACGGGGTGTGAATGACAGAGCGGTGTTCCGCGGCAGGCGATTGCTGCGGAGTATGAACGATAGAATGGAGTTCCGCCTGCTGCGGGTTTTCCTCGTGGAAAACCCGCGGAGAAAAAAGGTTCGGGGCTGTCTTTGACTGCGAGGGGCACGGGGGAAGTCGTTTGGGCGCGGGGAGCATGCGGGGGCGCAAAAAATAAGGATGAATTGAATGACGAGAAAATTGTTTTTGTTGTACATGACGGCGGTTTTTGCGATGACCGTCGTTGCGCCGGGGAGACTTGCGTGCGGCATTGCGCTTGCGCTTGAAATATTCATTTTGATGATTATGGAAGTATTGTTTTCGCGCCTGATAAAGACGCTGAAAATCGAGCGGGTATACCGCATTTCAATGCTGTGCATGAACGTGTTTTTTATCATGCTGACGCGGCAGGTTTTAATTCTCGTCTCTCCTCAAATCGCCTTGCAGTTGGGATTCGTTTTGTATTTTCCTGCTGCGTCCGCATTCGTAACGGTGCCCGAACTCCGCCGGAACTCCGAGCCGCTTTTTTCATCGCTTAAAAAAAGCGCCGTTCCCGCTTTGTTTTTTTCCTTATACACGGTTTTATTCAGTCTTCTTCGCGATATTGCGGGCTACGGAACGATAAGTTTTTTTACCGCGTCGGGACTGCGCGAAAAAGTCATCTTTCCGGCGGATAAAATTTCGTTTTTTTCGTTTGCCGCGACCATTCCCGGCGCAATTATTTTAAACGCGCTCATCGCCTACGCGTTTTCTCTCCTTGAAAACAAATTGAAAATTCTTGAAAAGGCAGGTGTCATCCAGTGATTTTTACCGCCGTCTACTACATTTTTACTGCGTCCGCGCTCCTGCTTTACGGAATCGGGCTCAACACCGTCTCTTTAGTCTGCGCTTCCGCGAAGGGAATTTTTACCGCGCTTGCAAAAATTCTTACGACGGTTTTAATTTCAGTCGCGCTTACGTGGCTTATAACGCGTTTTATCCTGTCGCCCTTTGATTTGACCGCGCTTTATCCGCTGATAAGTCTTGTTATACTGTTCTACGTTTCCTTTTTTGCCGAATTTACAATACGGATTACGCGGGAGAGCATTGCGTTTGAATTCGCTGTGTCCTATCTTATCGTAATCCTTGCTTCAAACGAATGCGCCTCGTTTTGGGACGCGTTGACGGTCAGTCTTTCGTGCATGGCGTCGTTCGTTATCGTTTTGCCGCTCTTGTACGCAGTCAAACACCGGTTAAACGAGTCGTCGGAAGCCGTGATGCGGGCAAAGTTGAAAAACTTGATTTTGATTTCCATCGCCGTCATCATAACCGCCATTGCAGCGGCGGACGTTTCGTGGCTGAATGTGCTGCACTAAGCAGAGAAAGCGAGCGGGACTTTTCCGGTCTCTGCATGGACTTTCAAATAAATAAAACTTATTATAAAATACCCAAGAAGGCGGACTAGTATGGACAGCGTTCACATTTGCTTTTGTTTAAAATCTCCGATGATTTCACCGGGCACGGATGCAAGCCTTGCCGCCTGTTATCACGACGTGTACAAACCCGCCGCAAAATTTTTGCTCAAACATCCCGACTTTAAAATGACGTTTTCGTTTAACGGGATTATTCTCTCCTTTTTACGGCGGAAATACCCCGAATTCATCGAGATTTTGCAGGAATTGACTGCGCGGAAGCAAGTCGAAGTGCTCGGCGGCGGTTATTACGATCCTGCCTTTCCGCTTTTGTTTCCGATGGACAGGACGGGGCAGATCGAAAAACTTTCTGCAGAAATCCGCCAGACGACGAAAAAGCGTCCGCGCGGGCTTGCCATTTGCGCAAGCATTTGGGACGCCTCGCTTGTAACCTGCTTTTCCACCTGCGGAATGGAATATATTTTGCTTGACGAAAGCCTTATTCCGCCTGAAAAAACGAAATTCGTGCCGTTTATCATGTCCGACAAGGGCAAATCTCTTTCTATCATTCCGTTTTATCGCGGAGAAAAGCCCGCGCCTGAAAATCCTGCGTCTTTTTTGGAAAAACTTGCGGCGGCGGTAAAAAAAGATAAGTCCAAGTCGTCTCCGCATTCAGGCGGCGTTCGCGGCGCTGCGATTCAGTTTTCGCATGAGGAATTTGCAGCGCTTCTCAAGTCGAAAAGCCTTGAGGCAATCGAAAAAGAAGTCTGCAAAGAGGGAAGCGGTTTTGTTTTGTCCACGCCGCAGCGTTTTGTCAAAGCCGATAAGGTCCGCACTCCCGTTTTTATTTCCGCGCGCATGAGTTCCGACATGGAGCAGTGGGCGGTGCGCCCTTACGAGCAGGTGCGGATCGGGCGGCACTATCCGCTTACGATTTACGATTTTTTTCAGATTTATCCGGAAAGCAAGGCGCTTTACGACCGTATGCTTTACGTCAGCATGCTGGTAAATCAGAGTCACGGCGACAAAATGCGGAAAAATGCTGCGCGCAAGCAGTTGTGGGAAGCGCAGGCGGGAGACGGCTTTATCTGCACGCTCAAAGGCGCCTTCGTCGGGGCTGCGTACCGTCAACTTGCCTACAAAAATCTCAACAAAGTTGAAGGAATTTTGCGCGAGTGCGGCACGTTTGAAGAAAACATCGCTTCATTCGACTATAACGGCGACGGATTAAACGAATACGTGTGCCGTATGAATTCGTATTTTGCCTGCGTCAATTTGACCGGCGGCGCGATAACCGAGTTCGATTTAATGCGCAATTCGGGAAATTACGCGGACAATTTTACGCGCGTCCAAAAGTTTGAAGGCTACGACGACGGCTATCAGCGCGGTTTTTTTGTAGACCATCTTTTTACGGAAAGCGAATTTGAAAATTATCTTGAAAATAAACCCGCCGGAAGCGGTATTTTTTCAAAAATGATTTATGGCGAAAAAAAGTTTTCCGACGCGCACAAAGAAATTACGCTTGAAGTGTCCGCCTTGTACAAAAACCGCCAAAAAATCAATTTGAAAAAGCGTTACGTTCTTGTCTCCGACGGCATGACGGTGCAGTACATTATCAGAAACGACAGCGACGCGCCCCTTTCCGCAAAGTTTGCAGTCGAATCGAGTTTTGCGCAGATCAATTTTAATTCAGGCGGATTTAACGCGTTTAAACTTGAAATCATTACCGACGGGCAAAAGCGCGAAATCGACACGAAATCGTCGTCAAAAACGATTCATGCCGACGGGAAACTGACTGACGTGGAAGATTTTTTGCTCACCGACACCGATAACGGCATTTCCTTCCTCTTTGAACCGAATGAACGCTGCGGTCTTGCCTTCGTTCCGATTTTGTTTAAACGTCCCGAGTACGTTTCAGGCGAAATCGTCGATGCGGGAATGACGTTTTCCGGCTCAATGTTTTGGGATCTGCACATCGAACCGGGTAAGGAAATCGAAAAGACGATTAATTTTTCCGTTTTTAACGAACATAAGCGCAAAAATTCGTAAGAATTGACCAATGGGGACAAAAAAAATATAATCTGCCCCATTATGACTAAAAACCGAAAGCTTATCACTTCCGCATTGCCGTATGTAAACAACGTTCCGCACCTCGGAAATCTTATACAAGTCCTGTCCGCCGACGTTTTTGCGCGGTTTTGCCGGAGCCGCGGCTACGAGACGCTCTACGTCTGCGGCAACGACGAATACGGGACTGCCACCGAAACAAAAGCGCTTGAAGAACATAAAACGCCGCGCGAACTCTGCGATCACTATCATGCGCTGCACAAAGACATTTACAACTGGTTCAACATCGCGTTTGACCACTTTGGGCGCACGTCTACGCCTCAGCAAACGGAAATTACGCAGGGAATTTTTACCGACCTCGACAAAAACGGCTACATCACCGAGCACGCGTCAAAACAGCTTTTTTGCCCTACGTGCGATCGCTTTCTTGCCGACCGTTATGTGCGCGGCTCCTGTCCTAAGTGCGGGTACGACGACGCGCGCGGAGATCAGTGCGAACACTGCGGCTCTCTCCTTGAATCTGCCGAATTGAATGCGCCGCGCTGTTCAACCTGCGGCTCAACTCCGAAATTAAAAGAAACGAAGCACCTTTACATAAATCTTCCTAAAATTCAGGAAAAATATCTTCCGTGGATGGAAGAGGCGAGCGTAAACGGCGAATGGTCTGAAAACGCAAACCAGATGACGCGCGCGTGGATCCGCGACGGCTTACAGGAGCGGGCGATTACCCGCGACTTAAAGTGGGGCATTCCCGTTCCGAAAGCCGGATACGAAAATAAAGTTTTTTACGTGTGGTTTGACGCGCCCATCGGCTATATTTCGATAACGAAAGCGCTTGCCGACGAACTTATAAAGGAAGGAAAGCAGAGTTTCGACTGGAAATCGTGGTGGATTCCGGAAGAATCCGAAGAAGCGAAGACAAAGGCGCCCGTGGATTTGTTTCAGTTTATCGGAAAAGATAATATTCCGTTCCACACGGTTATTTTCCCCTCGAGCCTTATCGGAAGCGGGCGCGCATGGACAAAACTCTATCACATGAGTTCGACCGAATACTTAAATTACGAAAGCGGTAAATTCAGCAAGTCGAAGGGCGTGGGCGTGTTCGGGACGGATGCAAAGGAGTCGGGCATTCCTGCCGACGCGTGGAGATTCTACATTTTTTACAATCGTCCGGAAAAGTCGGACTTTCAATTTACGTGGAAGGACTTTCAGGAAAAACTCAACAGCGAACTTATCGGAAACCTCGGAAACTTGGTGAACAGGACATTACTTTTCGTCAATAAATATTACGATTCGAAAATTCCTGACGGAGAAAAAGACGGCGCGCTCTGGGAAAAGATTAGTATAATAGAAGAAAAAGCGCGCGCCCTGCTTGAAAAGGCGGAATTAAAGGAAGCGTTCCGCGCGGTGTTTGAGATTTCAGACCTCTGCAACAAGGCGTTTCAAGCGGCGGAACCGTGGAAGGCGCGCACCGCTGAGCCTGAAAAGGCGGCAAACCTCATCTACAATTTGTGCTATGCGATCAAAGATTTGATGATTATGGCGCACCCGTATATGCCGCAATACGCGCAAAAAGTCATGTCTTTCTTTGGAAAGACGATTGCAGACCCCGTTATCGGGAAGGCGGCTCCTCAAGGTGCGCTTACGTGGAGCGACATCGGGTGCATGACGGGACTTGAGAAAGTAGGGGAGACGGAAGTCTTTTTTACGCCGATGGATAAAAAGACGATGGAAGCGTTCCGCGATAAGTTTTCGGGGACTCAAGCCGAGCGCAAAGAGGGGAAAGCGGCTAAAAAGGATGAGAAAAAGTCTTCAAAAAGCGAAGAACCCGCTCTTGCCGAAGATCAAGCCGCTCATTTTGCACAGTTTATCCGCCTTAAAGTCGCAAAAATCGTCAGCGTGGAGCGCAATCCCGATTCGGATAAATTGTACATCGAGCACTTGGACGACGGCAGCGGAGAAGACCGCGTGATTCAAAGCGGACTTGCGCCGTATCTTACGCCCGATGAACTGCTCGGAAAGCACATTATTCTTGCCGACAACTTAAAGCCGCGAAAAATGCGCGGGATTGAAAGCCGCGGAATGCTGCTTGCCGCCGATTATAAAGATGAAAACGGCAAAAACTGCGTTGAAGTGCTGACCGCTCCGTGGGCTGCTCCCGGAACGGAAGTCGCGCTTGAGGGGGACACGATACCGTCTTCTAAGCCCGACGCGATAGATGCGGACGTGTTTTTCCAAGTCGAAATAAAAGTCGCCGAAAAATCAGTGCAGATTGCGGGAAAAAATCTAACCGCCGCCGGAAAAGCGATAACGACGGAGTTTACGGTCAACGGCGGAGTGAATTAAAGTTGTCCCGCGTTGAAGTAAAGCGGATTTTTGACGCGGCGGAAAACGGCGCGGGAAGTTTTTTGCAAACCCCGTTTTGGGCGGCGTTTAAGTCCGCGCACGGCTGGACGAATATGCGCTTTGCAGTCGATTTTGAATTTGGCGGCAAACTGAGGACTAAAGAGTGCTCCGTTTTACTGCGCGCGTTCGGAAAAAAGCCGCTGCGTTTTTCGATTGCATATATTCCACTTTTTCCGAATGTCGACGGCATAGACGCCCCGGATTCTCCCGTTGAACTTTCCGACCTGCTCGGAAGTCTTGCACGAGCTTTAAAGCCTCATCTTCCTTCCGATACGCTTTGCGTGCGTTTTGACGCGGACGCTGCATTCGATACGCCTGAACAACGCGACAATTTTGTACAGAACATGAAAGCCGCTTCCAAAAAACGTAAAGGGCTGCCGGTAAAAAGCCGCGTAGACATTCAGCCGCCGGATTCGACTGCGATTGACTTGACCAAAAGCGAAGATGAAATTCTTTCGGCGATGAAAAGCAAGTGGCGGTACAATGTCCGGCTTGCCGAGCGCAAGGGCGTTAAAGTTGTGCGGAGGGGAAGCGCGGACGAGGATTTTGACGCGCGCATGGACGGTTTTTACGCCTTGTACCAAACGACTGCCGCGCGGGACGGTATTGCCGTTCACTCAAAACAGTATTACGCGGATTTGCTGAAATTGAGCGGGGACGCGGCGGGGGGCGGCAATAACGCGCCGCTTGTGTCGCTGTACACTGCCGAACACGAGGGTGAGAGCCTTGCCGCAATCATAACGCTGTTTTCAAAGTCGGAAGCGGTGTACTTGTACGGCTGTTCGGGGAACGCAAAGCGCAATTTAATGCCGGCGTATCTGCTGCAATGGACGGCGATACGAGATGCGCGCGCGTACGGCAGCGTCCTCTACGATATGTACGGCATACCCCCGACGGACGATGAGGCGCACCCCATGCACGGGCTGTATCTGTTTAAGACGGGCTTCGGCGGAAAAAATATCCATAGAATAGGCACGTTCGACGTTCCTCTAAGCGCGTTTTACCCCCTGTATACGGCGGCGGAAAGCGCGCGCGCGTTTTTGTATAAGCGGATTAAAAAGTTGTTTGCGGGGAGGCTGCAGGCGGTTATTACGGTGTTTGTGTGATTGAGCGGTGTGCCGCCTGCACGAGTTTATCCACAATCTTATGATTGTGGATAAACTCGCGGGGAAATGCGTCGCGGTGGTGAGGGGCGGTCTTGCGGGACGTGGTTTTACGTCGACGGGGAAATGTAGTTGGGTGGAGAGGGCATTGCGGGCGGTGAGGTGCGGGGATACCGTTCCGGAGCGGAGGGGAATGCTACGGGCGTGGTTCCATCCGCTCCGGATTGGAAGGGCGATTTTTAAGGACGTTTCCGTATCGGTATTGTCGCGCATTTCCCTGTGCTGTCTGAAAAATATATCCTTCCGTTAAGAACTCCGTTTGAAATCGTATCTTGTACAAAAATTCATTCATATCTTTTCCAATTCTTTTAAAACTTCTTCAACATAGACGCAATATGATTTTAAAATCGTTTCTTTGAGCTGTTTGAGAACGGCTTTTTCGGTGTTTATCGTGCCTGCAGTCGGCATAAAAAAATGATACACGTCGATATCCAGCGCGCTTGAGATCTGCGCGAGCGTTTTTTCGCTCGGCCAAAAGCGCATTAATTCAATGCTTTTTACCGTATCCTCCGACACGTCCGCTTTTTCGGCAAGTTCGAATTGCGTCAATTTATGTTCTTTTCTGATTCTTTTGAGATTGTCGCTGAGCCGCATTTGAATGTCTTTTGATTTCATGCGGCATTTTTGTATGAATGCGCGGGTTTATGAATTGAGTATTAACCTCTGTTTTTAAATAAAGTGTATTGTAAATACATAAAAAGTGTAGTATTACTACCTAAAATGATATTAGGTGGTATTTATGGAATTGCAATCGAGAATAATTGATGAAAATACGTCGAAACGGATAACGGCGCTTAGGTTTTTGCTGATGATTTTTGTCGTTTTTATTCACAATAATTTTACGGTTGAATCGATTGCTGAAAGCGTTGCGAATGGAGGGATTGCGCCTCTTTTTAATCAAGGCGTTGTCGGCAAATGGATTCAGCTTTTTATATCGGACGGAATTGGACGAGGAGCAGTTCCGCTGTTTATGCTTTTTGCGGCGTACTTGCAAGTGAAAAAGAACGATTCATATTCCTCTCTGCTGAAGAAAAAGGCGAAATCCCTGCTTGTTCCTTATGCCTTGTGGATGGCATTTTATATATTTCTGTACGGAGGACTAAAACTTATTGCGCTGCAAATAGCGCCTCAATTCGTATCGCATCCGGAAAGTACAATTTTATCGTGGTCGATGAAAGAGTGGATTCACAATGTTTTAGGATATGACAATTATTTCGGAGGTGAGGCAAAACCTCCTCGTATCATATTTCAATTTTGGTTTCTCCGTGAATTGATGATTTTGATTGCACTTTCTCCGATTTTAAAATTTTTTGTCCGAAAATACCCTGCTTCATTTTTGTTTGCGATTTCCTTTTTTTATATAGTTCCTATTCAGATGTATTTTATCGCTACGCAAGCACTATTTTAATATGTACTCGGTTTGTATTGGGGATTGTATGACATTCCGTTGTTGAAAAAAATCGATAAAATCGGCTGGATGGAAAGCATTTTAGCATTTTTACTGAGTGTTTTTATCGAGTATCGTTTTTTCCTATTGAAGGGTACCGTGTATTGGCTTATGGTTTTCTCTGCCTGCGTCATTCTGCTCAAGCTATCCGGTGTAATTGTTACGCATGAAAAAGCTTTTAAAGCTGCGTCTTATCTTGCTGGTATCTCATTTTTCTTGTTCGCCGCTCATACTCCTATTTTGCAAGGAACTCTAATGCGTATCTGGATTCATTTCTTCCCGATGAAAAATCAGTTTTTCTGCATATTCGAATATTTCGGCGTCAATATCTTAACCGTTTTGATTGGAACGGGGGCGGGTATTCTTTTACGGAAGGCGTTTCCGCGTTTCTTCGGTTTGATTACGGGCGGCAGGATTGCAGGCGGTTCTTACGGTGGCTGAATGATTTAACGGCGAGTACCGCGCACGAGTTTATCCACAATCAGGAGATTGTGGATAAACTCGCTGGGAAAATGCCGTTCTTTGCATGATGACAGCAAGAAAATGACGCAAAAACTCAAACCTACGTCTTCTCCAAAGTCCGTTTTCATCAAGTTTTGCCGGAGGCAAACTTGGAAGGGCGGAACATCATTAAATCTTTCAAAAAAAGTAATAACCGCCCGCAAAACTCAAGGGGTGCGCTGCACCTTAGTGCTGCAAAACCGCTTTGAGCGTGTTGCCGATGTCTCCGTCAATGCATAGGGAAGAATCTCTTATCTCAGGCGGAATAAATCCTCCGCCTGCGTTGATACAAACGTATCTCGCGTTCGGGTTTTGCGCGGTCATAGTCCAAAACGGATATTTTATAATGCCCGGCGTATTCTGTCCGACGCCCAATTCAAGGAAAAGGACGGCGCCGTTTCTGCCGTTTTGCAGCGTACTGCGCTTTTCTCCGCCGCGCGGCGCGTTTCTTTCAAAAATATCGCATATCTTGCCGTCGAGGTGCATCGTTAAAAAATTCCTATACCGTGCATGCGCCGTCTGCCAGTCGTCGTTTTCTACAAAAGTGCCGTCGCTCCGGAGGTGCATTGCCATCGGCTTTCGGCAGACTGGACAGAGCGGTATCAATTCAGAGGGAATGCGCATTTTTATCTTGCGAAAATCCAGTTTTCCGCGCTTTTCATCTCCTTTTGCAGTCAGCGTTCCGTCGTCTAAAATAGAAAATCCTTGAGCTTTTACCATCGCTTTTATCCAGTCGAAATTATCGTAAGTCGCCTTATGGCAGGGAACGGAACACTGAAATAGTCCGAAGTCCCCCTGCGTATAAAAAAGCCTGTCTTTTGCAAATGCCGCCTTCTGAAAACAGTGATCGACGTTCGTGGTGATGACAAAATAGTCTTTATCTTGCACAAGCGCGCGGAGATTTTCATAAACGGCAACGTTCGGCGGCGGCATGTAGCGGTTTATGTAAACGTAGCGACTCCAGTACGCCCACCGCTCTTCCGGAGAGGCAAAGGCGTAAAAACCGCCTGAATACATATCTTGAAAACCGTATTTGTCTTTGAAATCGGCAAAATACGTTTCAAACCTGCCTCCTGAGTAATCGTAACCGGCGGAAGCAGAAAGTCCCGCCCCCGCGCCGATTATGACCGCGTCCGCTTGCGTGAGCGCGCTTTTTAAGCGTTCGATGTCCGCCGCTTTTTTAAGTCCGCTTGATTCATTCGAATTGTGAAAGGAGTCGTTCATAAATCGTTTTGTCCTCATCTTTAAAAACGGTGAATATAACGGAGCGCACCGCGCTTTTGGGTGACGCGGCAAAAAAATCTTTGACGGAAGAAAGCGCAATCTCTGCCGCGCGTTCGTTTGGAAATCGGAATACGCCGGTGGAAATGCAGCAAAATGCAATCGATTTTAAGTTGTATTCGGATGCAAGCGAAAGGCACGAGGCGTAGCACGAAGCAAGGAGCCGTTCGTGCTCCTTGGTTAAGGCGCCCGTTACAATCGGTCCTACGGTGTGGATAACGCGCTTACACGGCAAATTGTACGCCATCGTGATTTTCGCATTTCCCGTCGGTTCCTCCGTTCGCTGCGCTTCCATTATGCGCGCGCACTCAAGGCGCAGCTGAACGCCTGAAAACGTGTGAATGCAGTTGTCGATGCAGGCGTGGTTCGGAATATAGCAGCCGGTAAGACTTGAGTTCGCCGCATTTACGATCGCGTCGCACGCTAAAAGCGTAATGTCGCCCTGCCAAAGATACAGTTTCTGCCCGCCCGGCAGCGCTGTACGCGGTTTGAGCGCCGGCGCTTCCGTTATGCCTTTGGCGCGCAATTCTTCCTTTAGGTATTCGTCTTGAATGCAAAGAAAATCTTTGGGGGCGGGAGCAGGGGCGCGGACATTCATCAGCGCGCGGAGAAGAGAGCGGGAACCTGCGGCAGAATTTAAGTCCGCCTCAGGTGAATAAGCGGGATTTTCCGCCCGCAGAAAATTGATTAAATATCGTTTGCGTTCGGTTTGCGTCATGTCGCCTCCATCGTTAAATCTATTGTATCGAAGCAAGCGGAGCGCTGTCTACGGAGCGGCGAATGCGCCGTGCGCACGGTGCGTTTTTCAGTCGTTTTTGAGCTGCGATAATTGCCGACGAGCATTTTTGAGATTTTGCCGATAATGTCGTATATCAAGGACGGAGGACGAACGGAAAGCGAATGGAACGCAAACAAAAGTACACGGCAGCGATAATCGGGACGGGGAGAATCGGGTTTACGCTCGGATTCGATAAAAAACGCGAACAACCGGCGTCGCATACGGCGGCTTTGCGCAAAAATAAGCGCATCGAATTGATTGCAGGCTGCGATACAGCGCCTGAACGACTGGCTCAATGGAACTCGTTTGTCAAAAACGCTTTTGCATACGACAGCGCCGCCTCTCTTTTTGCCTCGCAAAAGCCTGACATTGCGGTGATTGCGGTCAACGAAGACGCTCATCTGGAGACGGCTCTTGCGGCAATCCGTGCCCGCCCGCGTCTTATCATTCTTGAAAAGCCGGTCGCCTTGAATATGCAGGACGGTAAAACGATTGCCGAAGAAGCCTTGTCATACGGCGTTCCTGTTTTGATCAATCACGAACGCCGCTTTGCAGACGACTATCGGCTGGCAAAAAAACATATCCGCACAATCGGCAAAATCCAAAGCGTGAACGCCCGTCTGGACTCGGGGCTCCGCGTCTATTCGCCTGAAACGGAGGCGACGGGAGCGTACAGTCTGCTCCACGACGGCACGCATCTGGTTGACGCAGTTATGTTCTTACTTGAAGGCGCGGATTTTACAGACGCTTTGGAAAGCGGCGCGTCCGATTGCAGCGCGCCGCCTCTGCCTCTGCTCAACGATATTCAAATCTCTTCTATATATTACGATGAAAAACAGTCCGATACGGTGCGGAACGTAAGCGTTCGGTGCGCGTCTCCTGCCTGCGCCGATATAAATCTGCATTTTTCCGGACGGAGCCGTTATTTCGGTTTTGAAATTGATGTTATCGGCACGGAAGGACGAATTAAAATTGGCAACGGCATTTTTGACGTTTTCAGGCGCGGGGAATCGAAGCTGTATACGGGATTTTATTCGCTTATGCCCGACCAAAAGGTAAAACGCTGCAAAAAAACGCGCTATTTTTCCAACATGGTGCAAAACGCCGTCGACTTTCTCGACGGCAACGCCGCGCTCGGCTCAACGCTGCAAACGGGCATGAACGTTCTTGCAGTCCTTGAAGAAATTAAAGAGGAGATAAAGCGCCGAAGTGGGCAGTGAACGAGGGGGTAAATTCATCTTTAGCCGTCGGGATTATGAGCGGTGCGGCAATGGAATACGGTATTTCAAACCCGTACCTAATCCGCTCTTTTTATTTCGAGAAACCGCACTTCCTGCCTATAGGCACTCACCATCGTAAAAATTGAAGCGAGAATTAAAACTCCGCCGTTGACCAATAAGTCTCTTCGAACCGGCTTTGCGATGTCCGGTTCGGTGAGCATAAGCTCCGGCGTTTCTTTTAAAACGTCGAAAAAACTGAGAGGTTCGACATTCGGATTTGCATTGACGACATCGTATATACGCCAGCCGTATTCCAGCACGGTTGCCGCTATGAGCGCGATGCACAGCACAATGAAAATCATAACGATAGCTTTTACGCTTAGTTTTTTTCCCAGTCGTTTATACACTCTATAGGCTGCTGCGCTGAGTACGGCCGGAATCGCCCAAACATAGAGATTTAATCTGCCTACAAGGACATAGACAAGTATTCCCGCTAACGCTACGCCGATTACGCCTAATATACCGAACAAAATATTTTCCTGAGTATTTTTTTCTGTTTCTTTTTGATTGATAAGATCTGCTTCCACTTCGGAACGCTCGGATTCTGTTAAATACGCATAGCGCGCTCCTATTTGAAACAAGCGTATGGTGCCGTCGTTTTTCCCGTGAAGAAATCCGCCGGACTGATATTTTTTTTCCATAAGAAACGGGATGACAATATCCTTTATTACCGCATTGAATTTTTGTTTATGGTTACCGAGCGCAGGAATCGGATATTCAACAACGAATTTTGCAGGTTCTATCCATGCTTTTACTTTTTTTACCAGCTTGAGTCGCTCTTGTAAAAGGGTAAGCAGAGCTTCGTCTTCGTTGTCTTGGGCAACGCCTATTGTTACGGCGCATTTTCTTTCGGATGCCTCTATCTGAAAAACCGTATAAAATCCTTCCAATACTCCGGCATATACGCCGCTCTTATATTTTTTTAATCCATAATCCGCCGATAAAAAATCTAAAACTCCCATAAATGCTCCTTCCAGAATAAATAAACGGCGTCGCATTACTCGCTGCCCGAATGACGCCGTTCCGGTAATGTCCGCTTTTGGAAACGGTTTGGCATTCCGATTCATTCGACCCGTTCTTAAACGCAATTTCTTGCATTAACGAATAGCGGGCTTGTATGTTACGTTTATCTGATGCTCATTACATAATTCGAACGTCACCTGTAAATCTTCCGCCTGTTTTTGTAACAACACTTTTTTCAGTAAAATTTCCGTTCCACTCGTACTTTTTGATAAGTGAGTTTTGCTGTTGCAGGCAAAGTAATCTTTGGGATTATCGCCGGCGTTTACCGTCATTCTACACGACATGCTGGATAGCGACGGCAGTGATTGTACTGAATAGTTATCCCCTGATAAGAGGGGATAGGGTGTCGTTCCCGGTAACTGGCTTGCGTTCTTCCATTTTTCTTTTGCCTCTTCGGCAGTCTTGCCTTCCTCTTTTTCAATTTTAAATTCAAACATGGATTTCAGCGTTACTTGATCCGCTTTCTTAAAATCGCTACGGGAAAGCTCTTTAACGGCAGTGATACCGGAGCTGGTCTGGCTGGATCCGTCGCTGAGCTTTGCTATTTGTTCTTTGGTTGCAATACAGCATTTGACGGTGAGCGTTCCCGTATCATCATTTGCGGCAATGCCGCCGTTTTTGATACCGTAAATTGCCGCCGTTATATCTTTCACCTGTAAATGCTTATCATGCTTATCCGGTTCGGGGGCTTGGTATAGCTCCACATACTTCTTAATTTTTTCAAGATCGAATACTTCTTCGGGCGTTACTTCTAAAGCTGTTGCCGAGGCATAGAGACTGGACGCAAATATATCGGTATTCCGCTTAATAAAATCGTCGTTTAGCTTATTTAAAATATGCTTAAACACATCTTTTTCCGTAAAGTACGGCACCGTCGATTTTAGCCTTTGGGGAACAATAGTTGTATGAGGGACAGATTCAATCGTTTCCGCCGCGGCGCTGTCGTTTTTTTTATGATAGATATAGGTTAACTTCGGGGTAACTTTGACTTTATTCGCGCCGTCCGCTGACAATTTCGCGCTGAGCATATAGTCATCATGTTCGCCGAGCGATACGGTTGTATGTACGTCGTCGAGAGTAAACGAATACCCGGGTAAAAATCTTGCTCCCGTCGCGTCGGCATTCACGGCTGCAATATACTTCGTTAATGAATAATTCCCTTCAATCGCCTCTTCAAAGTTGAGCGCAAGTCCGCTTCCGATAAGCGACTGCAAATGCTTTCCGGCAAGCGGATGGGAAAATCCGGTAAAATCGACAGTCGTATTGAATGGAACGCCGTCTTTTTTACCCTCAATTTTGAGCGCGAAGGTACCGCTTTTGTCGTCGTAATTTACGATAGCAATATCGCCGAATTGGAATGCGCCGTGCGTGGAGCTTTTCATTGCCACAGCTTTCTTTGCCGCTGCAGAGGCGGTTACGCTTCCTTTTTCCAGACTGAATGCCGACGTAAGTTCATCGGCGGTAAGGGTAACGGCAGGCAGCGGCTCTTTAAAGTCTTCTATAGTAATCGTCCGCTCTGTTGATTGGAGCGAACCCGCTATTTCCGCCAGCCGGAAGGTGATTTTCGCCGTTCTTTTCTTATTGTCTTTGTCGATGGTTTGATATTCGATCTTATATTTCGTGTTGTCGAATTCGCTTGCCGTGATTGCCGCCTCCGTAAGCTCTCCGGCAGTGATATTGCGTTTATTCGGAACGGTCAACGTAACCTTGCCGACTTCCTTATTGATGAGCTCCTGCGGCGAAGGCGTCGCGGAAGTCTCCTTTGCTTTAAAGCCTTCTATAGTAACCGTCCGCTCTTTTGAATGGAACGCGCCTTTTTTTGCCGTCAGCCGGAAAGTAACGTCCGCTTTTCTTTGCGCGTTGTCTCCTTTGATGTTTTGATACGCAATCGTATGCCGCGTTGTGTTAAACCCGCTTGCCGTAATGCGCTTGCTTGTAAGCTCTTCTGCGGTGATATTTTCTTTACCGGCAACGGCTAATGTAACCTTGCCGACTTCTTTGTCGATGAGCTCCTGCGGCGAAGGCTCAATTTTAGACGATTTGGGGGATTCTGCAACGTCGCTGCAGCTTACGAATGCAAGCGCCGCCGTCATCAACAGCGATAAATGCAATGTATGTTTCATAGATTCTCCTTAAAGGTTCAAATTCAATCCGAAGCGAAAACGCGCCCTAAACGCAATGCCGTTCAGGCTCCATCCGTTTTCCGAGACGGCTTCGCTTTCCGCTTCATTAGTATAATTTAATTTTTCCGCTTTGACAACGGACTTTTTTTCTTCAAAAACAACATCGCCGTTTGTCTACCAAACGCAAGTCCCCATTTTCTGCGAGTTTGTTTTTTAACAAACTCAGGCGAGCGGTACATAATTATGTCTTTCAAATCCCGTAACAACCGCTCGACAAACACAGTCCACTGCCATTCGCGTACGTCGAGCCATGAAAAAAGAGTTTTTTCCCCTAGTTTTTGCGTAAGCAAAAACTAGAGCGGGCGGCAACTCCGTTAAGTCTGTCAAATACCTTTTTCACCGCCCGCGGCGCCTGTCTCATTCCTGCAGCGCCGCTTCAATCGAGCGGAGGCGGCGGCGGTTTTTGCGTTCTTTTTGGCGGGCAAAGAGGTTTTTGCGGTCGGTGAGTTTGCGGTTTGCGCGGCGGTCGGTGAGGTTTAAGATGACGTTCGTGATGAATATCGAGCAGACGCAAATCCCCGTGATGACAAGCACGGCATGCCGCCCGAAGTTTTCAAACGGCAGCGGGAAGTTCATGCCGAAAAAACTGGTGATAAAAGTCGGCACCATCATAACGATGTTGAGCACCGCAAGTTTCTTCATATATACATTTACATTATTCGAGATAATCGACGCGAAAGCGTCCATCACGCCCACAAGGACGCTGCGGTAAGTGTCCGCCATTTCAATCGCCTGCCGATTGTCGATTTCAACGTCGTCAAGCCATTCGATGTCGTCTATGTCAAGTTTGATGAGTTTTGTTTTTCTGATTTTTTCAAGCAAAAGTTGATTGGTTTTCAGCGACGTCGTAAAGTAGACGAGGGATTTTTCCAAATTCGAAAGTTGAAGAATCTCTTTATTTTCGACTGAAAGCTGCAATTCGTTTTGAATGCCGGATGAGCGGCGGTTTATGTCTTTGAGATAACGCAAAAAGGTGATGTCCGCGCGGCTGATAAAACGGATGATAAACGCGGGAAAGTCAGAAAGCAAAAGCCCTTTGACGCGCCCCGCGGAAAAATCTTTGAGAACTTCGCAGTCCGTCCAGCAGATGGTGATAATGCTGTTTCCTTTGATGATGATGCCGAGCGGGACGGTAAAATACTGCGTTTCCGCCGCGGGGTCAAAAATCGGAAGACGGATAATCGTGAGGACGTAGCCGTCGCCTTCTTCAAGGCGGGACAGTTCGTCGGGGTCGAGAATGTCGAGAATGTGCTCAGGATCAAGTTCAAAGTCCTTTTGCAAAAGTTCAACGTCTTCGCGGGTAACCACGCGCGCATCGACCCATGTGCGTTTTTCCGATTCAAGTTCTTCTTTTTTTATGCGGGTAAACTTTCCGTCGTCCTGCTGCTGCCAGTATGTAATCATAACAATGTCCTTTGTTTGAGATTTGAAACCGCACTTGCGGCCGGCTCATACAGGACTGTCTTTTACATACGGACTTTCCTGCAGAGGCTTATACGCGTGCGCGTACATAAATGATAGTCGGAACTGCAACTGCCGCCGCTGTCCATACAAGCCTCCTTATTGCAAGAAATGGTATATCTGTTCGATAACTTCTTATCGCGCAGGTTTGCGAGTTTTAAGTCGTTGAAACAGCACGACTTAAAGCATCGTATTTCAAAGTAGCCTATTCGGAAACTTCAGTTTCCGAATAATAGGTTTTATGAATTGGGGCGCATAGTACCAAAAAGGGACGGCAGTAGCAAGCAGGGGGAATTTTTAGATAGTCTCGCGCCGCTTCAGGTTTGCACCCGCGCAGCAAGTCAATAGGGGAGAGGACGCGCAGGAAGTCGACTGCAAATGGGCGGCTGGAAAAGCCTTGCCAGGAGAACGGACATTCTTTCTATAGAAAAATGTCTGCGATTCGATTAAAATCTCGCTTGAACTAATTTTAAGGAGTCATCATGGATAAGTCGGAAGTTTTAAAGCGCGCGAACGAATATATCGCTGCGGAAAAAGATGAAAGATTCAGCGAGGAAGTCAAAGCGCTGATTGCAAAAGAGGATTTTACGGAACTTGAAGACCGTTTTTACCGGACGCTTGAGTTTGGGACGGGCGGGCTCCGCGGTATTATGGGCGGCGGCACGAACCGCATGAACACGCTTGAAATCAACCGCGCGACGCAGGGACTTTCAAACTACATCATTAAAACCTTCCCCGAAAAAGCGAAAGCGGGACAGTTAAGCGCCGTTATCGCCTACGACAGCAGAAACAATTCCAACGTGTTTGCAGAAGCGACGGCGCGTATTTTTGCCGCGAACGGCATTAAAGCCTATCTGTTTTCCGCGCTCCGCCCGACGCCGGAACTTTCCTTTGCAATCCGTACGCTCAAAGCCGATACGGGCGTCGTCGTAACCGCGTCGCACAATCCGCCTGAGTACAACGGCTATAAGGCGTACTGGAACAACGGCGCGCAGGTAACCGAGCCGCACGACAAGGGAATTATCGAAGAAGTCAACAAAGTAACGGACGTAAAATCCGTTTCCAAAGAAGAGGCGCTTAAAAATGGAACGCTTGTCATGCTCGGAAAAGAGATGGACGACCAATTCTGGACGATGTGCAAGGCGCAGCTTTTCCGTCCCGACCTTATCCGCGGCTACGCAAAGAACGTAAAAGTCGTTTATACGCCGCTTCACGGAACGGGCGCGCTCCACGTAGAGACCGTGCTCGGCGACCTTGGGCTCAAAGTTATCACCGTTCCCGAACAGCGCGAGCCTGACGGAAACTTTCCGACGGTGGAAAAGCCTAATCCGGAAGAAGCGCCTGCCTTAAAGCGCGCGCTTGAACTCGGCGCAAAAGAAAAAGCGGACTGCGTTATGGCGACCGATCCCGACGCCGACCGTTTCGGCTCCGCGTTCCCTGACAAAAACGGGAACTTCGTGCTCGTTAACGGAAACCAGATGGGCGCGCTCCTTCTTGAGTACGTGCTCCTTTCACGGAAGGAATTGGGACAACTGCCTGCGGACGCAGTCGCGATTCGTTCCATCGTTACGTCGGCATTCATCGACACGATTTGCAAAAAATACGGCGTCAAAACGCTTGAATGTCTGACGGGATTTAAGTGGATTGCTGCAGTCGAAGCGGAAATCGAAGAAAAAAAGAGCGGCACCTACGTGTTCGGATTTGAAGAAAGTTACGGCTATAAAATCGAAAAAGAAGTGTTCGACAAGGATGGAATTTCCGCCGCTGCGATGTGCGCGGAGATGACCCTGTACTGGCGTTCCAAAGGCAAGAGTCTGCTTGAGCACCTTGACGATATGTATAAAGAGTACGGCTATTTTGAAGACCGTTCGATCTCGCAGTACTTCCCCGGACAGCAGGGCGTGCAGGTGATGACGGGAATTATGACGAAAATCCGTTCGGAGGGACTGAAAACGCTCGGCGGAAAGCGCGTCGTAAAAATCCGCGATATTGAAACGTCCGTCGAATTCGATCCGGCAAATCCTTCCGTTAAAACGCCCGTTTCCTTCCCGAAAAGCAACGTGCTCCAGTTCTTCCTTGAAGACGGGACTTTTGTCAGCGCGCGTCCGAGCGGGACTGAGCCGAAAATCAAGTTTTATATCAACAGCACGGCTCCGGTTAAAGGCGCAAATGACGAGGGACTGGCGCAGGCGAAAAAAGAAGCCGGCGCGCTTTGCGATGCGATTGAAGCGGAAATAAAAAAGACGCTCGATGACGCTGCAAAATAAGTTTCTTAAAGATTATCGAAAACTTGCCGCGCTGCTGAAAAGCGGCGCGGTTTTTACGGCGTTCGATACGGAGACGACGGGTTTAAAGCCTGAGACGGCGCGGATTATTGAAATCGGCGCCGTTAAATTCGATAAAAACGGCATTATCGACCGCTTTGAAGCGTTGATAAATCCGCTTACGCCCATTCCCCGCGAATGCAGCGCCGTCAATCACATAACGGACGACATGGTAAAAGACAAGCCGCCTGCTTCAAAAGTGCTTCCCGCCTTTGCGGACTTTTTAGAGCGGAGCGTTATCGTTGCGCACAACGCGCGCTTTGACGTCGCGTTTTTGAACGCGGAAGCGGAACGCGCCGCAATGGAGCCGGTCAAAAACCGCGTCATCGATACGCTTGCCTTGTGCAAGTGGGCGTACCCTTCCGCCGGAACGTACAAACAAACCGCGATTGCCGTGCGGCTCGGCATAAAAATTACGGAAGCGCACCGCGCCTTTGACGACGCCTTCGTGTGCGGCAACATTTTTCTACGCTGCATAAAAGACTCCGCCGCAATGCAAAAACTGGATTAGGCCGGGCGGTAAAAAAGGCGTTTGAATGACACTGCGGGGGTGCCGCCCACGCAAGTTTGCCATAGGGCAAAACTTGAAGAAAACGGGATTTTGCGGCTGCGCGGTGTTCTTTATTCATGCGGAAACGGAGTTTTAGGGCGTGGCTGGAACCGGGGAACGGCGTCGCGCGGGCGCGTAAGAATGACGCTTTGGAAGAGGGGGAAACGGTGTTTGTTGGGCGGTAAAGAAAATATGTTTGGAAGACAAGCCGAAGTTAACTGCCCGCTCAAGTTTGTGTTTACAACCGTGCTCCGTTTTTGTGTTAGATGCGAGAGCAAGTCGGTGCGGCAAGAGGAATTACAGGAGCGGGAAAGGGCATCACGCGGGTGCGTAAGAGCGACATTCTGGAAGAGGGGCGGGGGAGAACGCGGGGAGAGGAAGACGCGCCCCTATCTGACTACGCTAAAAGCATGGGCAGTTGCAATCACCGGAGCGGAGATGAGCTCCTCCGCCTGCAACTTTGCCGAATGCGGGCATACTTCATTTTATTTCGCTCCACAAAATTAGACTAGTCCGAGAACTTTATTTGCGAACCGGTTTATCGAACGAAGGTTAAACGCTGTCGGTGTGAATTAAGCGGAGTTGTGAACGACATAACGCATTTATCTCCTGTCCTCGCAACCGATTTGCCTATGGCAAAGCGGGGCGAACTGCAAAAAACGTAATCGGTGTTAAACAGCGTTTGTGCAGTTCGTACAATTCCGCATTCCCCGTTTGCTGAAATTATTGCAGCCTAGAGCATAAAAAGTTATAGTCGCCCCTGCGGAATACGGCGTGCAGGCCTGACGGGCGGCGCGAGTGCATTTCCGCGGATATCTTGCATTGCGGGGAAACAGCATGAACACAATTTTGTACGGGGCTGCGATTTTTGCGGCGGCGGTTTTGATTCTCATTGTGATAACGGGCTACGTGAAAGCGGCGCCCGATGAAGCGGTTATTATTTCGGGGCTTAAAAAGCACAAACGGTTTTTAATCGGGCAGGCGGGGGTGCGCATTCCTTTTTTTGAGCGCAAGGATCACCTCGCGCTCGGTCTCATTCCGATTGACGTCAAAACGTCCTCGTCCGTTCCCACGGCGGACTACATTAACATCATGGTCGATGCGATTGTAAACATCAAGATTTCAGTTGAGCCGGACAAACTTGAGCACGCGACGAAAAACTTTTTGAATCTGCCCGGCGACACGATCGGAAAGATTGCGCGCGAAGTCCTTGAGGGCAATATGCGCGAGATTGTGGGCAAAATGACGCTGCAGGAGATGGTCAACGACCGGCAAAAGTTTGCGGAACTGGTCAAAAACAATTCCGAACCGGATTTAGCGGCGATGGGACTCGATATTATTTCATTCAACGTGCAGAATTTCACCGACAACGAGTCGGTTATCATGAATCTCGGCATCGACAACATCGAGCAGATTCGGAAGTCGGCGCAGATTGCGCGGGCGGAGGCGGAACGCGATATTGCGATGGCGCAGGCGGCGGCGAACAGCAAGGCGAACGAGGCGAAAGTCAAAGCGGAGCAGGAGATTGCCGAACGGGAAAACGAACTTATCATCAAGCAGTCGGAATTGAAAAAACTCAGCGATTCGAAAAAGGCTGAAGCCGAGGCGGCAGGCGAGATTCAAAAGCAGGAACAGCGGAAGACGATTGAAGAAAACACGGTCAAGGCGGAGATTGCAAAGCAGCAGCAAATCATCATTCTTAAAGAAAAAGAAGCGGAGGCGGCGGAGCAGGCCTTGAACGCACAGGTCAAGAAAAAGGCGGAAGCGGCGAAGTTTGAGGCGGAGCAGCAGGCGGACGCGGGACTGTACAAGCGGCAAAAGGAAGCGGAAGCGGCGGCGTACGAAGAGACCAAGCGCGCTGAGGCGCTGAAAAAGCAGGCGGAAGCAGCCGCGTATCAGGAGACGAAAAAAGCGGAGGCGGCGCGTTTTACGGCGGAACAGGAAGCGGCGGGAATTCGGGCGCGGGGACAGGCGGAAGCGGAGTCGATAAAACTGAAAGCGCTTGCGGAAGCCGAAGGCATCAAAGCGAAGGTTTTAAGCGAGGCGGAAGGAATCGACAAAAAGGCTGAGGCGATGAAAAAGATGGGCGAGGCTGCGATTTTGGAAATGTATTTTAATTCGCTTCCGGAACTTGCCAAGCACATTGCAGAGCCCCTTTCCAAAGTGGAAAAAATCGTCATGTACGGCGACGGCAACAACACTAAAATGATGAAAGACATCATCGGCACCGCAAACCAAATCTTTGACGGTGCTGCAGAAGCGACCGGCGTCAATATCAAGTCGATTATCGCAGGCTTTTTAGGCGGAAAACTTGCCTCGGGGACGGAGAAAGGAAGCGGAGGTGCGGCGGCGGAAGAGGGAAAGGAGCGTGAGGACGGCGTGTAAAAACGGCCGGCAAGACAGGAAACGGAAAGCGTGAGCGCCGGCACGGGAAAACGGCTGACGGCGGAGAACAGCGTTTGGAATCCGTTTGAAGAGAGGCTTTGCACGCTGCTGGAAATACACGCAGCGGCAGAAACGTTTTCAGGCGCGCCGAACGCCGTTTCCCGCTTTGGAAAAGAAGCGGGAAACGGCAGCAGCGCCTTTCGTTTGACGGCGGCGAAAGCAGGCGATGAAGTGGTGCTGACCGAAAACGGCGAGGGTAAAATGCGGTACGTCTTCTCGGAAATAACCGCCAATACGTTCAAGCTGCGGAAAACTCTGAAGTCGTCGTTATCTGCGGTAAATTCGAATCCGACCTTTCCGAAATCACCGACGACGCCGAACGAAAAGATTTTATGGAGTCCGCAGGGCTAAAGGAGTCGGGACTTGCGGTTCTGGCTAGAAAGGCGTATCAGATGATGGGACTGAGGACATTTTTTACCGGCGGAAGCGACGAATGCCGCGCGTGGACTATTCACGCGGGAGACACCGCGCCCAAAGCCGCCGGCGTTATCCACACGGACTTTGAAAAAGGCTTTATCAAGGCGGAAGCCTACACGATTGAAGATTTACGGAAATACGGCTCCGAAGCGAAAATCCGCGAAGCCGGAAAATACCGCATCGAAGGCAAAGACTACGTTGTTCAAGACGGCGACGTGCTGTTTTTTAAGTTCAATGTTTGAGCAATATGGATAATTTGTCATTAAGCATAAGAAATGCTTAATGAGGAAGAGAAGCGGTGTTTGAAAGTCTCAACGTCGTTTCGCCTGTGGAACATAGTTTTTTTGTAGATGGACAGAACAAGGTTCTATCATTCTAACTGCATAACAATCGTCCGTTGCAAAGCTTGCGACAAATAACGTCATAGTTAAAAAGCAAACTATTCAATGATGGAATTGCCCAAACTATGCCGCTCCCTCTAAAACCCGTTCGCCCAACGGCAAACAATTCTACATTCCCCATCCCTCATCCCCTGCTAAACCTCCCGCAAATCTCCCGAACCTTATCTGTAAGCGCGCGCAGGGCGTCTTCCGTGGTCGCGGGGCCGAAACTGAATCTTACGGCGTTTTCGCTCAACCCGCGGGGGAGGCGCATGGCGTCGAGGACGGGGCGGTTGTTTTTGCGCGAGGAGCACGCGCTGCCGGTGGAAATGTAAAAGCCTTCCGCGTCGAGCGCGCGCACCATGACCTGCCCCGGAATGTTCTTGAACGCCGCTTGTACAATCCACGGGGAATACGAGTCGGGAGCCGTTATGCGCCGTTCGGGAATTATCGTGCAGGACGGCAGGGCTGCAAGCGCGGCGGTAAAAGCGGCGGCGTATTTTTTTTGCAGTTCGTAACGTGTCCGCGCTTCGGATTCGCCGCTTGTCGGAATGCAGTACCGCTCAAGGCAGAGCGAAAGAGCCGCCGCGCCCAAAAGATTTTCGGTCCCGCTCCTGACGCCGTTTTCCTGTCCGCCGCCGCGTAAAAACGGTTCAAGCGGAGATGCCGCATACAAAAGCCCCGTTCCGCGAAGCCCGCCGAGTTTATGCGCGCTAAACGCCGCGCTGTCTAGTCCCTCAATATTGAGTTCCACAGGAATTTTCCCCGCCGCTTGTACGCAGTCGACATGAAGTTTCGGCCGCCGTTTCCCTTTGCAATGCGCGGCAATCGCTCCGGCAATTTCTTTCACCGGCTGAATGGCGCCCGTTTCGTTGTTCACCGCCATCACGCAGACTAAAACCGTGTCGTCTGCAAGGCTTTCAATGACGGCAGACGGCGTTATAATTCCGTCTTTGTTTGCAGGAATCGTGTTGACTGTCCAGCCGCATTTTTTCAATGCCCAAGCCTGTTCGCGCACGGCAGGATGTTCGATTGAACTGATGAGAACGCTCCCCCTTTGCGGGCGGTTCAAGACGGAAAGCAGGGGAATCTGGTCGCTTTCAGTCCCGCCGGAGGTAAAATAAAGCGTTTGAGCCTTTACGCCGAGCGCCTTTGCCGCGCGTTCCCGCGCTTTTTGCAGAGCCGCCGCCGCTTCCCTGCCCGCGCTGTGCCCGCTGGACGGATTTCCCCAGAGCGAAAGCGTCTCTTTCATCGCGGCGGAAACGATGTCTTCGTCAACGGGAGCCGCCGCCGCCCAGTCGAAATAGCGTTTTTTCTGTTCGTCCGTCATGCGCGCCTACTCCAAAACCGAAAGAATGTCCGCGTCGTCCGTTTCCGCCGTAAAAGTGTCGCACAATCCCCGCTGCAAAACCAATTTGACTTTTCCAGAGTCGTTTTTTTTATCCTTCCGCATGACTTCCAAAAGTTTTTTACCCGCGCCCTCTCTCCGTATTTGCAAAGGAAGTGCGTCCGTAGTCCAGCCGTATCGTTCAAGGACTGCAAAAACGTCGTCTTTATACGACTGGGAGCAAATGCCTTTTGCCGCGCACAACGAAAGCGCGCGCCCCATGCCCCACGCAACCGCATCCCCGTGCGTTATCGCGCCAAGTCCCGCAAGCGTTTCAAGCGCGTGTCCGAACGTATGCCCAAAGTTCAAGTGCGCGCGGATGCCGCGTTCGGTAAAATCTTGTTCAACGACGCGCGCCTTTGCCCGCGCGCACTTATCGATAACGGCATGCAGCGTGTCCGCATTGCGCGTCATAATTTTTTCGCTTTCATTTTGGAACGACTGGAAAAGCGCTTCGTCGTACAAAAGAGCCGTCTTCAGCGCTTCGGCAAGTCCCGACCGGTATTCGCTTTCCGGAAGCGATTGCACAAAGTCGGGAAAAAAATCGATGCGCTCCGCCGGAAAAAAAGAGCCTATCATGTTCTTGTAGTTGTTGAAGTCGCAGCCGGTTTTCCCGCCGATTGCAGCGTCAACCATCGAAAGCAGCGTTGTCGGCACAAAGCGCAGATGCGCCCCGCGCTTAAATATCGAGGCGGCAAAGCCCGTTATGTCGGAAATAACGCCGCCGCCGACTGCGACGAACAGGTCTTTGCGCCCGAACTCCGCGCTCAAGGCGGCTTGTGCGATTTTAAGCGCGCTTTCAATCGTCTTGTACCGTTCGCCAGAGCCGATGACGACTGCGATGTCGCGCCCGCACGAGCCGTTTTTGAATTCGGAAAAAAAACGCGCCGCCGCCGGAAGCGCGGCTACAGCCGTATCGGTGATAAAGCAGATCCTTTGTCCGCGCTCTTCTCCCGGCGTAAACAGCGTAAACAAGTCGGCTTTCCCCGAATGGACATGAACGGCAGTTTCCGCCGCCCCCGCGCCGATTGCAGGGGAGCGTATACCGAAGGAATTTTCGTTTTGATTCATAAGGATGTCCTAAAATAAACTTGTTCGGAAACTTTAGTTTCGGAACTGGCCTAATGCCTTAATAACTTTTTGATTCCATTGCCAAAAGGGAATTGCGTACGGATTCCACGCGCTTAACTTCTCGCTCAAGCATTGCGCCGTAGTTGAGTTCGCCGTTTTTAATCCGTGCAAGTTCGTCTTCCCAAAACTGCACGCCGGTTAAAGTCAAAAACTGGAATTCCTTGACGCCGGCTTTCTCCGCCCAGAGCCGCGCTTCCTGCCAATAGTAAAAGCCCGCATTGTAACACGCAAGCGTTTTTTCAAGGTTACGCAGGTATTCGTCTTTCCACGGGGCGTCGTAAAAGTACGCGGCTTTTTTATCGTAGATTCTGCCGAGCCGCAAATGCTGTTCAATAAGTTTGAGATTGATGTGCATTTGAAAAAGATAGCGGTATTTTTCCCACTGCTTTTTATCTTCGATTTTCGTATTGGCGTAAAGCGGATTGCAAAAGTCCGCCTGCGCCGCTTTTTCAAGCCAGTAAATATTTTCCATGCAGTCGTCGGGGTACTGCTGGTAGTGCACGTGGTAGAGGCGGTAAAAATCTTCCTTATATTTAACCATGTACGCGCTCGCCGGCGACTGCATAAAATACGCGGCGGCGACACAGAGCGCAAGGATTTTGACTGTATTAAAAAGATTGCGTTTCACGCTTAATGTATCGGCAGATTTTTTGCCGCGTTCCAAATAAAATCCGCGATATTATCCGGACTGTCCGCCGCGTCCACCGTGATAACGCGCATTCCGTTTTTGCGCTTTTCGTATTCGGCAATGACTTCGTCAAAGCGCGCGGCGATTTTTTTTTGCACGTCGAGTTTTTCATAGATTTCAATCTGCCCTCCGCGCAAAGCGACGCGGGAGAGAGCGGTTTTTGCGTCAATCTTAAAATAAAAGAGGAGTTCGGGAAGCGGAAACGGCGCGTTCAAAAGCGCGGGGAGTTCCGCGCCGCAGAAAACGCTTTGGTACGCAAGGGATGAAAATAAATAGCGGTCGCTTACGGCAAGTTTTCCGCTTTTAACGGCGTGCTCGATTCCCTCATCTCCGTATATGTGTTGGCAGCGGTCTGCCGCAAAAAGATAGGCTGCAGTCCGCGCATCTAAGCTAAAGTCGCCTTTGAGCATACGGCGGATAAACTTTCCCGTTTCCCCAGACGTGGGCTCTGCAGTCGTAAAAATTCTATCGGCAGAAAAACGTTCGGCAAGTTTTTTGATTTGCGTCGTCGTTCCCGATCCGTCAATTCCTTCAAATACTATAAAATTCTTCAATATCATAAACCGCACCTGTAAAAACACCGATGTTCATAGTAAACTTTGCAAAATGAAAAGGACTTACCTGAAACGGTATTTTAGTATCGGCATATTTGTATTGCTTCTCACCATTTCCGTGCCTGCCGTGCTGCCGTTTTACGCAAAACTCACCGTTTCAATACAGGAAGGAATTGCAGGAGTAACCGGCGAACTTGAAGGGCGGTTCGGCATTTCCCTTTCGTATAAAAGACTTTCCCCGTCCGTTTTCAACGGCTTTCGAATCAAAGGCATTGCGATTTCGGATGCGGAGGACGGCAAAAAAATCGTTTCCATCAAAAGCGCGACGCTGCATTATTCGATTTTTAAAATTTTATCCCGCGACTTGAAAAACGCCTTTACGGAATTAACGGTCGACGGTCTTGAAATCGACTTTAACGCGCAGGAAGATTCGGCGGCGCTTTCGCGCATTCTTGCCGCGGTACAAACAAATTCAAAAAAAAACGAATCAAAACTTTCGTTTGCCGCGATAGAAAGTCTTATTTCAAAACTTCCGTTTGCAATTTTTTTTAAGAATACTCACCTGCGTTATACGGACGGAGGCAAAAGCGCCGAAGTGTTTTTGCGGCGCGTCAATTTTTCTTTTATGGAGCGCACTTCTCAACTTTTTTTTAACATTGCAGGCTCTGCAAACGGCGCTCTCGACGCAAAAACCGCCGCGCTCGACTTTTCCGCTTCCGGCGCGCTTACGGAAAACCTTGAAGGCTCTTCCGCCCTCTTTCGTTTGATGAATATTTCAGTCGATTCTTACGTTTTTGACCGCATAAACTTTTTTGCAGGCTTTAAAGACCGCGCCCTTTCCGTTAAATCCATTCAAAACGCCTATCCGCTTTTTTTTGCCGCGTCCTATAACTTTGAAACGGCGGACGCTGCGGCGGAAATGAAAGCCGACTCGCTTAAACTCTCTTCGTTCGTGTCGTCAAAAAAGCAAAAAACGCCGCTGAAAAAAATTGCCCAATCCCGCATCAACATAAACGCCGCCATAGATTACAATCTCAAACGCAAAACGCTTTTCTACCGTTCAAACGGGCGCGTTGCCCTTCCCGACGCGGCGGTCAAAGGCGGGCTGAGCCTTGCGTTCAACGTAAACGGCGGCAAAAACGGACTCAAAGCGACTGAAATTACGGTGTCGGGAGAAAAAATAGACGCCCGCCTGTCTGCAGACTACGTTTTTGCAGGGCACAAACTTTCCGGCACGGCGTTTATCGAGCGCGCAGTCTTAAAAAACGGGGGCGTCCTTTCTACCGAACTGTATTTTGACCCGATTGACGGCGGCTTTATGTGCTTTGCGCCCCAACTTTTACTTGATGAAAAGATTTTTACCGCGCTCCAACTCTTTATAAAACCCGCCAAAGACTCCGTGGACTTTAATCTGGAACTTTCCGACTACGCGCACATCGACGCCGAAAACCCCGGAAAACTCACCATCAACGGCAGTTATCTTCCGGAAACAAAATACGTTCAGGCAAATCTTTCGCTTTCCGAAATGTTTTTAGACAGCATTGCCCAGACGGCAGCGTTTTTTTCTTCCGGCGGCAAAAACCGCTTTGCCGCGCTCGCCCCGTATATTTTTAACGGCGAACTGTATCTTTCCTCCGACTTAAAAACCGCTTCGTTCAACGTGCCTTACAGTTTTATCGCGAATACGAAAAAAGACGGACAATTTTTATACCTTTCAATGGACGGGAATAATTCTTCCGTGCAGGTCAGCCGCTTTGACTATATTTCAGGCGGAAACTTAACGCATTTTTCAGCCCTGCTGGAAAAATCACCCGGCTCGGACAGCGCGTTTTTTACCGCCGACGCCTCATCCGGCGCCTTGCCCTACCATTTTGCAGGAACGATAAGCCCCGATGAAGTCAGCGTCAGCGGCGACTACGCCTTTACGCTCGACGCATACCGTTCAGGAGAAGGAGAGACGCTCCGCTACGACGGCGCCGTTTCTACGTCAGGATTTCCCGTCTCCGCCGCAGGAACGATATTTACGCTTTCAAACGACGCCGCTTTTTCGTACACCAAACAAGACGGCCTGACCGTCAACTTTACCCGCATAGAAGCCGATGAAGCCGGTTCCAAATTCGCCTTTCATCCGCACGTAAGCGCGTCCGGAAGCCTTTCCAAATACGGACTTATTTTCGATTCGCTTGTCTACTCCGATTCCTATTCCGCGCTCTCAGGCTCAAGCCGCTTTATCTTAAACAAAGACGGCGCGGTTTTTAATTCGTTTACCGCGAACATACATCTTGCCGGTCAAAAAACGGATGAATCAATCGAGATTTTCGCCGAACTTTCAAATCCGATGAAAGCGCCGCTCAACGCCGACGAAGCGAAAAAGTCGTTTTATTTAAGTTCGCAGGCGATTTTCCGCTCGTTCGGGTTTGACCGTTTTGCGGCGGAACGCAATGCGTCAAACTACTTAACCGCTTCGTTTATCGCAAGCGGCACGCTTGAAAATCCGTATATCGGCGCGAACATCGAACATCTGGGATTCAACACCGGAAAAAAAGATATTTCGCTGTCCGCCACCGCGTACGTGGAAGAAAAACAGTTGAACGTCGACGCGATGAACTTCAAATACAATGCGCTGTCGGTAAACGATATTGCAGCCTCGTTCGACCTCAACTCGTTTACGGGAAGCCTCTCCGCCAACGTGGAAGCCGCGCTCGGGCGGCGGACGGCAGTTATGCCGCTTTCGTTTTTTATTTCCGACGCCGTGCGCGAAAAAGGCTCATTTTTACCCAAAGAGTTCGCCGCCCGCCTTGAAAGCGCTGAAATCTCAGGAACGCTGTTTAAAAAGCCTTTTCCCTTTGAACTGACGCTCCTCCGCACGGAAGAAAGCATTGCATTTTTTACGTCCGAGTTGTTCGGCATAAGCGGCAGCATTACAAAAAATGGCGCAATCAATTTCGGCATAGCGGACGGCAAACCGCTTCATTTTAAACTTTCCGGCAATACGGGCGGCAGGGAACTCGACATTACGCTTTCCGACTTCAGCGCCGACGTCGGAAAATTGTATTCGTACATGGACTTGAGTTTTGTCAAAATCTTTGACGGCGTATTAAAAGGAAATATTGCAATCGGCGGAATGAAAAGCGATCCGGAATTGGCAGGAGAGTTCACCCTTACCGGAGCGGATTTTTCCATTCCCGATATCATTCCGTCGCACATCAAACTGCCGAAAACCGTCATCACTGCCGACCACAACCAAATCTCAATGCCGGAGACCGAAGGCCGCGTCAGCGGCGGCTATCCGCTGACCGCCTCTCTCGACGTGTTTTTTGACCGCTGGGCGTTTCAGCGGCTGGAATCGCGCATTTTCACCAAAAAAGGAACGTTTTGCCCTGCCGACTTTAATATTCCCAACATGGAAATTGCCGGATCCGCCGATGTCGACTTAAACCTTGCGCTTGAAGATAAAACGTTCGACGTTACCGGCAGCGTCGCCGTCCGTAAAACGACGATGCGTATAAAAAACAAAAAGCTCAAAGACGTGCTGGCGGCAAACGAACCGAAAAAAACGCTGCCGATAGCGATACGCTGCGACTTGGACATTGCGCTCGGAAATCACACGAGCTTCCGCTACGATCCGCTTTTGCGCGCAATTTTTGTACCGGGCACGCGTTTTAATTTTAAAGGCGACACATCCGAATCCCTGTACAAAATCGACGGGGAATTGGAAGTGCGCTCCGGCGACATTGCGTATTTGAACCGCAGCTTTTATTTGAAGCAGGGAACGCTCAAATTCCTCAATACGGAAACGACGTTTAATCCGCTTATCACCGTTCAAGCGGAAACGAGGGAGCGCGATGAAAACGGCAGCGAAGTGCGCCTCATCTTGAGCGCGAAAAATCAATATCTTTTGGACTTTAATCCGACGTTTTCTTCAATTCCTGCAAAGTCGGAAACGCAGATACGCGCCATGCTCGGACAGCTTGCCGTCGGGGACTCGAAAAACGTCAGCAGCTTTTTGCTTGCCACCGGCGACTACGCAATCCAGTCGACAATCGGGCGTCCAATCGAGAATAAGTTGCGGGATTTTCTCAATTTTGATATATTTTCCGTCAGAACCTCTGTCTTACAGAATGCCGTAAAGTTCGGTATAAACAGAAATTCCAAAAATACCGAAACCTCAGAACAGCAAAAATACGGACTCGGTAACGTTTTGGACAACTCGACTGTTTACATTGGTAAATATTTCGGAAGTGTGCTGTACGCCGATGCCCTCATGCACTGGACGTACGACGAATCAAGAGTGGACGATAAAATTACTGCGAACGGTCTTGTGTTCAAACCGGAATTCGGTCTGGAACTTGAATCTCCTTTTGCCAATATCAGATGGACAACCGCCCCCGATATTGACGCAATGCTGAATAAGAGAATTGTATCTTCAACTTCTATAACACTTTCTTGGAAATTCTCGTTTTGAGAATTCCGTAATTTTGACCCGTTCGCAATCCCCTGTTGTCGAACAGGTTTATTGAAAATCCTTGTTTTTGAGGTAAATATGTTTTTAAAAAGCGTAAAGTCAAACAAAATCGTTCCGCTTTTGTGCGCCGTTTTATGCGCCGCCGCCGTTTTACACGCGGAAGAAGAGAGCGCCGATTGGTTTTGGAACAAGCCCATCGCCGATATTTCTTTTGAAGGTTTAAAAAGCGTCAAAAAATCCGAATTGACCGGCGTTACGAACGGCTTTATCGGCAAAAACTTTACGCAGGAAGTCTACGATCAAATTCTTGACAGGCTTTACGGTCTTTCTTATTTTGAAGACATCAATCCCTACGCCAAACACAACAAACGCAACCCTGAAAAAATAAATCTTGTCTTTCAAGTAACCGAGTATCCGTCAATTTCTTCTATTGAATTCAAAGGCAATAAAAAAATCAGAACGACGGAATTACGCGACACGCTTACGGCAAAAGTCGGAGACGTATTCGTCGATTCCGCCGTGCTGCTTGATGAGCGCGCCGTCCGCGATTTGTATATCAAAAAAGGCTTTATGGAAGCGGAAATCAGTCATCAAACGACGCAGACGCCCGACGGAATAAAAATCACCTTTACCATCAAGGAAGGAGGAGCGACCGTCATTGCAAAAATCCTTTTCAGCGGAAATACGCTTTTTTCTCAGCGGACGCTCAAAAGCAAACTCAAGCTAAAAGAAGCGGGATTTGTAAAAGACGGAGCGTTCCAGCTTTCAACGCTGGAAGCGGACAAGCAGACGATTGTCGCCTATTACACGACGCGCGGATATGCGGATGCGCGCGTCCTTGACGTGGTGCAGGAAACGTCTTTCAATGAAAAAAAGAAGCGCACCGAACTTACGCTTACCTTTGTCTTACAAGAAGGCGCGCAATATACGTTCGGCGGGCTTTCCATTTCCGGAAACGAGATTTTTTCGACGGAAAAGCTCATGTCGTTTATAAAATTAAATCAGGGAGACGTATTCAATCAGACAAAATTTCACGAAGGGCTTTCCGGCATAACGAACTTGTATTATGAAAACGGCTATATGACAAACGACTTTCAGCCGGAAATTGAAAAAGACGTCGAACGCCGCTCGATTGCATATACGCTGAAAATCACCGAACGCTCGCGCGCGCATATAGAAAACATCATCGTCAAAGGCAACACGAAAACCAAAGACTACGTTATCATGCGCGAAATCCCGCTTGAGCCCGGCGACGTGTTTTCCCGCGAAAAGATTTTAACCGGCGTCAGGAACCTTTATAACACGCAGTATTTTTCAAACGTTATTCCCGAACCGGTCTCAGGTTCGGAAGAAAATCTTGTGGATTTGGTAATAACCGTTGAAGAGCAGTCGACAACGTCTTTGCAGTTCGGCATGAGTTTTTCAGGCGTGCAAAAGGCGGACGACTTTCCGATTGCCCTGTTTGCAAAAGTTGAAAATTCCAATTTCCGCGGACTTGGAAAATCCTTAGGAGTCGGCACGAATATTTCAAGCAACGAGCAGTCGGTCGACTTTACCTTCGGGCAGGCGTGGATGTTCAACAAACCCATTTCATGGAGCGAATCCTTGTCGTTTTTCCATTCCAATTCTTCAACGCTCGCCTTAAACTGGCTTGCAAACGGCAGATTGGACGACGACTACTATTATATGCAGTTTGAGTCGTGGGGCGCCTCTCTCAACAGCGCGCTCGGAAGGCGCTGGCTTCCGAGTTTTGCGATATTCACGCTTTCAGGCGGCTTAACCAACACGATGACGGATAATATTTACCGGGAAACCCTTTATACGCCGGTCGACTCGGGCGTAAACAAAAACGCAAACAGATTCGGTTTGAAGAACGCGGTTTACATTTCCGCCTCGCTTGACGACCGCGACGTAAATTACGACCCGTCGACAGGCTGGTTCGTAAATCAGCGTTTTACGTGGTACGGCTTATTGCCGCGCATCGAACAGGAGTTTTATCTCCGCTCGGACACAAAACTTGAAGGCTATTTAAAGCTTTTTGACATTCCGCTTTTCAACGGCTATTGGAATTTTAAAATGGTGCTTGCAGGATACACGGGACTTACGACCATTTTCCCCGTGCCCGGTACGCTGTTCGGCGACTCAAGCAAGGCGTATATCGACGGAATGTTTAACGGGCGCGGTTGGACGAACGTGTATAACAGAGCGCGCGGCAAAGCGATGCTTTCAAACAAAGTTGAACTCCGTATGCCGATTTTCCCGGGCGTCATCGGCATTGCAGGCTTTTTTGACGCCGCCGCCGTTAAAAACGAGCCGGAGCAGATTTTCAGAGACCTTTCTGCAAACGACTTTTATTTTAGTTTCGGGCCTGCGATACGCTTTTTAATTCCGCAATTTCCGCTCCATCTTTTATTTGCAAACAATTTCCGCATTCAAGACGGCAAAACCGAATGGGGAGACACGTGGAAATTCGTGCTGTCGTTCAATATCGTAAACCGCTAGGATTCAAAACTCCCGCATAAATCGACTAAAGCCGCGTCTGCAAAGACGGACGCGGCGAATTTTAGTCGCCCATGAAATTGTGTATTTTCTTTGAATGCGGTAAGATACGCCGCTATGCACTTGGAAAATCCGTTGATTGTACAAAGCGACCGTACTCTTTTGCTCGACGTTCATGCCCCTCTTTCAGGCGAATGCCGCGACGCGCTCATTCCCTTTGCCGAACTTGAAAAGTCGCCGGAACACCTGCACACCTACCGGATAACGCCGCTTTCTCTCTGGAACGCGGCAAGCGCAGGCTTTTCTCCGGCAGACGCGGTCAACGCGCTTTCAAAGTACGCGCGCTACGACGTGCCTGAGTCGCTTGTCGTATGGATAAACGAAACGGCGGGACGGTTCGGAAAACTTCGTATGATTGCAGGCTACGAAGTTGAAACGCCGCTTATTTCAAGAAAACAAAGTAAAAAGATTGACGGCAATGCCGAAGCGAACGGCAAACGGCGCGACAAAAAAACGGACGAAGCGGAGAACAGTCGACAGGCGGCGGATAAAAAAGCAGAGGAAGACGAAGAGCAGACTGCCGAAGCCGCTGAAAATGCGCCGGTAAAGACAGTCCGCGAGCAATACATTTATTTGTGCGCGTCCGAAAAAAAGATTTACCTTGAAATTGCGGCGAACCGCGCGGCAAAAAAATATTTAACGCCGTGCGTGTACGATGAATCTTTGACGCGCGAAAAAGAGCGCGCGCGCCTTTCCTCCGACGAAAAACAACAGTGCTTTTTGCTTAAACTGACCGACCGCGGAATTGTAAAACAGATTTTACTCGAAGCGCTCTGGCCGGTAAAAGATGAAATCCCGCTTGAAGACGGAGATCCGCTTGAGTTTTCGTTGAAAACGCACTTGGAGGGCGGCGCGCCGTTTGAGATTCGAGAATACCAAAAAAAAGCCGCCGACGCGCTCATCGGCAATAAGGGAGCCGGAACCGGCTTTGGGACAATCGTCCTTCCGTGCGGCGCGGGCAAAACGATAGTCGGCATGGAGATTATGGCGCGCCTTAAAACGAACACGCTCATCGTAACGACGAACATCACCGCCGTGCGCCAGTGGATACGCGAACTGCTCGACAAAACCGACTTAACCGAAGACGACATCGCCGAATATTCAGGCGAGCGCAAGATTGTAAAGCCCGTTACCGTCGCAACATACCAGATTTTGACGTGGCGGCCGGATAAAGAGTCGCCTTATCCGCATTTTTCGATTTTCCGCGCCCTCCGCTGGGGGCTCATCGTTTTTGACGAAGTGCATACGCTTCCCGCCCCCGTGTTCCGCGTCGTCGCCGAACTGCAGACCGTCCGCCGCGTGGGCTTGACTGCGACGCTCGTGCGCGAAGACGGCTGCGAGGGGCACGTGTTCAGTCTTGTAGGCCCCAAACGCTACGACGTTCCGTGGAAGGAACTTGAACATTCCGGCTGGATTGCAAGCGCCGAGTGCATTGAAGTGCGGCTTGACTTGCCGGAGACAAAGGAAATTGAATACGCCGTCGCGGGAATGCGGCAAAAACACCGGATTGCAAGCGAAAATCCGCTGAAAGACGATATTGTAAAAACGATAATCGCGCGCTGTCCCGACGATAAGATTCTTATCATCGGGCAGTACATCGAACAGTTGACGCGTATTGCCCGCGAACTCAACGCGCCGGTCATTACCGGAAAAACGCCGAACGCCGAACGCGACAAAACCTATGCGGATTTTAGGAGCGGCGCCGTACGCGTCCTTGCGGTGTCAAAAGTTGCAAACTTCGCAATCGATTTACCGGACGCATCCGCCGCAATTCAAGTGTCGGGCACTTTCGGAAGCCGGCAGGAAGAAGCGCAGCGGCTCGGGCGCATACTCCGCCCCAAAGAAAAGACGGCGCGTTTTTTTACGCTCATCACGCGCAATTCGGTGGAAGAAGAGTTCGGCGCCAACCGCCAAAAGTTCCTTGCCGAACAAGGCTATTCCTACCGCATAATCCGTTATTCGTCGAACGAGGATTTGCAGTTTTAGGACAGGCTGACTGCATAAGCGAGAACTGCCGCGCGCGGGGAGAAAATTTTGACTACGGCAGGAGTGCGTTCGGGGCTCGGGGCGGCGCTATGAACAGAAGCGCGGGGAACTTGCGGAAGGGGTGACGGCGCAAGCGCAACGGAGACAACGCTTCCGCGGGGGGGGGGGGGGGGGGGGGGGGGG
>JBQNBN010000011.1:0-43900 GCA_052169915.1 Treponema sp.
GTGTCTTGAAAAAGCCGTATATTTTGCATCATATAAAATCGGAGAATCAGGCGGCGCAAAAGGTTTTGTCAGCGAAAATAAACTGGAGCGGATTATAAAAAATGCCTGACCTCCGCTTAGCCAGTCGAAAAGCGAAGCCTTTTGGCACTGTTTTCATGCTGCCTTTACTTGCCGCTGTGCTCGTCGGTAAAGTCATAAATGCAGATTAAGAAAATGTTAAGCGGATACGCAACTGACGTACATAGTGATATGAGTATTAAAAACATTAACAGTTTTCTGTCATTTTTAGACCTGCCGCATTCTAATCTTGAAAAACTACGTATTTGCATATATCATATTACTACAAATGTATGAATATCGAATACAAAAAGGAGGCAATCATGATACATACAACGCTTGTTCAAGTCAGAGTTGATGAAACCTTAAAAAATGAAGTTACGAGGATCTATGATTATTACGGACTGGATTTGCCGACAGCCATCAGGATTTTTATGAAAAAAACGGTTGCAGTTAATGGACTTCCTTTCGATCTTAGAGAGACTTCAAAGAAAAAAGACATTTGGCAATATTTTGGAAGCGGCAAAGATATCGAAATGAATATATCCGCTGAACCGGATTTTTCCGTTGATACAAAACCGGAGATAATGTGAAGTATTTTTTAGATTCAAACATTGTAATCTATTTCATCAAAGAAAAATGATTTGTAATATGAATTAAAGAATGAAAATATTTTAGGAGGAAATGACAATGACAAAGGAACAGATGAAAGCCTATCAGGATATGGCTAATTCAGGTGAAATTTATGACAGCATGGACGATGAGTTTATAAAATACCAGCATATTATTGTTCAGAGAATCAATGAGTTTAATGCTACACCGGACACACCGGAAGGACTGAAACAACGTGACGAGATACTTCGTGAAGCAATGGGAACTTATGGTGATAATTTATATATCATCCCACCTATCTATGCGAACTGTGGGCTTACCAATGTCCATGTTGGGAAAAATGTAGTTATAAATTTTAATTGCACATTTGTGGATGACGGAGAGGTGTTTATCGGGGATGACTGTATGATTGGACCCGGATGTAATATTGCTACATCTGTGCATCCCATTTCTCCAAGATTGCGCAAGCATAAGCTCCAATACAATAAGCCGGTTCATATCGGAAATAATGTGTGGTTAGGAGCAGGCGTGACAGTTCTGCCCGGAATCACGATTGGAGATGATTCTATTGTTGGAGCAGGAAGTGTTGTGACAAAGGATGTACCCGCAAAAGCCATTGTCGCAGGTAATCCGGCAAAACTCATTCGAATGATTACTGAAGAAGATGATTACACCTACGAAAAAGGAAAGAAAATTTCACAGGAAATTCTTGACCAGTATCTGGATTAAAAGAACCTACTTCTTCTTTCAAATACAATGTTGTTATTATAATCTTGCCTCACTTTTCGACAAATAAGATATATCGATTAGATGTAAATTTTCTACCGTCTACACAAAGAATGCCCGACAATCGCCGTCTTTGTTTTTTCAGGGAATACAAGCGAAATATCATGCAGCACCTGCACATCTTCATACGCAAAGAAAACATGCTGCAACGCAATTTCGTTATTCGGTATTTCACCGGCGGCTTTATTGGATTCCTGCCGTTTGGGATTTAGCGTCGAATAAAAAAATTGCCGGCTCATCCTACGAGAATAAGCCGGCGTTTTTTGCAATCGGTATTTTTATTCGAATAAAAGGTTTTGACTCAGCGAATCCTTTTTTAGATTTTGCAGCGTTTCTTTTACATTCAATATGCGCTGGTTTTTTGAGCCGCGGAACTGCAAGGTTATGTCTTTCAATTCTTCGACAAAGGGACCGTCGACAAGCGTATCGATGCTGGCAAGCATGCGGGCGGTAAAGTCCGTGTGCTTTCTGCCGTCTTCAGGGAAGATGTCGCGTTCAAGGACGTAGCCCGTATAGCACCAAATGCTTTTTTCAGAAAAAATCGCCCGTACCCGCTCCAAAAAGGGTGCAAGTACGGACTGATTTTCTTCTTCAAACGGCTCTCCGCCGAGTACAGTCAGTCCGCTGATAAAATTCGGCTTTATCGCATCGATGATTTCCTGTTCGGTCTGGGCTGTAAACTCTTTGCCGTAGCAAAAATTCCACGTTTCTCTGTTGAAACAGCCCTTGCAGGCATTCCTGCAGCCGGAAACGAACAAAGAAACGCGCACGCCCGGCCCGTTTGCAATGTCCGTTTTTTTTATATTTCCGTAATACACGGAAAATCCGTCCTACAAGTGCAGGACGCGCTCTTTAATTTCCTGCGTCCGTCCCTGATTCCAGTACTGCGTGCCGATGTAGCCGCACGTGCGGCGCGCGACGTTCATCGTCGTCTGGTCGTGGTTCTGGCAGCTCGGGCATTCCCACACAAGTTTGCCGTCGTTGTCTTCAACGATTTTAATTTCTCCGGTAAAGCCGCACTTTTGACAGCAGTCGCTCTTGGTGTTGAGTTCGGCGTACATGATGTTGTCGTATATGTGCCGAAGCAGCGCCATGACCGCCGGAAGATTGTTTTCCATGTTCGGCGTTTCCACGTAACTGATGGCGCCGCCGGGCGACAATTCCTGAAACTGCGACTCAAACGACAACTTGGTGAACGCGTCGACAGGCTCGGTAACGTGAATGTGGTAACTGTTCGTGATGTAGTTTTTGTCCGTTACGTCTTCGATAATGCCGAAGCGTTTTTTCAGGCACTTTGCAAACTTATACGTCGTGCTTTCCATCGGCGTGCCGTAAAGCGAAAAGGCGATTGACGTTTCGCTGCGCCATCTTGCGCATGCTTCGTTCATGTAGCGCATAACTTCAAGACCGAACGGCGTTGCGGCAGGATCTGTGTGCGGTTTTCCCGTCATGTAGCGCACGCATTCGGAAAGTCCCGCGTAGCCGAGCGAAATCGTCGAATAACCATTGAAAAGCAGTTTGTCGATTTTTTCGCCTTTTTTCAGGCGCGCGATAGCGCCGTTCTGCCAAAGGATAGGCGCAACGTCGCTCGGAGTGCCGAGCAGGCGTTTGTGGCGGAGCATGAGCGCGCGGCGGCACAGTTCAAGCCGCTCGTCGAAAATCTGCCAGAATTTCGTCATATCTTTGCCGGACGAGCAGGCAAGGTCGACGAGATTGAGCGTTACGACGCCCTGATTAAAACGCCCGTAAAACTGCGGCTGGTTTTGCTCGTTGCGGTACACCGTCAAAAAGGAGCGGCAGCCCATGCACGGATAGCAGTTATCCTCTTTAAGTTCCTTCATCTTTTTTTCCGAAATGTAATCGGGAACAAGACGGCGCGACGTACATTTTGCGGCAAGTTCCGAAAGATAATAAAAGCGCGAGTCAGGCTCAATATTATCCGGTTCAAGAACGTAAATAAGTTTCGGGAACGCAGGCGTTACCCAATGCCCCTCTTCGTTTTTGACGCCCTGATACCGCTGTTTCAAAACCTCTTCTATAATAAGGGCGAGGTCGGCTTTTTCCTGTTCGTTTTTCGCCTCGTTCAAGTACATAAAAACCGTTACGAAAGGGCTCTGCCCATTTGTCGTCATCAAGGTTACGACTTGATACTGAATCGTCTGGACTCCGCGCGTAATTTCATCCTTTAAGCGGGAATTGACGATTTCTGCAAACTGCTCCGGCGCAAACTTTGTTCCCGTTTTTTCTTCGACTGCCCGCAATTCCTTTTGAATCTTTTTACGGCTCACATCGACGAAAGGCGCAAGGTGCGTAAGCGAAATGCTCTGTCCGCCGTACTGAGAAGATGCGACCTGCGCGATAATCTGAGTTGCGATATTGCACGCCGTAGAAAACGAGTGCGGCGTATCGATTTTCGTCCCGCTGATGACCGTCCCGTTTTGCAGCATATCGTCGAGGTTTACAAGGTCGCAGTTGTGCATGTGCTGCGCAAAATAATCCGCGTCGTGAAAGTGGATTATGCCGTCTTCGTGCGCTTTAACGATATCTTCATCGAGCAAAAAGCGTTTGGTGATGTCCTTGCTCACTTCGCCGGCCATATAGTCGCGCTGGACGCTTACGACGGTGGAATTTTTATTGGAGTTTTCCTGTTTCACTTCTTCGTTTTCGCATTCAAGGAGCGTCAAAATCTGCTTGTCCGTGGAATTGGCTTTACGCATAAGCGCATGCTGGTAGCGGTAGGTGATGTAGACCTTTGCGACTGCAAAAGCGCCCGCTTTCATAATTTCATGTTCGACTAAATCCTGAATCGCTTCGACGTTCATCTGGCTTTTGCTTGCCGCACAGAGTTCCGTTACCCGTCCTGCGATTGCCTGCACCTGCCCTTCTGAAAGCTGCTCCGACGCCGGAACCGTCGCGTTCGCTTTGGATACCGCCGTAGAGATTTTGCTTATGTCGAATACGACTTCTTCTCCGTTTCGTTTGATAATTTTCATATCTCCGTCTCCTGCTTTTTTACCGTATGGTATTTTATTTTTCTCTCCGCAGCATACGCTAGATATAGCGGTGCTATTGGCGCGATAATACTATCTGTAGCGTATGCTGTCAATAAACGTTTTGTTTTATTCGTGCTGAGGAGGGAGCAAAGGGAATGGACAAATGCGCTCTGCAAGTTCGGCGGCTTTTTCCGTTCGTTTTCCGCTTCGACTGGCAATCGATGAATTGAAAACGCGATTGAAATCCCCTGCTTACGGACGAGGCGGTTTTCCTATTTTAAGATCTCTCTGCACGTCCATTCGCTTATCAATGCGCCGTAGCGCAGCGCGCCGTTGTATAAATCGTATGAGAGAAGATAAGCGCCGCCGTCCGCGCGGTAGACGGGAATTAAAATGCGACTGCCGTTTGAAAACTCCGCTTCAATCCGGAGAACGGGCTTTGCGTTCGGGCGCGGTGTAAAGTCCGCCGGCCCTCCGTGCCTCAATGATAAAATCCGTTCCATACGCGGCGTAAAACCGACTGCCGCAGGCGTGAGCGCAGTTCTTTTCCCGTCGGCGATAAACGAAAGGCGCAGAATGTTTGCCTCCGCCGCGCCGCCTGCCCGCAGGCGCGGAATGATGTACGGATCGCACCAAAAGCGCGCGGACGTATCAAGATACGCGTCAAATCCGCCTTCGATTTTGCTTACCGCGCCGTTTCCTGCGTAAATAAAGCGCATCGTCTGTGAAAAATCCCGCCTGCCGACGTATACGGATTTCGTTTTTCCGCTCGTAAGCGTCCACGACAGGGTAAAATCCGCCGCGCTTTTCGTTATTGCAGTATTTTCCGTGCCGCGAGAAAGGCGGTACGTTTTTTTTACCGCCGTCAATTCTTCTATAAACGAGTTGACGCGCGCCGCCGCGCACGGAAAAACGGCGTCGAGCCCTTCAACTCGTCCCGTCCAAAGGTTTTCGGCTTTGGAAATCGTGATTTTGCCGCCGTCCGCCGCCTCTAAAACGAGGTGCGCAATGTCGTTTTTTTCTGCAGGATTTATTATCGCGCTTTTGACGGGCGCGCCATTTTTCCCCCGCGCCGTTTGAATGAGCGGGTGCGCAAAATAAAGCGCGGCAAGAAAAGCGCATACCGCCGGAAGAAGCGCATTTTTTGCAGTCATTGCGCCGCCTCAACTTCCGCCGCCGCGCACAACCGCTTTATATGACGCTGTCTCAGAAAAACCGCGCAAACCTGAGCGGCGATAATTGCAAGCGGCATAAAAACGAACGAATGGAAAAGCGTTTTTTTCCGCGCGGCAGTAAAGTCCGCCTCCGTCTGAGTTTTGTAAAATGCGCTCCGCCGTACGGCAAAGGATTTTTCGTGCAGGGCGGCAAGTTCATCTTCGCCGTTGAGGCGCAAAAGTTGTTCGGTTAAAAAATGAAAGTTGCCGTAGGCGCCCGAGCCGTCTGCGATAAAGGAAAGCGCCTGTGCGCTTACAAAATACGGCTCCGGCACTAAAACGATGCGCGCATTCCGCCGTTTTGCGCCGCCGTAAAAGCCGCGGATTGCGCCGTCAAGTTCGAATGCGGTTTTGTACACGGCGGTTTCATTCGATTTTTTGTGCATTTCTTCATTTAAGACGAAGGGATTTGTTTCAAATCGACTTTCCGCGCCGTCTCCGCGGCTTTCAATGAGGCGCGAGCGCGCGCTTGCGGAAACAAGTTCGCGCACGTTTTCGTTTAAAGGCGTTACCGCGTCCGCCCAAAAGAGCGCCATGCCGCTTGAAGCGTTTTTTTGCGGCGCGATACTGAGCCAAAACGGATATTTAAGTTTTTCCGCCGCGCCGCTGCCGCCTGAAAGCGTAATCTCTTGACACTCGTCGTCTGCGATTATGCTGTCGGAAAAGCCGAATCCGTAGGACTCCAAAACGGCTAAAAGCGGATTTTGACGCGGTTTGGTGATTTTAAAACCGTCTTCAAAGTTCACGCTGAACGGACTGACGGCAAAAAAAACGTTTCCGCCGTCCAAAATATATTCTTCGATTGCCGCCGCGTCTTCTTCGCTTATGTTCTCCGAGCCCAAAACGAGCGCAACATTCCCGCCTGCTTTGAGCCGCTCGTACAGTCCGCCGTCTTCAAGTTTGATTTCGTTCACGACAAAGCCTTTCGCGTTCAAATGCGGAATGACGGGAGCATAGCCGTCGGAAAAATCCGTGCTTCCGCCTGCAATAAGATTGACTGGTCGCTCCTTTTTTGTCATAAGGCGTAAAATCCGCCGGACAAGTTCGTATTCCAGTCCCTCCGTGCTGAACGCAAGCGGAACGGCGTCCCATTTCCCTTCGTATTCAATGACGATTGCCGAATACGCCGCCGTTTCGGTTTGACTGCGCTCATTTTGAGGAAAGCGGTAGGGCGCAATTCCGTAATTTTCCAAAAGCGGCGCGTATTGATCCGCGTCTTTTACGTCCGCCGTAATGTTTTTGTCCGCCGCAAACTCAAAAAGGTAATCGCGGACGGCGCGGAACGCAGGAAAAACGCGGGCGGCTTTTGCGCTCCGGTAGTAGGTGAGCGCGATGCCGGACTCGGCGCTTTGCAGCACGGCGCGGGTAAAGGGCGAGATCGAAAGGCTGCCCGTTGTATCCGCGCGGAAGAAATATTTTTCCGAGTCGACAAAGGCGAATGCAAAGGCGAGGCACACAAGAAAAATCGTCGTCTTTTTGAATTTTCGCCCCGCCCGCTTTTCGTGAATAAAAACCGCAAGCGCGGTGAACAAAATTGCAGTTATTATATAGAAGAAAATATCGCGCGTATCGATGACGCCGCGCAGCGCGCTGTAAAAATGCCGGTAAAATCCGAGATTTTGCGCAAAGGGCACGGACTGCGGCAGCAAATGAACGGCATTCATGAGCGCAAGCGTTGCCGTTGACAGTAAAAACGATTCTGCCGGAGACGGCGCGAGTTCTTTAAACGCGGCGCATATCGCCGCTGATGAAAACGCGTACAAGACGATTATCGCGCTTCCGGTCAGCAGACTGCCTGCCGGGACGTCGCCGAAAAGACTGATGCACCACGCGGCGGAGAGGGCTGCCGGTATGAACATCGCTGAAAATTCGATTGTCAATGAAAGTACGCCGGTTAAAATCCGCTGTGCAGTCGATACGGGGAAAAAATCGTCTTCGCCGCCGGTTATCAGCGAAAGTGAGGGAATGAGCGCAATGCAGACGTAGGGCGCCGACAAAAAAAACGAATGCAGTGCGCCGCCGGAAAAAAAGCCGCTTGAGAGGAAAAACTCCGCCGCAGAAAACAGATTTAAGATGAGCGCGGAAAGGTAAAAGGCGGGGCTGACTGCGGCGCGGTAAAGTTTGTAACGGAGACAGGCGGAAAAACGGCTTTTCATTGCGCGCTCCGGTTTGCGGCGGCTTCCGCGGCGATTTTTAAAAATGCTTCTTCAAGGTTTGCCGCTCCGTACGATGAGGCAATGCTTTCCGCCGTTCCCGACGCGGCGATTTTCCCGCCTGAAACGACGTATATTTTTGAGCACAACGCTTGCGCTTCGCTCATGATGTGCGTGGAAAGGAGGACTGCGCGTTTTTCGGAGAGTTTTTTTATCAATCGTCTGAGATGAATGGTTTGTTCGGGATCAAGGCCTTCGAACGGCTCGTCCAAAACGATGTTTTGCGGCGCGTGAACGATTGCGGAAGCAAGGCTGAGCCTTCTGCAACAGCCTTTGGACAACGCTGCGATTTTTTTAGAAAGGTGTCCGTATAAAAAACAATCGTTTACCGCCTGCCTGATTGCCGCTTCTTTTTGCGCGCCTGAAAGACCGCGGCACGCCGCCGCACAATCAAGATATTCCGCCGCGGTAAGATTTTTAGGAAAGCGGCTTTGCTCCGGAACATAGCCGACGGATCGGCGTAAAACGTCCGCGCTGACTGTCTCCGCGTCATTCGAGTCGATGAGAACGGAACCGGAGGAAGCAAAATGCAGTCCCGCGGCGGCTTTGATGATTGTCGTTTTTCCCGCGCCGTTTACGCCGATTAAGCCCGTCGTCTCCGTGTCTTTTGCCTGAAGCGATACGCCGGAGACGGCAAAACGGTTTTTACCCGCCGCATACGATTTTGAAAAATCGATGAATTCAATCATGGAATGAAAACGCCGCTAATCTTCGTAGGGAATCTGGATATTCATCCTGTCGCGCGAAAGTTCGGCCTGAGGAAAAATGCGCCGCGCCTGTTCAAGCAGTTTTTGCAAGTCCCTGTCCGTATAACGCGGACTGTAATGAATCATGCACATGCGCTTTGAATGCGAGTCGCGCGCAATAGTCGCCGCTTGGCTTGCCGTCATGTGTTTTTTTTCGCGCGCTTGAGCGATAAGTTCGTCTTCAAACATTCCCTCGCAGATAAGGAGATCCGAGCCCATCACTTCGCGCGCGATGGACGGAAGGTAAAGCGTGTCCGTAACGTAACTGAATTTTCTGCCGCTGCGCTTCTGTCCCAAAACTTCTTCCGGCGTTACGGTTTTTCCGTCGGCGGACTGTACCGGCTGCCCGTTTTGCAGCTGCGACCATAAAGGCCCGCACGGAACGTTGAGCGCGCGCGCCTTTTCCGGATTGAACTCTCCGGGGCGGTCAAGTTCTTCAAGTGTGTAGCCGACGCAGGTTTTTGTGTGCTCAAGCGGAAAGGCGCGGATATAATAGCCGTCCCCCGAATGCACGACGCACGGCGCGCTGATTTCCTGCACGATAATCGGATAATTGATGTACATATCGAGGACTTTGCGGCTTGTTTCGATGTATTCGGCGATTTTCGGCGGCCCGTAAATGTAAAGCGGTTCGGAGCGTTCGACCTGCGCCGAAAGCATTAAAATGCCCGGAAGCCCCGTAACGTGGTCGGCATGGGTGTGCGAAACGAAAATCGCGTTTATTTTCTTCCATTTAAGATTGAGCCGCCTCAAAGAAACCTGCGTGCCTTCTCCCCCGTCGAACAAAAAAAGTTCTCCGTCGCGCCTGAGCAGCGCGGACGTCAGATGACGGTACGGAAGCGGCATCATTCCGCCGCAGCCCAAAATAAATGCTTCCATATTCATGGCGCAATAATAGCGCAATCGGAGGGAATGCACAACGCAGGCGTTTTTCCACAAATGCAGTCGGCATTTGAAAGCCGTTTTTAAGTCGAAAATCCTATCTTTTGCAATTTTGCACTTTTATCGGAAACATACTATAATGGCGCTCAAGTCCGCTTATTCTTTTATAAATGGACGGGCGCCGCCGATAATAATACATAGCGTCGCCGGCGAATGCCGTTTTTATGAAACCTGTTCAAAAACTTCCGTTTTGAGAGCAGGTCTGTTTTTCGCGGACGGGTGCGGAGGAATTTTATGAATACCATCGGAATAAAACTTGCGGACGGCAGTTTTTACTCAATCCTTGAAGACGGTTCTCCGTCGCAAAAGGCTCTCGTACTGACGACTGCAAAAGATAATCAAACGCGGGTACTTGTCGACTTATACCGATCCGCGACAGGCTCTATGGAAGACGCCGAATACGTCGATTCTCTAAAAATCGACAATCTTATCGAGCACCCGAACGGAAGCGCTAATATTTCATTGAATATCGCGCTGAATGAAGAAGGAAAACTGTCCGCTTCAATAAATGACCCTGAGACGGGAGCCTCCAGCAGCTCGAATATCACGCTCATCTCCCGCACGGCAGAAGAACGCCTTTCTCCCGCCGATTATACTATCGTGGAGCCTGACGGCGGATTTCAAAACGATTCTGATACGAAACCCGAACGCACGGGCGGACTTTTAGCCGCCGCCTCCGCCGCAAATAAAAAGAATACCGATGCAGATGCCGCTTCCGCTGATGACGCCGCCCCCTCGCTTCCCGACTTTGACGGCGATGCGACTGAGGAAGATACGACGCTCACCGCGGACGAACTTTCCAACATTGCCGCCGCTGCAGACAGCGAAACCTCAGACGGCGACGCCCCTGCAGAAGACTCGTTCGACGACATACAACTGCCCGACTTCGGCGGAGAAAATCCCGCGGGGGACGTAACGCTGCCCGATACAGACGCAGAGCAGCCTTCCGACGAAACAATTGCGGAACCGCCGGTTTCTTCCGACGAGCCGGTACTCCCCGACTTTGACGGCAGCGCAGACACCGAAGACGACGCGACGCTCACCGCGGACGAACTTTCCAACATTGCCGTTACTGCGGACAGCGAAACTTCGGACGGCGACGTTCCCGCAGAAGATATGTTCGGCGACATACAACTGCCCGACTTCGGCGGAGAAAATCCCACGGGGGATACAGCATTGCTCGACTCAGACGCAGCAGAGTCTTCCGATGAAACAATCGCGGAACCGCCTGTCCCCGCCGACGAACCCGTACTTCCCGACTTTGACGACAGCGCAGACACCGAAGCCGGCACAACGCTCACCGCAGACGAACTTTCCAACATTGCCGCCGCTGCGGACAATGAAAGCGCGGACGGCGACGCCCCCGCAGAAGATACGTTCGGCGACTTACAACTGCCCGATTTCGGCGGAGAAAATCCTGCGGGGGACATAACGCTGCCCGACACAGGCGCAGCGCAGTCTTCCGACGAAACAATCGCGGAACCGCCGTCAGCATCTTCCGACGAGCCGGTACTTCCCAACTTTGACGGCAGCGCAGACACCGAAGCCGGCACAACGCTCACCGCAGACGAACTTTCCAACATTGCCGCCGCTGCGGACAACGAAAGCGCGGACGGCGACGCTCCCGCAGAAGATCCGTTCGGCGACTTGCAACTGCCGGACTTCGGCGGAGAAAATCCCGTGGGGGACACCGCATCGCCCGACACAGACGCAGCGCAGCCTTCCGACGAAACAATCGCGGAACCGCCGATCTCCTCCGACGAGCCGGTACTTCCCGACTTTGACGATAGCGCAGACACCGAAGACGACACGACGCTCACCGCAGACGAACTTTCCGGCATTGCCGCCGCTGCGGACAATGAAAGCGCGGACGGCGACGTTCCCGCAGAAAATACGTTCGGCGACTTACAACTGCCCGACTTCGGTGGAGAAAATCCCGCAGGGGATGTAACCCTGCCCGATACAGACGCAGCGCAGGCTTCCGACGAAACAATCGCGGAACCGCCGGCAGTCTCCTCCGACGAGCCGCTCCTCCCCGACTTTGACGGCGGCGCAGACACCGAAGATGACACGACGCTCACCGCGGACGAACTGTCCAACATTGCCGCCGCTGCGGACAATGAAAGCGCGGACGGCGCCGCCCCCGCAGAAGATACATTCGGCGACTTACAACTGCCCAACTTCGGCGGAGAAAATCCCGCAGGGGATGTAACGCAGCCCGACACAGATGCAACGCAGTCTTCCGACGAAACAATCGCGGAACCGCCGGCAGTCTCCTCCGACGAACCCGTACTTCCCGACTTTGACGGCAACGCAGACACCGAAGACGACGCGACGCTCACCGCGGACGAACTTTCCAACATTGCTGCCGCTGCGGACGATGAAAACGCAGACGGCGCCGCCCCCGCAGAAGATACGTTCGACGACTTACAACTGCCTGACTTCGGCGGAGAAAATCCCGCAGGGGATACAGCATTGCCTGACATCAGCGGCGGCGAAAAAGAAAATACCGCGGACTTCGATCTTCCGGACTTTTCCGGATTTGATACGGAGGATACTGCTCCTTCTCAGTCCCCGCTTCCGGATTTTGATTTACCGGACTTTAAAGAGTCGGAGAATGACGCGGCAGACAGTCCTTTTGACTTTGATCTGCCGGATTTTTCGGATTTCGATACGCAGCGCACGGCTAAAACTTCGGATGACGGTTTTTCTTTGGAGTCGCCTTTCCCCGACTTCGACCTGCCTGACTTTGATGAAAAGGATTTTTCGGCAAAAACGGCGGATGATTCCGCTTTCGACGACTTTCAGACGCTTGCCTCCGACAATCCTTTCCCCGATTTCGACTTGCCGGATTTCCCCGAAGAGAATTTTTCGGATAAGGGCGAAGGCATCAGTCTCTCCGATTCTGACTTTATGGATGATTTGAACACGATGACTTTTGACGACGAGCCGTCTTCTCCCTTTGCCGAAAGCGGGACGAGCGGAATCAATTTTGACTGTCTCTACGATAAGGAGACGCTCGAAGGGCATTCTTCCGTCGGCGACGGCGATGAAATTAAGAAAAAAACGAAACTGCCGGTTATTATCTGCGTGATTTGTGCAGTCATCTGTATGATTGCAACGGGACTGATTTTGTTTGTGCTGCCGTCAAAATACAATCTTTTGAGCAAGGCGCGCGTGCAGGATACAGCGCAGACTCGACCGGCAAAGGATGAAACGCCGCGCCCTGAACCTGCTCTTCCGCCCGTCGTTGAAGCGCGGGAAGAAGAAATTATAGTCGCTCCTGAGCCTGAACTGGTTGTGCCCGAGCCTCCGAAAGAACCGGCTAAAAAAGCGGAAGATACGCTGTACAAGATTAAGTGGGGAGACACGCTGTGGGATATTTCCGATGCGTATTATAAAACGCCGTGGGAATATCAAATGATTGCGGACTACAATAATATTGCCGACCCCGATTACATCGTTTCGGGAACGACGATAAAACTGCCGCCGAAATAAGATTGATTTATATGCGGCGCGCCGGAACTGCACTGCGTTTACGCGCTTAAACTTTCCGGCGCGCTTGGTATTTAACGTTTGCATTTATGGAAAAAAAGAAACATCTGTGTTCTGCGCTGCTTGTCTGCATTTTTATTTACAGCGGCTGCGCGCAAAAAAAGGCGTACGCGCCGCAAAAAGCGTTTAAATCCGACAGCGATTATTACATTGCGCTTCGAAAACTCGATGAAGGAAACCGCGTCGCTGCGGCGCGTCTTTTTGCAAAGGCGGCGAAAAATGCCTCTCCGTACTGCGCGCGCGCAAGCATGGAGGAATTAACGCGGCTCGGAAACGTTCAAGAGCGGCAAAAAGCCTGCATGAATCTTGTTGCCGCCTATAATGACGATAACGCGCGCCTTACCGCCGCCCGCGAACTTTTTGAAGAAGAGGAATACGCGCGCCTCATTTCCGTAACGCAAAATCTCGACTATGCCGAATGCCCCAATCATCTTGCGCTGCTCCGGCTTGAGTCGCTGCGGAAAAAAAACGACAGCCGCTGCTATAAAGAGGCGTTCCAGTGGTTTTCCCGCTTTCGACTGTCAAGCGATCACTATAAATTCTTCCAAAATATCAAGTCCGATTACCTAAAAGCCGCCGCGCTGCCGGACAAGGAAAACTCGCCTCTTTTGCAGGACGAAGGCTTTTTGCGTCTGTTCCGGCTTGCCGACTTTCGAATCGACGTATTCCGGCGGAATTACGCACCGGCGTATGAAAAATCTGAGGGACTCAAAGACACGCTCGTTTCCGACAGGGCTTTTTTGTCCGATATGGGAAAAGCCGCCTTGTACGGCAGCAAAAGTTTTGCAAAAAACGCGCGCCGTTTCGATTCTCTTGCGGATGAACTTGAGTCGAAATCCCTGCAGTTTTTCGCGTATTTTTACGCGGGACGACTGTACGAGCGGGGCGGCGATTATATTTCGCTTGCGGCAAAACGCTACAAGTCCGCGATGGCGTCGGCGGAAAACGGCGCTGACTACGACAACGCACTGTGGTATTTGCTCAACTTGGAACTTTCAAGATCCGTGCAAAATGCGCTTGACGCCGTAAAAGAATATTGCAGCACGTGGCATGAGCCTGAGTACTTCGACGACTTTTTTGAAACGCTTTCGCCGCTTTTGCTCTCTCAAGGAAAATGGCAGGCGTTCCGCGAACTGTACACGCGCCTTGACGGTTTTGCATCCGATTCGATGACGGCAAAATTCGCCTACATCTACGGGCGTCTCGTGGAAGAAAAAATCGCGTCGCCGGCTCAAGGGAATGCAAAAGACGAAGCGCACGAGGCTTTTTTGCGCGCGCTGAAAAGCGGAAACGGCTCTTATTACAAGGTGATGGCGATAAACGCGCTGAAACTTGACGCAGAGGATGCCGAACGCGCGCTTTTGGACGCAAGAACGAAGTTTTCGCAATCGGAACGCGATGAGGGCGCGGAACGTTTTTTGCTCGGTTTTGCGGCGTTCGGGCTTCCGCAAAAAATCTATCCTGAATGGCAGAAAATGAACGCAGGCGGCGCACAAATCGGTTTTGACGCGGCCGTAAAACTTGCAGCCTTTCTCCGCGACTGCGGGCACAAACAAAACGAATATTATACGCAAAGTTTAAGGATGGCGGCAAAAGCGTTTTCCGCCGCGGATAAGCCCTTTTCCCGCTCGGACTTGGAAACGCTTTACCCGCGCGGCTACGCAAACTTTGTTTCCGCCGCCTGTAAAAAACATTCCGTGCCGGAAGAAATTCTGTACGCCCTCATCCGAAGCGAAAGTTTTTTTGACGCGGAGGTAAAAAGTTCTGCCGGCGCGGTGGGGCTTACGCAGTTGATGGAAATGACCGCGTCCGACGTCGCAAGAAAACTTCGCCGCCAAACGTATTCGCTTAAAAACGCGGAAGACAATATCGAGTTCGGCGCATTTTATCTTTCCGAATTGACGGCGCGCCTTGAAGGCAAACGCCTTTACGCGTTTTTTTCATACAACGCAGGAATGCAGCGGGTGCGGAGGTGGCTTAAAGCGTCGGCAATCGAATTCGGACGGAATGCGCCGGTGAGCGCGGACATTTTTCTTGAGACAATCCCGTTTGCAGAAACCCGCGAATACGGAAGAAAACTCATCTCCTCCGCCGCGCTCTACGGTTTTTTGTATTACGGAGCCTCCGTTCCCGACACCGTCTCTTCTATCACGGACTAAGCGGCGGACGGCGGCAGCCTTGTTGTGAATGCGGATTTCGTTTCATTCAGGCGGCGGTTTTTGCAGTCTTTGCGTGCGCGGCGATTCAATATTCTTCCATTATATTGCTGCTTTTAGAGATTAAAAACTTGTTGCAATTTCACTTTATTTTTTGCATACTACGGACGGAATTAAGGATGTTCGTGCGTAAAATTTGAATTGTTCGACTTGTGCGCACGGCTTTTTATATCGATTCGCAATTCAATTCCGATCCGGCACGAGGAGTCTATATGAAAAAAACAAGCGCATTGGTCGCTTTCACGGCAGTTGTTTTTTCAGCGTGCAATTTTCAGCTTCCTGAAAAATTATCAATAAGAACACATGCGGATTACGCGTTTTCGATCGGCGATTTTTCGCGGAAACTTTCCGATTATGTTTCCGCAGAGGATCTCAACCGGCAGCTCAATGAGCAAAGCTCGGCTGAGTCGACGAAATTCAGCGTATACGATTACAATCCCGACGGCTCCTCCGCGTTGCAGCAGTTTTTAGTCGACTTTAAGCTCAAGGAGATTCCGATTGACATCGGCGACTACCTCAAGCACATGGATTTTTCAGCGCATCTGAAAAATATGTCTTTTGAAAAGAAGATAAAAATTCCTGAGATGGGAACGACTGTCCAAGAGGCAATTCCGCTGCCGGACATAAGCGCAAAAATCCGCGAGACGGCGCAGTTCAGCGTTCCCGATTTTACCGTTCCGACTGGGGCGAGTGCAGCTATCCCCGAAGTGTCGCATAATATTTCAATCAGCACGCCGACTTTTACCGCGATGGAATTTTCGTCCGGCAATCTCGTTCTTGCGATAAAGCCGAAGTCCACGCCGCCGAGTTCCGGTTTTTCTACCAATCTTACAATCGCATTAAAATCTTCCGGCGGAGAAACGATTTCCTCCGCGGCCGGCATTAATCTCGGAAATGCAAGCGAGACGAAAGTCAATTTGCCCATTGCGGGTAAAACTTTGTACCCGCAGATGAAACTTGCCGTTTCCGGCTCAACGACGGGCGGAACGCCGGGGCAAACCGTAACGTATGAAGTAAAATCTTCTTTTTCCAACGATACGAAATTGTCGAAAGTTACCGGCTTGACGATGGATGCGTCAAAACTGGGAACTATGCCGATAAGCGAAACCGTCAACGTCGCCGTTCCCGATCATTTTGTCGAATGCACGATGGGAGCAGGTTCTCATATTTTGATGACGGCGCCGCTGCCCGCGGACTGGAGCGGTGTTCATACAACCCCGACTGTTACTATTTCCGGCGCGCTGACGGCAGGCGACAGTGATTTTGATAAGACGGGAGAAAGCGGCGGGACTTCCCTTGTAAACCGCAAACTCAATCTTGAAAACAAACAGTTTACCGCAGGGGCGGCAAATGTCAGCGGCAGCGTCGCTATCAGTCTTACGAATGCAACGATTGTGTTCCGCGACGGCGATAAAATAAATTTGAAAACGGAATTGGTCGTCTCTAAGCTTAAATCGGTAACGATGGATTTTAACGACCTGCACGAGCACCTTTCCATCGATGAAACGGATACGCTGTCCGACGATGTAAAAAAATATGTTTCCTACATAGTATTAGGCGAGTCCGGTATCAAAGTAACATACACGAACACGCTGCCGCCGGGGAATGATATTCCGGTAACGGTAAACTCCTCCTTTTTTGGGCTGAACGAAAACGCGACAGTTCTTTCTCGTAAAGTTGATGAAAAACTTGCTTTGACGGCGCATAAACCTCCCGCAACAGGAAAAACCGTTCATCCGTCTACGGAAAGCAGCGTTGATTTTAAAGCAAAGTTCTCTCTGCCGGGTTCAACTTCTTCAAATTCCGATCGGGCAACATTCAAAGACATTGAAGCGAATAAAGAATATACGCTTGCATTTGAGGTGCAGCCGATTTTTGAGTGGACAAAAATAGGAATTAAGCCTGATACAACTCCTACGACCAGCAAACTCAACACAAATCTCAATCTGCACGCGATGTTCGAACATGTGAAAGCGTCTCTCGGCGATGCGTTTGCCGAAAGCGATATAGACGTGCTTAAAATTCCTGTGCACGTGTATTGCTCCCATCCCGAGGGGCTTGAGGCGTTGAAAGACCTGAAGTTCAAGGGACCGGTTGATGCGCTCATACGGAACGGCGGTGCAAGTTCCGCTCAAGTCGGCCAGAAAGTCGTGCTTTCCGACGGCACAAAGGCTTTTGATTTTAAAACGGAGCATGCGCTTGTATTCCGCGATAAAGCCGTTACGAATAATATTCCGAAAGAAATTCCGTCTTTCAGCGGCGACTTAGCTTCTCTTTTCAATCAGCATTTGGATGGGAAAATGTACGTCGACTATACGCTTTCTCTTACGGGCGGATCTTCGTCCGTTATCGATATCACAAAAGAGGAATTCGACAAGCTTAGCAAAACGGATACGACGTCGATAAAGATTACGGCTCGCATTATTTTGCCGTTTATGTTCAATCTGAAAAACGACATTCCCGTCGACTTGATGAAGGCGGCGTCAATACAGCCCGAGGAAGATTTATTTAACCGCAAAAAAGCCACAAATCTTGACGCCGTCGGCAAATATATGGACGCGATAAAATCCGTGCAGCTCATGTACCGTCCGCACGGGGATTTTATTGAATATATCGACGACTCGCGCGGAAAAATACCCGTGCTTACGTTCGATACGAAAATGAGCGGACTTGCAAAAGGAAAATACGAAATTCCGATAAACGGCGGTACGGCGGATTTTGCAACGGAAGATGTGCGAAAGATTTTGTCTCATTATCCGTTTACGCCGGAAGCAAAAGTTGTTCTGCCGCAAGGCAAAATGCAGCTGCTGAGAAAGTCGACGCCGGGTGCGAATATCGCCGTTGAGATTAAGACGGACGGCACGATACCCCTGTTTGGAGATTAAGAATGAAAAAAATTGCAATCTTTTTCGTCCTGCTTGCTTCATGCGCGGTTTTATCTGCCGAGCTGCTCCATCCGCCTCACCGGTATTTTGAACTCGGCGTTTCCGCGGGAGCAGGCGCTTCCAATAACACGTTCGGCGCAAAAGATATTTTCAAAAAGGAAATCGTTATCGATTTACGGAGACTTGCCGACGGCATGACTGACCAAGGTTTCCGCGTCGATGCGACGGGCGGCGCTGAGTTTTTTATGAACTTAAACTTAAAAAACGGCGTACATGCAGGATTGAAAGCCGGAACGGAAATTTCCGGCAACGCCGCTGTTGCAAAAGACGTTTTTAACTTTTTGGGGCACGGCAGAGCGCTCGGCGAGTCGATAAAGGCGGACGCTAAAATGTCCGCAGACGCGTTTGCGTTTGTAACGGCTTCCGGCGGTTTTAAGATTTGCCGCTTTAATTGTACGGTCAGTCCTTCGGTTTTTATGCCCGTCCTTCACGCAGAAGCGTCCGACGTAACCGCTTCTCTTGAAAACGGGATCAGCGGTTCCGCGAGGGCAAGCGCTTCTTCTACCGTGCGGCTGTATTCATACACGGATCTCAGTCCGTTTTTTGATAAGCAAGCGGGCGGCAGTTTTGAGCCGCAAAATGTCCGTGCCGAACATATCGGCTTTGACCTTGCGCTTGCGGCGGAAACACAGGTTGTTCGGTCGCTGCAAGTCGGCGCGTACATGAGAATCCCGTTCGTGCCGGGCAGAATAGACAATGTGGCGGCGGCAACGATTTCAGCGGGGTATGAAGCGGACAGTTTACCGGCGCTTATAGAAGGTACGTCTCTTTCCGGCGGCTCTTATTCGGTTTCTTCCATTACGTACGGAAAGGATCGTATTTGGCTTCATCGTCCGTTTAGAATGGGCGCGGAACTTGCGTGGCGTCCCTTCGGAAATTGGATGACGTTCGGCGCGCTGTTGGGTTTCAGCGTGCGCTATCCGTATTCCCGTCAGGCGAAAGCCTTTGTCGACTACGATTTTTCAGTCGATATTGCAACTCCGTTTAGAATTCTTGGGATAACCTTTGCTTCCGTGCGCTATAACGAAATATGCGCTCAGCGTGTAAGCCTTATGATCAATGCGCGCGTTCTTGAAATCGACGTCGGCGCGGAAGTGCAGAGCGCGGACTTTGTAACGAGCATGAGAGCGGGCGGCGCCGGCGCATTCGTGAAAGTGTCGATGGGATTTTAGCCGACGGGGCAGGGTCGGGCGGTTGTTACGGGATGTGAAGAATAAACTGAGTTCCGCCCTCCGCAGTTTTCTACAAGAAAACTGCACAAGCGCGGGGTTGAGAGGGAGTGCAGTCGTTCCGAGCGGATACGAAAAATATGCCGACAGGTAATAACCACCAGCGAAAATGCGGCGAACGGTGATGTTGCGATAGTCCCGTTGAAGTGCGGAGAAGGTGCAACGGGCGGGAATGACGCCTGCGCCGGACTTACAGCACGCGGGAACGTGCCTGTATAACCAGTTCTTTGCTCTGCCGGCGCCAATACGGCGAGTGGTAGTGCTGCGGTAATACCGTAGATGAGCGGAGAGAAAGCAGCGGACGGAAACTTCACCTGCGCCGGACTTACAGCACGCGGGAGCGTGCCTGTATAACCAGTTCTTTGCTCTGCCGGCGCCAATGCGGCGAGTGGTGGTGCTGCGGTAATACCGTAGATGTGCGGAGAAAAAGCAGCGGGCGGGAACAAGACCTGCGCCGGATAGAAGCGGAAATTGCGGCGTTTGTATGCTGCATAAACATTTTTGAGAGTTGCCGAAGGGCAAACTCTCAAGGGCGGGAATACGTGCCGTCTGTCAAACTTTATAGTACCTGCCCGACGCGCCGCAATTGGAGCGAATAGCCGGTTGGAGATAACGGCTGCGCCCTAAAATAAAAAAAATCGATTGATACGACACTAAAAATCAGACTATAGAAGGGAAGGTGTATGTTTAAGATTCTTGAAAAGCGGCAATTGTCCGAGCTGGTCAATTATATGAAGATTGAGGCACCGGAAATTGCGCGGAACCGCAGGGCGGGGCAGTTCGTCATTGTTCAAACCGACATTGAATACGGCGAGCGCATTCCGTTGACGATTGCCGATGCGGATGCGGAGGCGGGCTGGATTGCGATTGTTTACCAGCCGGTGGGAGCGAGTACGTTTAAACTTTCGCGCATGGGCGTCGGCGAGTATCTTCCGGCGCTGCTGGGGCCGCTCGGCGTTCCGTCGCATATTGAAAAAAAGGGAGGGCCGGTCGTTTTGGTCGGCGGCGGCTTTGGAGTCGCTCCTTTGCATCCGATTGCGGAAGCCTATAAAAAGGAAGGAAACGCCGTAACGATGATTATGGGCGCGCGCAGCAAGGATTTGCTCATCTTTGTCGATGAAATGAAAGCGGTGTGCGACGACGTGGTGATTATGACGGACGACGGTTCTGCAGGAAGGAAGGGGCTTGTAACCGAGCCGCTCAAGGAAATGTGCGAGTCGCAGTGTCCGCCTGCCGAAGTTTTTGCAATCGGGCCGCCGATTATGATGAAATTCGCTTCTCAGACGACGGAGCCGTATAAAATTCCGACGGTTGCGTCTTTGAACGCGCTCATGGTCGACGGTACGGGGATGTGCGGGTGCTGCCGCGTGAGCGTCGGCGGGGAGACGAAGTTTGCCTGCGTCGACGGGCCGGATTTTGACGCGCATAAGGTCGACTGGGAAAATATGATGCTCCGTATGCGGTCGTTTAAGCCCAAAGAAACCGAAGATTTCCACAAATGCAAGGTGCAGGCTGCCGCTCTTGCGGCGAACTAGGGGAGGCGCAGAATGTCCGAACACATGACGATTGAAGAACTTGACGCTTTGGCAGTCGAAGAAGCGAAAGCGATTAAGGCGAAGACGGATACGGCTCCGCTTACGACGCGGGACAGACTTGCCATTCCCCTGCAGGATATGCCGGTGCTTGAGCCGCTGGTGCGCGCGCGTCAGATGGACGAGGTTGCGATCGGCTATACGAAAGAGCAGGCGATGGTTGAAGCGAACCGCTGTCTCCAGTGTAAGAATCAGCCCTGCGTCGACGGCTGTCCCGTCAATATTCATATTCCGGAATTTATTGCGGAAATTGCAAACGGCGATTTTCAGTCGTCGGTGGATATAATCAAACAGACGAATTTTCTTCCGGCTATCTGCGGGCGCGTGTGCCCTCAAGAAAAGCAGTGCCAGTCGAAATGCACGGTGGGAAAGGCGCTCAAGTCCATTGAAAAATCCGTTGCGATCGGGCGCCTTGAGCGTTTTGTCGCCGACTGGGAGCGCAGCAATAATGCGGCTGCGGGCGTTTTTCGGTCCGAGCGGAGCGGAAAAAAGGTTGCGGTCATCGGTTCGGGGCCTGCGGGACTGACTGTTGCGGCGGACTGCGCGCGCGCGGGGCACGACGTTACGGTTTTTGAGGCGCTGCAAAAGGCAGGCGGCGTTATGATGTACGGAATTCCTGAATTCCGCCTTCCGAAAGATATTGTTGAAACCGAAATCAGTAAACTTGAGCAGGCGGGCGTAAAAATCGAAACGAACTTTTTGGTCGGGCGGACGGATACGCTTGACCAACTGCTTGACGAAAAGGGGTTTGACGCGGCATTCGTGGGGACGGGCGCGGGGCTTCCGAAATTTTTTAATATTCCGGGTGAAAATCTTATCGGCGTGTTCAGCGCAAACGAATATTTGACGCGCGCAAATCTCATGAAGGCGTATGAAAAAGATAAGGCCGCAACTCCGTACTATCCGGCAAAGCACGTGATTGTTTGCGGCGGCGGCAACGTTGCGATGGATGCGGCGCGGACGGCGCTGCGGCTCGGCGCGGAAATTGTGGAAGTGGTGTACCGCCGCACGCGCGATGAAATGCCTGCCCGTAAGGAAGAGGTCGCGCACGCCGAAGAAGAGGGCGTACAATTCCGCTTTTTGGAAAATCCCGTCGAAATCGTTGCGGTTGAAAGCGATAATCCCGACTTACAGGGGCATGTGCGCGGCATGATAATCAGGAATTACGAACTCGGCGAGCCTGACGCAAGCGGAAGGCGGAGTCCCGTTGAGATTCCCGACAGCGAACACGAAATTCCCTGCGATGCGGTCATCGTCGCGCTCGGAAACGGCAGCAATCCGCTGCTTGTGCAGACGACGCCGGGGCTCAATGCCGACGGCAAAGGCCATATCGCCGTTGATGAAAAACAGGCGACCAGCCGCGTAAAAGTGTGGGCTGGCGGCGACATCGTACTCGGCGCTGCGACCGTCATTCTTGCGATGGGCGAGGGGCGGAAAGCGGCGGCTGCGATAAACGAGTATCTTGCCTCAGAGGCGTAAGAGGGGCAGGGGAGCGGCGTTCCGGCGCGTGCTCCCTTTACGGCTTATGTATTTGCCTCAAAGAAAAGTTTAAGCTCAGGAATAGCTGCCTGCATTAGCTTAAAATGTTTATCGTTTGTCCAGACATCGCAGCCGTATTTCACAGCAAGAAACGCAATCATAGCGTCTTGAAACGGGACAACAAGCCCGTTTTTCTTAAGCGTTATAAACTGTTTTGCAAGTGCAATCCAGTCATTCTCTGTAAAATTCAGGTAATAAAAATCTTCAAGGGACGTTTGTATTTGTGCAAACTCACGAGAGGATTTGCTTCCGCGTAAGAGTTCCGTTTTGATAACACCGCAGATTGCAATATCATTTTCGGAAAATATTTTTTCAGCAGCGACCGTAGGCTTATTCCAAAAGTCTATGATGATATTTGTGTCTGCCGGAATCATATTAAACTTGCCTCGCGCAGTTCGGTTACTTCCTCTTGGTCAAGGTGCATTTTCCCCGCTAATGCAAAAAAGGCTTTTTTGTCTTTCGGCTTTGCTTGTTCGGTATGATTTTGCGTAAAATTATCTTGCTCTGATTCAAGCAGTTTTATAAAAGCCGAAACCGGCGCTAATAGCGGTTCCGGCAGCATTTTTACTTGTTCAATAACTGTTTCGTAGGACATAACGGCTCCTCTGTGATTTCGTTATTTTTAGCATAAATAGTATAATTTCTCCACGATTCCAATCTCTTCTTCGCTCAATCCATAAGTTGGCATACCGCCGTATCGATCTGCCTATCAAGAATTTCCAAACAACAACATCCGGCGGCCTAACGGCGTTTCCCGCAAGTTTGTGCGGTATGCAAAAACTTGCGCAGGAAGACTTGTGTTTCATCTTTCAAATCTATTTCCTCTGCCGCCCGCAACATTCCCCTTGTCCCTTATTTTACCAGCGCGTGAATCATCGGCTTGACGGTTTCAAGCTGCGGGCGCGACAGGCGGGTAAGGTCGCGGATGATCTCTTTTAAGTCGGCGTATTGCGCCTCCAAAACGGTATCGCTGCCGGTAACGAGGTATTCCACCGTTACGCCGAGAGCCTGCGCGATTTTTACCGCCGTTTCGACATTCGGAAGAACCGCGCGCGAATCGATGTATGATAAAAAAGTGCTGTTGCTGATTCCTACTTGAGATGATATTTCCTTTACAAGCAGACCTTTATATTCGATTTCTTCCCGAAGTCTGTCCTTAAAATTCATACCGTACACTAACAAAATATTGTTGCTATTAACTTTACATAATCAAAATCTTGAATTAGGATAGAAGATAACATCAAAATATTGATTGCGTAACAGCAAATATAATTAAGTTATTGATGTATTTCATTTATTGGAGGCTTCCTATGAAAAAAAGGGCTCTGTTGGCTCTGCCGGCGCTTTTGTTTGCCGCGGCAGTTGTGGTTGGGTGCACGAGTACGCCGAAAGGAGACGGTTCTCGCGGGAACACCGTTACATTAAAGCAGAAGGATATAAGCTTTAAGAGCGAAGCGGGTTCTTTGACGATTTCAAACGAAACTCTTACCGATGTTGTCATATTCGCCGGTAAGGTTGAAAAGAATGCCGTGCTTGGCGGAATTAAAGCCGGGCAGTCAAGAAGTTTTAATCTGGCTAACCTTCCGGGGATTCCTGATTCCGGTTCGCTTTTAATACGTGCGGCGACCATGTCGACATATCGGGGAAAGGCTCGTCTTACAGAGGCTGACGTTATTTATACCGGCCTTGTTGTCTACAATTTAAAAGACAAAAACGATAAGAACCATATCAGCATTTATGCCGGAGTAGATACGAACCAGCAAACCTGTATTTATGTAAGCAATGAGTCTGAACACTATGTTTTGGAACTTCAAATGGGAGATCCGGGACAAGGCGAAGTGATTGCAACATTACCACCGCTGCAAACGAATAAGCGAATATATCTTGCTCCGAGAGAGGATGGAATTGCTTATGATTTTTATCCAAGATTTGTTTTTGTAAATCCAAAAACGGGTGACAAAACATCAATGACCGCAGGTAAAGCAGATAGAAAGAGAGCAATTCCAGAGAAAGTTGGCGAAAACTTAACACCTATGCGTTTTACAGGTCCCTCTGCGTCAAACATTGGCTATGACGTTGCATTTATCAATCTGCAAAACGATACGAGCAGCAGTATTGAATTCCGCAATGCAGAAACAACTTTGAAAAATCAAAAAGGTCTGCGCCTTACACCTTCTGGACGCCTCGATGTCTATGAAATTCCTGCTGCAAATGGAAATGCAGGGCAGACCTATAGCGCACTCACTTTTGAATTTGATAATTTCGACAAAAAGACAATCAATCCGTATAAGTTCAAAGCGGGATATAAATACGACGTTATCGTAACGCAAATGAACGGTAACTATCAGTACGATATTCGCGAAGTAGGTCAGAAGAGCCTTGTTGAAGACTCTCGCGTCCAACTTTTCATGGAATAATACATGTTTTAGAACACAGGTTCGGCCGAGGCTGAACCTGCGTTTATTTTTCGCACCGCCGTGCCCGCACAAGGATTCCGGCGGCGGCAGTTGCTATGTCAATAAGAGTATGAAAAAATTACCCTATTTATTATGTATCGTCTTGGCGTTTTTTGTCCAAGCCTCCTGTAAGACCGGTAAAGTCGCCGTTATGGATAACACGTTCCGCGCAACGGTCGTAAATAATTCGCGTTTTGAGATAAGCATTGACGGAAAAACGCTCCGCTCAGGCGAATCCGCTGAAAATTCCTTTCCCCTGCATGACAGCGAACTGTATGACGGCTGGACGGTTACGTACAAAATTCCGCTGTCAAAGTCGGTATTCTATTGGCACAACGCGAAAGTCCAGATAACCGACCGGCAGAACGCCGTTTCAATCGAAAATCCTGTGAGCAAAGGCATACGCGAATCGTACATCGTCGTGCGCAATAAATCCAAACAGAGTATGCAGATAACCAATGGAGCCGGAACGATTTTTGCCTCTTGCCTTGACGGGCGGATTAATACCCGCGAGGCAAAGCTTGAACACAATATCGCCCCGGCAAAAACGGCGGTGTACGAAATCTTAAAATCGAAAGAAGAATTGCGGACGGTCAAAGTCTCCGTTTCCGCCGACCGGAAAAACTATCCGCTTTTGGGAAACACCTTTCTCCAGTCCGGTTACGTGTACGTCTACGTGTTCGACGGCAAGCGCGTTGTAAAAGAAGACGAACGCCCGATTCTTGCCGTCAATGAGCCGCTGTGGAAAGTGGAAGACTCGTCTTTTATCATCGAAAAAATTGCGGCGGGGACGGGAAAGGACGGAGGAAACGTTTTTTATGCAGCCGGACGGCAAAAAGTTACCGACGCAAACGGCAATCCGTATTTTTGCCCCGCGCTTCGCTGCATGGACAACGCGGGAGCCGTTCGCTGGATGACGGGCGCGAGCGGCGTTTCCCCCGAAGGCAGCGCGTACGACGTTGCCGTTTTGGACGGCGGCTTGGTTCTTACGGCAGGGCAGCGCATTCAAGACGGGCGGCACGCAGGCTTTGCGGAATTGTATGCGCCGGACGGAACGCTTGCGGACGGCAAAACGTATTCCGAGTGTGCGGGCTTTAGCGCTATGACGCGGCTTGACGGCGATTCGTGTGCGGCGGTCGGCTTTGATGGTGAGGGCGCGCTGCTGCTTGCAAAGATTTCCGCCGGAAAAAACGCGCTTCGCTATCGGCGGCTGCCGTTAAATCTTCCGTCCGATGGAGCCGGTGCAATCTCGTCGGTAATTCCCGTCTATGCTGCCGCGGCAAAAACGATTTTCCTATTCTGCAATCCGTATACGGACGACGGGCTGCCTTTGCCGTCGGTGTTATATGCCGTGCGAGAAGACGGACAAGCGGAGACAATTCCCTTAAACGGAAAAATCCGCTCCGTTGCCGCCGCCTTGCAGGATGATTCCGGCGCGCTCTATGCCGGCGGCGAAAGTGCGGACAGTGAAAAATCGGAAGCGGTCATCATAAAAGTCGGTGCGGAAAGCAGCGCGGAGGTTTTTTACCGCGGCGGCGCGCCCTTTTCCTACATCGCCGCGGTACATTTTAATGCGCAAAGCCGCGAACTGATTGCAAGCGGTGTATGCCGGGCGCAAGAAAGTTCCGGGTTCGGCGGCGTTCCGTTTATCGCAGGTTTTGACGTGCACAGCGGCGTTCAACTCTGGCGGCGCGAGTTCACCGGTTCGCAGTATCGGCTTTTAAAATCCTTTGCGCCGTGCGCGGACTACGGTTTTGCTGGTGCCTTTGCGTCCATCGTCAGGAACGGGCCGGAGACGGACTTCGGCTCGTCCTCTGCGGCGCGGCTCGGAGCAGCCGGACAGGCGGACGGGGTATAAGTCGTCCTGCGGGGCGTAAACATATCCATTATATATAGAAGAAAAAATTGATTTTTTGGAGGACAAGATGAAAAGATTTATGGTTACTGTTGCGGCGTTGTGCGCAGCGGGCGCGCTGTATGCGCAAAAGTCGATTCGCGAGGTAATCGGCAGTTTTGACGAGCGTTTGGCGCGGAGGAACATTCCGACTGCGGAAATTGCGGTCGGCGGCATTTATTTCGGCGAAAGCGGGACGAGCGGCACGGCGGCGGGCTGGATGAAGGATGAAATTGCAAAGGCCGCTTCCAATTCGCGGCGCATCAAGTTGGTGCGTCCCACTCTTTCCGACGTGCAGGCGGCTCAGGCGGTAAAATCGCGCGGGCTTCCGTCCGGCATGACGGCTGCAAAAGCGGTTTCTGCAAAGAAAAAGTACACGCTGACCGGAAAATACATCGAAAACAAGGCGAAGGGGCTGGTCAGTCTCACGCTGAACCTTGAAGTTACCGAAAACGAGGAGACCGTGCTCTTTGCTTCGGACACTGCGGTCATTCCAGCGGCGGAACTTGCCGAATACGACTTGACCTTGTATCCGCAAAACATTGCGCAGGCGGAAGCGATTGCAAAGGATTTTGCAAAAGCCGAATCCTTGCTAGAATCAAAAATGGATGCGGGCGGGAAAAGCAGAACCTTAGCCACCGTTCAAAAGCAGCCGCAAGCAGACGCAACGCCAATCGATATGGAGATGAAAGCCGATAACGCTGCGGCAGCGGAAGGCGGCAGCACGACTGCACAAGCGGACTTATCAGCGGCGCAGGACGATGAAAAAAGCGGAGATTCAGAAAAGTCTACTGGACAGTCTCCAAAATCATTCGCGCAAACCGCTTCAACCGCTCCGAAAAAGGAAAACGGAGCCGTGCAAATCACCGCCGCCATGCTCGACAGTGAAAATTGCCTTGCCGATACGCTTCACCCCGGCGACACCGTCAAATTCATGGTGAGCACGAATCAAGATTCCTTTATCAGAATCATGGGAATCGACGCAAACGGCAACGCTTTCTGGCTCCCTGTCAAAGACAATTTTATGCCGGCTGACGCCGTGCGCACCTTCCCCGATGACGAAGACACCGATTATCAAGTGGTAGACGGCGTTTACGGCGCGGAACACCTGTTCATCTACGCAGCAAGCGACAAAAGCCAGCTCCCCGACGAAACCTCCGAGCGAAAATACCGCCCGTCTCTCATCACAAACACCACGCGCGGCATTACCGGCGTTAAAAAGCACAAAAAACTGACAACCGGCGTATTCAAAATCTCGTACACGGTGGAGCCGTAAAAGGCGGGACGGGGAACGGCGGAGGACATCATTTTTAGGCTATCTGAAAACTCTTGTTTTGAGATAGCCTTTCTATTTATGGGCATCATACAAAGTCTCTCTCGCATTCCCCAAAAACACAAATTTTTAAGAGGACTATCGGAAATGGTTACACCCAAAAAACAAATAATTTTTATTTTGCTTCTATTAATAGTAATAGGCGCGACGATGGGCGCGTTCCCGCAGGATGTAAAAAACGCGCTTCTTATCGCAAACGGTGCCTATGGGCGCGACATAGGGGCATTGACGCAGCCCGTACCGGAAGCGCGCGCATTAAAATCTGCGCTTGAGAGCATAGGCTTTAATGTTACTATTGTAGAAAATGCAAACTTTGAACAAATGGGAATTGCATTGCAGGCTTTTAAAGAAAAAAACGAAAACGAAGGCGGCATTGCGCTCTTTCATTACGGCGGACACGCGCTGCAAGTAAGCGGCGTCAATTATCTCATTCCTGCAAACGAGAAAATTGAAAATCAAAATAAAGTTCGTTATCGGTGTATCAATGTTGATGAAGTAATGGACAGTATGCTCGGAGATGCAAATATTGTCGTGCTCGATTCGTGCAGGAATAATCCGTTTCAGTCGACTTTGCGCGGTGCGGCAAGTAGTCGCGGACTTGCCGCCGTTACCAAACGCCCCGCTAATTCAATTATCGTGTATTCCGCAGACAGCGGACAGACTGCAAAAGACGGCGTTTTTACCCCGATATTGACTAAACATATTACGGAAAAAGATACGAGCATAGAAAACGTGTTAAAAAAAGTCCGGCGAGATGTTCTTCGGAAGACAAATGACGAACAGCATACCGGCGAATATAGTCAATTAGTCGGGCAAATATATCTTGCGGGAAAAACGGAAGCAGGCGTTTCGGCAAAGACATTGACGGGCTTTTTGGATATATCGGTGTATACGCCGTGTTCCGTTCTTGTTGACGGTATGCATATAAAAGATTTAAACGGTTTTTCGCAAGAGCGGTTTGAACTGTCAAGCGGCATCCATAAAATCAAAGTGAAATATGCCGACGGCAAAAGCGAAAGTCTTAATACGATAATTAAAGCGGGAACGTCTGAAACATGGCCGCTGACCTATCTGTCTTACGACCAACGGCGCGTGTGCTACGAACTGGGAAACCGCTACTTTTACGGCAGCGACAACACCCGAAAAGACGAGGCGCAAGCCTTTGAATATTACGCTATTGCGGCGGAGGCCGGTGAAGGCGGCGCACAATATGCGGCAGGACGCTGTTATGAAAACGGAAACGGCATTCAAAAAGACGAAAAAGCCGCTTTTGAATGGTATAAAAAGGCTGCGGCAAACGGCAATGCGGATGCAATGAATGCGCTCGGAAGATTTTATCAATACGGCAAAGGTGGAGAGAGCGCTGACTACCGCGAAGCAAAACGCCTCTATGAAAAAGCCGTTGCAGGCGGCAGCAAGGAGGCGGAAATCAATTTGGAACGCATAAACGCATTGCTGGCAGAGCAGGAACGCCAAACTGCATCCGCGCGCGCAAATGCGGAAGGAAAGACGGACGGGACTCCGGCTGTGTATTACAACGGAATAATAGGGGCGGAATACCCGTGGTATTCGTTCGGGATGAACGCGGCGTATACGTTTTCTCATTTTGCGGCGGGAGATATTGTTGCGTTTAATGCGCACGGCTTTACCGTCGGTTTGACGGAAGCGCGGTTTCGTAGTGAGGCATTTGAAACGAAAATCAGAACCGACTACAGATTCGCATATAAAAGATTCGATTCCGAAGAGTTGATATACAATGACTTTACGCCATTCATACTTCAACTGGGGGCAGCATTTAAGAGTATTGCGTTTCATACAGGCGTAGGCTTATCTTGCCAGTGGGAAATAAGTCAGGATCTCAATCACACTTCCGCCGATTCTGTAACAAGCTTTGACTTTGGAATAAGTGTCCCTACTGATTTGGAATTTAAGCTTGGGGACCGATTTATGTTTTACGCCGAATACCGTCCCAGAATAACTGTTACTACGGAACCTTCCAGGATACTTCCCTTTATACAGCACATATCCAGCTTCGGTATACAGGTGAATATTGCAAATGTTTATGATTAATAATCAAGGAGAAAACGACATGAAAAGCAAAATTTATATTTTTTTATCGTTACTTTTTATCTTTAGCGGATGCATGTTTGATACGGATAAAGAGTATGTATACGGGAATTACAAGTTCAAAAATATCGATAAGCAATCCGTAAGTTTTTGCGGATTGAATTCAGAGGCAAAGCTTTCCGGTACTTTATATATTCCCGAGACAATCTACGGTCTCAATGTCGTAAAAATTGAAGGACAGGAATACGGTAGTAAATACAAAGACATCGTATCAATCGTCATTCCCTCAACGGTCAAAACCATAGGAGATAATGCGTTTCACTGGTGCAGCAGTATAGAAACTATTTCCATTCCCGACGGAGTAACGACAATCGGCAATAGAGCGTTTTGGGGCTGCTCCTCTCTAAAAGAAATTACGCTGCCGGCAAGCGTAAAAAGTATTGGAGAAAGCGCCTTTGAGGACTGCAAGGCTTTAGCGTCTTTTAATGCAGGTGAAACGGCAATAACAGAGATAAAAGTGCGGACATTTTCTGGATGTACTGCTCTTAATAAAGAATTTTCTTTGCCTTCTACAGTAGCAGTTATTGGCAATAAAGCCTTTAGCTACAGCGGCATTCCAGGATACTATGTCGAAAGTGATGAGCAACTGGTAAGTATCGGCTTGGGCGCTTTTGAATATTGCTCAAAGTTAGAAGCAATTATATTTCCTCTCGCCTTAAAATCCATTGCATATAATGCCTTTGAAGGATGCTCTGCGCTCAATAGCGTAACTTTTGCCGATACAAACTTCTGGTATGTTCAACAGAGTTCCTCTTCTACATGGACAGCGGTGAATGTTACCAATCCTGCAACCAATGCGCAGTACTTAAAAAATACGTACAAAGACTACCGGTGGGGCAAGGGGCACTAATTTTTGCACAGGGGCATTTTCTCTTGCAGGGACGTCCGCCCCTGCGCATTCCGCAAAAAATCCACAAATCTTTTAAGAGGACTATCAGAAATGTTTACACCAAGGAAACGAATAATTTTTCTTCTATTTATATGCACGGCGTTTGCCGCGTTCCCGAAAGACGTAAAAAACGCCTTGTTGATCGCAAACGGAGCCTACGGGCGGGACATGGGCGCGTTGGCAGAGCCCATAGCGGAAGCGCGCGCATTACAGTCCGCGCTTGAGAGTATCGGGTTTGACGTTACGTTTGTGCAGGACGCCGACCGCGACCGGATGCGGAGCGCATTAAAGTCGTTTAAGGAAAAAACGAAAAGCGCAGGCGGCATTGCGTTTTTCCATTACGGCGGGCACGCGGTGCAGGTGAACGGCGTCAATTACCTCATTCCCTTGCAGGCGACGCTTGAGGATGAAGACGATGTCGCCTACAACTGCGTCAACGTCGATGATTTGATGGCGAGCATGGCGGGGGAAGCGAACGTCGTCGTGCTCGATTCATGCCGAAACAATCCCTTTGCAGTCAGCCGCCATCGCGGAGCGGACACCCGCGGACTTGCCGCCGTCAAAGTAAAGCCGAAGAGCACCATCATCGCGTATTCCGCCAGCGCAGGGGACACCGCGCAAGACGGCATCTTCACGCCCATTTTGACCAAACGCATAACCGAGAAAAATAAAACCTTCTCCGACATTCTGATCGACATCCGCAATGAGGTGCTGACAAAGACGTCCGGTAAACAAAATCCGGATGAATACCGGAACATCAGAAAGTCCATCTATCTTGCGGGGCGGGACGAAAGCCTTGCCGCCAAGCCCGACGCTTTGCCGTCTGCAACGCAAAGTTCCGCGGCGGAAACGAAAAGCGGCGATAAAACCTTCCTCTTAAACGGCGTCAGTTTTACGATGAAGCCGATCGCAGCCGTGCGCGGCGCGGTTTTAGGAGATAACGAACAAATCGATAACAAGGAGCACGCCGTGAATCTTTCCGCCTATTCCATAGGAGAAACGGAAGTAACGCAGGAATTGTGGCTTGCGGTGATGGGGACAAATCCGAGTAAGTACACAGATTCAAAGAAGAATCCTGTAGAAAGGGTGACTTGGCTTGATTGCATTGCTTTTTGCAATGAGCTTACGGCGCAAATTATGGGAGAAGAACACTGCGTATATAAAGTACGGAAAGAAAATGTTACCGCCGATTTCAGTAAAAAAGGCTTCCGGCTGCCGACGGAAGCGGAATGGGAATACGCTGCAATGGGCGGCGCAAACTTTCGATGGGCGGGAACGGATAGTGAAGACCGCCTTAAAAACTATGCATGGTATGATAAGAACAGCGGTGATAAAACGCATGAAGTAAAAACAAAATCGCCGAATGGCTATGGTTTATATGATATGAGCGGGAATGTGTCGGAATGGTGCTGGGATTGGTACAGTGATAGTACGCCCGCCGGCGGTCAAAGCGACCCTGTTGGCACAGCTACAGGAACCCATCGCGTTGTACGCGGCGGCAGTTGGAATTTCTATGCGGATTACACCGCTCATGCGCATCGGACCTATGCCATGATTGACAGTCGAGGTTTTGCCGTCGGCTTGCGTATAGTGTACAGGGCAGGGGCGGGGCGGACGGAATAACTGAATCGTGAGGATGTAACTTTATCGCCCGTCCGCGTTCAGTTTGCTTTGCAAACTGAAGGGGTGCCCCTACAGCAGACTGACGGAATGACTAAATCGTAGAGATTTCGCCTTCCGCGCATTTCGCAGTTTTGTTGGAAAATAAAAACTGTGTGCGGGCGGGCGGCTCAGTTTTATCTGGCAGATAAAGTTTTTCCGCCCGCCGCGGACGCCCGTGAAACATTGCGCACAACTAGGAGATATATTTTATGCGGATGAATATTTTAGAGGCACTCAAAAATATTGCGCCCGTTTTGCTGGGAGGCGGGCTTATAAGTTTCCTATATAACTTTTGGCAAAACGGCAAAAAGCGGCAACGGGCGGCGATTACATTGTATGAAAAATATCACAGCATCGAGTTTTATTCAAAAATAAGAGTGCCGCTCTGGAAAATGCAATAAACCTGTTCGATATATGAATATGACCATGAGTTTATCGCCGGTTTGCGGCACGCTGTAATGAAAGAATTGCAAAATAAGAGCACGGAACCAATGCCCGCATGGGTGACCGAAACCAAAGAATTGGAAGAATATTTCGGTTTAAGGGACTGTGATGGCAATGAGGACTTACGCGAATGGTGATACATAGACTGTAACGCAGGCGGTTGTTACGCAATCTGAGAGACGGAACGGCGTGCCGCCTGCTGCAAGTTTGTTCGTCGTAAACTTGAAGGCAAATAGTGTTCGGTGAAGTTCCCGCCTTACAAAGTTTTCTAACAAAAACGAAAGATAACGAAAGCAATCGCTGCGGACGCTGGAACACCTGAGTTTGATAGACATAACGGAGCGCCTACCCGCACTAAATTTTTGCCAAACAACAAAATCAGAAGCCTAGCGGCGTTTTCTGCGAGTTTTTGCGGTATGCAAAAACTTGCGCGGGCGGAACGTAGTTTCATCTTTCAAATCCATTTCCTCTTGCCGCCCGCCGAAGCGCAACAAATGCAGCGGCAATAAAGATTTCGCACGCCCAAAGCGATTTTTCCTTCCAGAGTTTTATTGCAAAAAATCCCGCTGCAACGCCGGCTCCGAAACCCGTGATGATAACGAGGTATTTCAAACACGAATGCAAATACCGCTCCTCTTTGGTGCACAAATATTTTGCCGCATTCAGCATGCTGCTTTTTAAGTTGCCGGTGATCATCGTCGTTGCCATCGGCTGCCCGTCCACTTTGTCGAAGTTCGCAACTTGGACGGCGGCGATGAACGAAATGACGGAGTTGACAATGTCGTGTGGAAAATGAACGCCGAATAAACCGATTGCCGCAATCGCAAGGCACTCGAATAATAAAACGGCAGTCAGCCGCTGATGATTTTTGACGGAGCTTTTATTCAAGACGAGCGCGGAAAAAAATATTCCGGCAGCGAAGGTTACGACGGGCACAAGGTATTTGAGCGCCTTGCCCCATTCCCTGCCGGACAGCGACACAAACAGCAGCACAAGGTTTCCGGTTTGCGCGTTTGCAAAAACTCTGCCTTTCAATAGATACGAATACGCGTCCAAAAATCCGCCGACCAGCGATAAACACACGCCGATTATAATCGTGTCGTACGCTTTTTTCGCGACGTTTTGCCTTTCGCGCGCCGTTTCTTTGTTTTTCATACGGTTTTCTCTGCCTCGGTACGCTTTAGTCTATCAGTTTCTCCTATCGATTGGTAGTACGCCGTTTCTTTTGTCCCATGCCGACTGGAATCGCAGCGTTTGAAAGTCAGATATGCTTTTTAATCCGCATGCCGTATATTTTTCACCGTATGCCTTTTCAAATCGGACTTGCTGAAAATTCCTCCGTCGTTTTAGTCGTCTTGTATAGGAGTTAAATCTATTGCAAATACGATTTCATAATCATATACTGAGCGTCAAAACACTACGATTTTTCTATGAAGAGGTTTTTATGAATGTCAATTTGAAAAAAATGTTGATTTTGCTGTGCGCGGCGCCGCTTTTACTTTCGTCCTGCACCAAAAAGGACGGCGGCGTGATGTCTCAAGCGACGGGCGAGGCTTCTTCCGGCGAAGCGCAGACTGTTACAGGCGTCATCTATGCGAATAAGGCGGCGCTTTACGTTGAAGACGAGCAGGGAAAAATGAAATGGAGCGCGGAGGCGGTGCTAGGAGACGTTGCCGCATATCTCGGTGAAAAAAAGGAAGCTGTGCGCACCGACGGGCAAAAACGCACTTTCTTCCATATAAGGTTGAATGAAAATGAGTATTGGATTCAAGATTATTGTTATGAGCCGAACACTTTTCCGGCATTCATCTCGAAGCCGGACACGGTTTTATACAAATCGGAAAACATACTCGGCGTAACCGATGAAATCATGCCGCAATTTTTTGTCGTTGCAGTGTATAACGATAAAACTTTCCAAGACGACGGTTTATTCGTGCGGATTGCCGCCTACTGTCCGGAACTTGCAGGCTCTTCGATTATCAAAGATAAGTTTGTAAAGCGGGACAATGTTGAAACCGGCGACCGCGACGTGCGGGCGATGATGATTGCGCAGGTTGCAACGGAGTCCCGCAACGATATTATCCGAGCAGAACTTTTCACCAATGCGGCGGCTTTGAGCGATAATTATGCCGATGAAATTGAAGGCATCCGCAATTTGACTGAAACGATTATTGCCGAAGAAAATTATTTGAAAACGCTGACGATAGAAAAGGTGTCCAAAAACGTAACCGCCGCCGATGACGTAGAACTGTTAAGCGTCCCCTCGTTCGACTCCTATGATGTCCGCACTACGGCGGCGCTTAAAAGCGGCTCGTCCGCGACGGCATTGCAAAAAACAACGCTCACCGATGACGAAGGCAATGAAGTCGACTGGTATTACGTCAAAAGCAAGCAGCAAAAAGGCTGGACTGCCTCATATAATTTGTCGGGACTGTAGTTTCAATTCAAACGGAAGTGAAGCGCAAAATTGAACCGCGTATCTTCCGCATTTTATGTCGTAGCAAAAAAAGAGCGTCCGCATGGACGCTCTTTTTTATCGCGCAATTCTTAAATTACAAACTGCTCTTTGCGGCTTTTACCGCTTCAGTCAGCATCGGAACAACCTTAAACAAGTCGCCCGTAATGCCGTAGTCGGAAACTTGGAAAATCGGAGCGTCTGCATTTTTGTTGACCGCAATGATGTACTCCGAGTCCTGCATACCCGCCAAGTGCTGAATTGCGCCAGAAATGCCGAGCGCAACGTAGATATGCGGATGAACCGTTTTTCCCGTCTGTCCGACCTGTTGGTTTGCGTCAATCCAGCCCGCATCGACCGCGCCGCGGGACGCGCCGACAACGCCGCCGAGCGCTTCCGCCAAATCGGACGCAAGTTGAATTCCCGCTTTAGGATCTTTACTGATGCCGCGTCCGACGGAAACAACGACGTTTGCGCCGATGAGGTCAACCAAGTCCTTTGCAGTCTTTTTGATTTCAAGAATATCGACTGCAATATCCTCTTTGGAAAGCTGGACTGCAACTTTTTCCACAACGGTTTTCTCCGCCTTTGCGCTGTCAAAGTCCTGCTTTTTCATAACGCCTGCTCGGACGGTTGCAATCTGCGGGCGGAAGCGCGGACAGACGATAGTCGCCATAAGGTGCCCGCCGAACGCCGGGCGCGTCATTTTAAGGTTTGTATTCACCTCAAACGGCATTTTATCGATGTCCAGCGTGGAATTCTTCCTTAAAAAGTCTTTGTATTTTTCCGTTTCAACCGCCAAGTGCGTCGTATCGGCAGTTAAACCCGTGTGCAGGCGGGCTGCGCAGCGCGGCCCTAAATCGCGTCCCGTCGTCGTCGCGCCGATTAAAAATACTTCAGGCTTCGTATTTTCCACGACTTCCGTTATCACTTTCGTGTAACCGTCGGTTGTATAGTCCGCCAACAGTTCATGCTCGCAATAGAACACTTTATCGGCTCCGTAGCCGCCGAGCCCTTTGAGCGCTTCTTCTTTTATGCCCTTGCCGAGTACCAGTCCCCACAGTTCGCTGTTGAGTTCATTCGCAACCTTCCGCCCTTCGCTTAACAATTCAAACGAAGTATTAAGGATTTCGCCGTTGCGCTGCTCGCAGAATACCATCACGCCTTTAAAAGCCGCCGTATCTTTGCTGTCGTATGCCATAACGTTCCCCTTGAATTAAATAATATGCTTTTCGGCAAGAATACCGACCAGTTTTTCGCAAGTCGCCTTATCGGCTCCCTCAAGCATGGTGCCCGCGCCTTTCTGCGGCGGCGTAAACGACTTGTAAACGTTCGTCGGAGAACCTTTAAATCCGATTGTGTCTTTGTCGATAAGCGGATCGTCTTTGAGCGTTTCGTAATCGTAGACTTCATACGGCTTTGAATAGCATTCCATAATGCCTTTTACGTTCATATAACGCGGAGAATTTAGTTCCTTTATGCACGTAATGAGGCACGGCGTCTTGATTTTGAGCATCATGTAGCCGTCTTCAAGCATCCGTTTTACGATGAGACTGTTTCCTTCCTTTTTAATGTCCGCCGCATAGGTAATCTGCGGAAGTTCAAGTTTTTCTGCAATCTGAGGACCGACTTGCGCCGTGTCGCCGTCAATCGCCTGCCTTCCGCAAAATACGACGTCTTCGTCTCCGATACCGATTTTGCGCACTGCCGCAGCTAAAATCTGACTGGTTGCATACGTATCGCTTCCGCCGAATTCGCGGCTGGAAACAAGAACTGCCCGGTCAACGCCGCGCGCCAAAAGTTCGCGGAGCATACTCTCTGCAGGCGGCGGCCCCATAGATACCGCAACGACTTCGCAGCCGGTTTGGTCTTTCAGCGTGAGCGCGGCTTCAATCGCGTTCAAATCGTCGGGATTCGTAACAGTTGCCATAGAGGCGCGGTCAAGTTGTCCGTTTTCTTTAACGGCAACCTTTCCCGATGTATCAGGAACTTGTTTTACACAAACAATAGCTCTCATCTTTTTTCTCCTTTTTAATTAACGCCCAATGATGCGGCAATAACCATGCGCTGAACTTCGCTGGTGCCTTCGTAGATTTCCGTAATTTTTGCGTCGCGCATCATACGTTCGATAGGATAATCGCGGGTGTATCCGTAACCGCCGAAAAGTTGTACGCACCGGCGCGTTACATCGCTTGCAACTTCGGAGGCAACGAGTTTTGCCATTGCGGAGTCCGCAGAATAGCGCATCCCCTGAACAGTCTTTGCCTGCTCTTTTTTGCAGGCGGCCGCATACACCAAATACTGGGCTCCCTGCGTCCGCGCCGCCATATCGGCAATTTCGAATTGCGTGTTCTGCTGCTGACTGATTCGTTTGCGGAACTGAACGCGTTCTTTTGTGTATTTGATTGTCTCTTCGATTGCGCCTTCTGCAATGCCGAGCGCCTGCGCCGCAATCCCGATGCGTCCGCCGTCAAGCGTGCCCATCGCGATATTAAAGCCCTTGCCTTTGGGCCCAAGGAGATTTTCTTTCGGAACAATGCAGTCTTCAAAAATCAATTCGCATGTCGATGAGCCGCGGATACCCATTTTCTTTTCATGCTTACCGACTGAAAAGCCCGGAAAGCCGCGTTCAACGATAAACGCGCTGATTTCTTTACTTTGACGACCTTTTTTATCGACGACGGTTCCCGTTACGGCAATGACGACAAAAACGTCCGCATATCCGGCGTTCGTGATAAAGATTTTGCTGCCGTTTAAAACCCAGTGATCCCCGTCGAGGACTGCAACGGTCTGCTGTCCCTGCGCGTCAGTTCCCGCTCCCGGCTCTGTCAAACCGAACGCTCCGAGTTTTTTGCCGGAGGCAAGGTCGGGCAAATACTTTTGTTTTTGCGCTTCGGAGCCGTAGTGCATGATGGGATCGACGCACAAGGATGTGTGCCCCGAAATAATAACGCCGGTCGTAGCGCAGACTTTGCTCATCTCTTCAATGCACATCGCATACGTTAAGACGTCAGCGCCCTGTCCGCCGTATTCTTTCGGCACGGGAATTCCAAAAAAGCCGAGTTTTGCCATCTTTTTAACGTTTTCTTCGGGGAATTTTTCCTCTTCGTCAATTTCGGCAGCAACCGGCTTCACTTCATTTTGTGCAAACTCACGGAACAACTGGCGCGCCATGAGGTGTTCTTTGCTCAAAGTAAAATCCATGTTTTTCTCCTATTTATATGTAAATTATGATAACACCAACATTGAATAAACGCCAGCAATTTTTATTTAAATAATCTTAAACGCTAAAACAGGAATTTTTGCATGGGGAAGGGGAATTCTTGAGGATAGCGGTATTTGTCGGGCGGAGAACGTCGGGCGACGGAGAATGGCGTTAGAAAGATTTAACTAAGTTACCGCCCTCCCGAGTTTTGCGGATGGGGAGAACTGTATTTGAAAGATTTAACGTAGTTTCTCATCCGCGCGAGTTTGTCGAGCGGTTGCTATGGGATTTGAAAGACATAATTATGTACCGCTCTCCAGAGTTTGCTAAAAGCAAACTCGCGGGAAACGGTGTCTTGCGGGGGATGGGGCTTCTATGCAAAAAGCGTGTTCGCGTAATGATAGAGACGCTCTGATTTTGCCGCCGCCCCAAAACTCAACTTGCTGGCGGCGAACAAAATTACGCATTATAATTTACAACCTATTCATTCTCCGGCGCGTCTTCTCCGCGGGGCGCAGTGTCAGCGTCATCCCGGCGCGGCGGGGCGCTGTGTTTTTTTATGTCGATGCGGATATCGCGGTACAGTTCGTCGGCTCCGGCGTCCAAAACGGCGCTTGCGGTGCGGATAAGGGCGGGAGCCTGCATTTTGCCGTACCAGTCGACCTTGCGCGTCAGGAACATAATCAGCACGAGCACGAGGAAAATGCCGACGCTTCCGATAAGCAGCGCATAGTCCTCCGACTGCAAAATCCCGAAAAGCAGAAAATATGCGATTTCCTGCACGGAAAACAGCATAACTCCCCATTTGAAATTCTTAAAAATCGCTGCGGAGTACAAAAGCACGACGAGCGACACGGTAAAGGCGGTGATAAAATAACTCCAGTTGAACGAAAGGTGTTCGGAAATAGAAAGGAGCAGCAAATAAAACAGCACGTCCGCCATGCCGATTAAAAAATACTGCACGGGGTGAATGCGCCTTGCGCTCCAGAGTTCGCACAAAAAAATCGTGAGGAAGGGACAGGCAAGGAATAGCAGGGCGTACTGCACGCACCGCGTTATTTCTGAATAATTATTGACCGGCGTAAGAAAATCGATACGAACCTCGCTCGGAATGCGGCTTGAATAATACGAATACGAGTCGGAATCGGAACGCTCCTCCGTTTTCCACATCGGAAGGACATTCGTGCTTAAACCGGAAATATTCCATTCCGCTTGAAAGCCGTCTTTGCCGACCGTCCGCTTTGTCGGAAGCCAGCCGCCTGAAAATTTCGGCGCCGCCCACGACGATTCAATCGTAAAAACGCTTTCTTCGGCAGTCGGAGAGAGGGACAGACTTTGTCCCCCTTGAATATTGAGTGTTCCGGCAAGAGAAAAACCCGAGCGGAGCATATCTTCCGGCAGATTGTAAAAGACGGGATTTTCAAACGGCGTCGACGTATTTGCAACCGCTTCCGCTTCCGAAAGTTTTTTTCCGTTTACCGTCAGCGCGGGGCGCGCCGTCAGCGTTTTTTTGTTTCTCAATCCGACTATCAAAACCGCGTCTTTATAGAGAATGTCGCGCTCGGGAATATTTAAGCGCGCAGTTCGGAACGACGGAAACTCCGCGGCGACTTCAAGAGTCCCGCTGAAAACCGGCACGCTGAATATTCCGCGCGAAAGATAATACGGATCGATCTTTGCGTTCAAGGAATAGTTTTCCGGAATCTCGATGATGTAATAGGTCTCGATTTCCTCGTCTTTTTTCCGCTCTTTGCGGTACGGGACTGCAACCGCCAGCCCTTGAATAACCGGCTGCCCTCCAAGCGGCACCATAATCGACATTTCCGCCTTGAACTTGTAGTCCTTGCGGTCGCTTACCAGATGTTTAACGAATTGAATGGGAATGAGCATGACAAGCAGCAAGATAAAAATGACCGCAGGCTTAACCCACGTCATTTGCCCCGACAGACTTTCTTTTTTCGTTTGCATTGCAATACCTCCAAAACCGCCGCGCCGACTGGACAAGATTTGTTTCCGCCGCGCGGCGCAGCGTTGACGGAGTGTAACGGTTTATGGAGGAGAGGGCAACGGAGATTGATTTGCAATTAAGAATGCATAATTTTTCTCCTCTACACAAAAAAGTCCTTTAATTGCAGCTGCATGGCGGAGGCGATGCGGCTGAGCGTTTCGAGCGAGGGGACGGTGCGTTTTGTTTCTATATAAAAGAGATGGCTCCGAGAAATGCCTGACTCTGCGGAAAGGCGGACGATCGACATATTTTTTTCAATGCGGAATTGTTTGATTTTATCGATTACGGCTTCTACATCTTTAGTCATTTAAGGTTTTGAACGTTCACCTTGTGCGGAAAAATAGGATTTTTTGAACGCGCGCATTCCGCATTCTTCGGTTGCTCTGTATTTAGAGTAGTTGTATAATCGAAAAGGTAAAACTCTAAATATAGAGCACAACAAACGAATGAAGAGAATGGAGGCTTATTGTGACAAAGCGTTTTTCATTGAAGAAAAAACTGATTTTGATTTTCGGCGCGTTGATTGCGGCGGCGTCTCTTACCGAAGGATTATTTGCAGTCGGCATAGCCAAAAAGGCAGTAACGGAAAAAGTCGAAGCGCATTTGACCGGCAAAGCGAACGACGTGGCGGAAATTATCGACGGAAGGCTTGTTTCATTCCTTCAATTTCTTGAAGGAATTGCCCGAATGCCGGTTTTCAGCGACAAAAACGTTTCATACGGCGAAAAAGCCGCATTTTTAAAGAAGGAAGTTGCGTATAACTCAGTCCTGCACGATGCCGCCATCACCGACATTGACGGCACCATGTATACGCTGGACGGGCGCGCAATTTCCGGCAGGGACAGAAATTGGATTCAGGCGGGCATACGAGGCGAGCATTTTATAACTGAGCCGTACCGCTCGCGCACCGACGATAAAATGATAATCACCTTTTCCGTTCCGATTTATAACGGAGAAAATCGGGTTGTCGGCGTTCTGGGCGCTGCCGCGCTGGCAACATGGTTTTCCGAGCAAATCGCAGACATCGTCGTCGGGAAGACGGGATATTGCTACGTGCTCGGTCTGACAGGAAGCGCCGCCGCGCACCGCACGCAAGAGTTGGTTGAAAAGCGCGCAAACGCCGTTGAACTGGCAAAAACCGATTCCTCTTATGCGGAATTGGCAGCACTTACCCAAACGGCAATCAAGTCCGACAAAAGCACCGTCGGCTATTACCGCTACAAAAACGTTTCGAATATCGCTTCCTATGCAAAAATCAAAACGACCGGCTGGATTGTGATTATCAATGCGCCCGTCGGCGAGTTTATGGGCACGGTGGATGCGCTGCGCGTTTCCATGTTTATCATCGGCGGCGTCATTCTCCTGCTTGCGGTCATCGTCGTGTTTCTCACAGCGCAGACGATGGTAAAGCCCATTCAGACGACTGTCGCAGCGTTGCAGAACATCGCTCAAGGGGAAGGCGACTTGACGGTGAGACTTCCCGTAACCGGAAACGATGAAATTACAGACCTTGCGTCGTATTTTAACCAAACGATTGCAAAAATCGGCGACTCCATACGCGTTGTCGGAGCCAGCAGCAAGGTTATGGAAGAACTTGGTGAAGAACTTTCTTCCGACATGACGGAAACCGCAAGCGCAATCAACGAAATCTCCTTGAATATCGACGGCGTAAAACAGCAGGCGATGACGCAGGCTGCGAGCGTTACCGAGACCGCGGGCACGATTGAAGAGATTATCCGCACGATAGAGACGCTCAACGGAAGCATAGAAACGCAGTCGGCAAGCGTAGTGCAGTCGTCTGCGGCGGTTGAAGAAATGGTCGCGAATATCGCGTCGATTACTCAGTCTCTGGAAAAGAGCGACAATATGGTAAAAAATCTTGCCGCCGCCACGTCGGAGGGCAAGTCGACTTTGCTCGCGTCGAACACCGTAACGCAAAAGATTGCCGACGAAAGCGGCGGGCTTATCGAAGCGTCAAGCGTTATTCAGAATATCGCGTCGCAGACGAACCTCCTCGCGATGAACGCCGCGATTGAAGCCGCCCACGCGGGCGAAGCGGGTAAAGGATTTGCCGTCGTCGCCGACGAGATTCGGAAATTGGCTGAAGAAGCCGGTTCGCAGGGCAAGGCGATTACCGACACGCTAAAAAAATTAAGCGACGACATCAACGGTTTATCCGACTCGTCAAAAATCGTCGAGGAAAAATTCAACGCGATTTTCCAACTGTCGGAAAACGTCCGCGCCATGAGCGCGCAACTGACCGCCGCCATGCGCGAGCAAGAAAACGGCAGCCGAGAAGTATTGGCGGCGATTAAAAACATCAGCGCCGTTACAATGGAAGTCAAAAACGGCTCGGAAGAAATGCTTGTTGGCGGCAAAGGCGTTGCGCAGGAAATGCAAAAACTCGACCAACTGACGGCGGTCATTAAAGACTCGATGAATGAAATGGCAGCAGGCGTGCAGCAAATAAACAACGCCGTGCAGGAGGTGAATGACTTGGCGAGAAAGAATAAAGACAGCATTGAAGGGCTCGCGGAAGAGGTGGGGAAATTCAAAGTGTAGTTGATAATTTGCAATGGATAATTGCCGCCGTAGGGAAAGTTGTGTTTTCCGGCGGCATATCTATGGGGCGGAAAGGGCGTTGTATTGTCCAATGACAGATTATTTAACGCACGGTATACAGAAAAGGCGTGCAGACGAACTCCGCAACCAGTTTTCCGACGGCAAACTTGGGCAGACTGCAAAATCAATAATAACTTTCACGCTCAATAAATGCAGTCTGCAAGAG